>CAVIKW010000042.1:0-15597 GCA_963643375.1 Flexilinea sp. | reverse complement strand
GCGGTTGTAAAGCGCCTTGATGCGCTTGGCATAGCGGATGACGATCTCCCCTTCGGGCGTAACGCGGACCTTCCCTTTACTGCGGTAGAAGATCTTGACCCCGGTCTCTTTTTCGAGGTGGGCGATATGATTGCTGACAGCCGGCTGCGTGAGGTTCAGTATCTCCGCGGCTTTCGTGAAGTTCTGCTCTTCGGCTGTAACCAAAAGTGTCTCAAGTTTTAAATCAAGCATGGCTTTTCCGATAATTTGATGTTATTATTCGATAATTATTTATAAGTTGATTTTATTATAACATACGTATAAAATAAACACCTAAAAAAGGGGCAGACAGTGTTAGAGCTTATACGAACCGATATCCATTCAAATAACCCGGCCACAAGCACAATGATTTCCATTTCATTGATGCTGCTCGGCGGCTTTTTAATGACGCGCCTCACGAAGAAGCTCAAGATGCCGAACGTCACCGCGTATATCGCCGCCGGCATCCTGCTCGGACCGTACTGCCTGGATTTCATTCCGTCAAACATCATCAGCGGGATGGAGTTCCTCGCGGATATCGCCTTAGCGTTCGTTGCCTTCAGCACGGGGCAGTTCATCAGCATCGAGTCCCTGAAGGAGAACGGGCCGAAAGTCGTGGTCATCACTCTGATCCAGTCCGCGGTCTCGGCCGTCTGCGTTTTCCTGGTCATGAACCGCGTCCTTGGGCTCTCCGTGGAACTCTCTCTGATCATGGGTTCGCTCGCCCCGGCGGTATCGCCGACGTCCATCATCATGGTGATCCGTCAAACGCACTCGAAGGGCAGCTTCGTTGAGACCCTGCTCGAAGTCCTGGCCTTCAGCAACATCGTCTCCCTGCTGACGTACAGCATTGCCACCTCCGCCGCGGCAGCGATGCTCTCCGGCGAGAGCATCAACCTGAGCCTCATGATCGCGCCGCTGATTCGGAACCTGATCGCCTTCACCATCGGCGGTCTGTTCGGCGTGTTTATGTACCTGTTCTTCTCACAGCATCATTCCACCGACAACCGTCTGATCGTCGCCATCGCCTTTCTCTTCTCCTTCTGCGGCTTCTGCTCCGTTCTGGACATTTCGCCGCTGCTGGGCTGCATGTCCATGGGCATCGTTTTCGCGAACCTGATGGACGACGACACGATCTTCAAGCAGCTGAATTACTTCAGCCCGCCGATCCTGCTGCTGTTCCTGGTGCGTTCCGGTTTGAACTTCAACCTGGGCGCGCTCTTCAACAGCGACGCCGCGGCGGGGACGGTCTCCGTGCTGCTCATCGCCGTCACGTATTTCTTCGTCCGCGGCATCTTCCTCTACGCCGGCAGTTTTCTCGGCTGTCTGACGGTAAAGAAGCCCGCGAACATCCGCAACTATCTCGGCCTTGCCTTGTACCCGCAGACCTCCGTTGCAGTCGGTCTTGCCGCCCTCGGTGCCCGTACCCTCGGCGGAGAGGCCGGCAGCCTGCTGCAGACCTCGATCATCGCCTCGAGCATTCTGTTTGACTTCGTGGCGCCAATCTGCGCGAAACTCGCGCTGCACCTCTCCGGCTCCTATTCGGATAAGCTGGAAGAGCTCGAACCGGTGCAAGAGCTGGACGAGAACGGCAGCCCCAAGAACGCGGCGGAGCTGCTGATTGAGCGCATTCAGAAGATTCAGGAAGAGCTCCCCGACCTAAGCGTCAATGAAGACGAAGCCGCCTTCACGAACGCCGCGGA
Source organism: Flexilinea sp. (assembly GCA_963643375.1). Lineage (GTDB taxonomy): Bacteria > Chloroflexota > Anaerolineae > Anaerolineales > Anaerolineaceae > Flexilinea. The sequence goes on along the minus strand of CAVIKW010000042.1, from coordinate 13,876 downwards.
GGAGGATTTCAGCAACTTGGTAAAACCGACAAGATTCCATTCCGGACCTTTCAGGAGAAATTAAATGTTAAATTTTAACGACCCGATCAGCAATTTCTTTGGACCCTGGGCAGGGAACTTCTGCGTATCTTCAATCTGTCTCCGTTTGATTTTCGCGATTGTCCTCTCCGCCATCATCGGCACGGAACGCGCCACGAAGCGCCATTCCGCCGGGCTGCGGACGTTCACATTGGTTTCGCTCGGCGCCGCCTGCGCGGTCTTCGTTGACATCTTCTTGACCAACGGACAGGGGCCGTATTTGATTTCCGGCGCGGTCATGATCGGCATCTCGACCATCTCCATCAACTCCATCGTCTTTTCCTCCAGGAACCAGATCAAAGGCCTCACCACCTCCGTGGGGTTGTGGACCTGCTGCATTCTCGGCCTGGCCTGCGGCGCGGGCTGCTATACGCTCTCACTGATCATTTTCGCCGCCATTTTCTGCGTCCTGTCCATCTTCCCCACCGCGGAGATTGCCTTGAAGGACCGCTCCAACCATTTTGAAATTCATCTCGAACTGATCAACAGCGCCTCCCTTCAGAACTTCGTGGCCACCATCCGCAAGCTGGGCATGACCATCGACGACATCGAGCTGAATCCTGCCTACGCGAACTCCGGTCTCAGTGTGTATACCATCTCCATCTCCGTCAGCAGCGAGGAGCTCAAGAAGTACAAGACGCATAAAGAGATCATCGCCGCCCTCAGTTCGCTCGATTATATTTACCACATCGAGGAAATGCGCGACTGACCTCCGGACCATTTTCCCTTAATTAGCGCCTTTCGTGAATTTACCGCTTATAATAAGATAAAGAAGAAAGGTGTCAATATGTTGAAATCTCCGCGTAAAGCGTTCGCAATACGTTTAATTTGCTTCCTCAGCCTGACGCTGCTCCTGTGCGGCTGCGGCATTCTCGAAGACACGACCAACCCGATCGGGATGCTTGTCAGCAGTTTCAGATCCACTGCCGAGCCTTCGAGTGTTGATGAAATCACGACCGCGCTTGAAGGACAGGCCGAGGCCGAGACCGCGGATGAAACCGTCACCGCGACCCCGAATCCCACCGAAGCGGTTGAATTCGCGGAAACGGCTGTCAGCATTGCCGCCGAAGCGGTTGAAATCGCCGAAGAAGCGGCGCAGGAAGAAGTTGAGCCGACTCCGACAATTCAGGAGCTCGAGATCTGGATCCCGCCGCAGTTCGACCCGGCACAGGATACGCCCGCCGGCCGCGCGCTTCAGGACGCAGCCAATAAGTACATGGAGCAGTACCCCGATGTGCATATCACGCTGACCGTCAAGGCCACCACCGGCGACGCGAGCGTTCTCAACTCCCTGACTGCCGCCAATAACGCCGCCAAAAGCGTCCTGCCGTCCCTTGTCCTGCTCTCCCGCAGCGACATGGAGTCCGCTGTTCAACGCGGATTGCTGCAGCAGATCACGACCTCCCTCTTCAATGACGGCTCAAGCTGGTACAGCTACGCCCGCCAGGCCGCGGTCGTGGACAACAACGTCTACGGCATTCCGGTTCTCGGCGACGCCATCGTGCTCGTCTACCGCACCGCGAAATTCGGCGCGGATGCCGACGTCAGCACTTGGAGCAGCATTCTGACGCACGGCCTGCCGATCGGCTTCGCCCCGACGTCTTCCTCGTCCATGTTCGGCGCTTTCGTCTACCTCAACGCCGGCGGTAAAATGACGAACGATCAAGGCGCGCCGTACTTGGATCAGACCAAGCTGGTGGACACATTGAATTTCTTCGTCACCGGCGGACAGAACGGCGCTTTCCCGCCGTCCATTGCCCAGCTCTTGGATCAAACCCAGGTCTGGCAGCGCTTCATGGACGGGACGCTGAACATCATCATCTCCCCTTATTCATCCTTCAGCCACTACCGCACGCAGGAAATGTCCTTCGCCGCGCTGCCGACACAGGAAGAGCCGGTTGATTACCCGATGGTATCCTCCTGGAATCTGGTCATGACCGAACAGAACACCGCGCTGCAGGGCACCGCGGTCGCCTTCGCGGAATACATGGCCGGCGAGCTCGTCAATGATGAGTTCTCAATGCGCGCCGGGTATCTGCCCGTCCGCACCGCCGGGCATACCGTCTGGGAGACCTCGGCGGAGTTCGAAACCGTGAGTGCGATTGCCGAAAAGGCTTCCCTCGTGCCCAACAATCAGGTTTCCAACAAGCTCCTGCCTGTGATCAACAACGCCATCCTGCAGGTCATCAAGAACGCGCTCACCCCCGAAGCCGCGGCAGAGGAAGCCGCCGCTTCGTTCAATTAGCATACAGCAAACAGAAAGGTCCGCATCAACATGCCCGAAAAAGAAAAGACTACCAAGACATCTTTCAAGTTCTATATTTTGGCGATCCTTGCTGTTCTCATTGTGTTCTTCTTCATCGCCGGACAGGATTTCCTCCCCAAACCGGCAGCATTGCTCGGCAGCACCGTCACGGAACAGGCCACACCGACCGTCACGCCCACCCCGACCCCGCTTCCCGAGACTTTTCCGAATGTAATCCCGGATTACTTCGAAAATCAGCACGAGACGGACGGCCTGCTCATCGGCGCCGCTGTGCTTGTGCTGGTGATCCTCTTCGGCGTACTTGCTTCGATCAGGAATAATGAAAAATAAGTACAAGCCTTTCTTTTACGAAGAGAAGAAAACTCCTTTCGGTACGATCCTGCTGGTCATTCTGATCCTCGCGGTGCTTGCCCTGCTGTGGGCGTATCACGTCCCAAGGTTCAGGCAGGTTCTCGCGGATCCGTTTTATTCCACGTTCTCCCTGATCAAAAACAGCGCGAGGGACTTCTTCGACGCGACACGCATGGGTGAAGAGGAAACCGTCAAACCGCAAAGCTATCCCGTCCCGGAGCTGCCGGATGAGGAAGTTCTTTTCGCCGAAGACCTGAGCGGCATCGCCGGCGCGAGCAGTGACGACCCGCTGGCGGCTCTGCGCGTGACGCAGACCGTCGTTTCCGAATATGAGAACGTCGCGCAGTGGGAATACCTGGACCCCAGCCTGAATTATCAATTCAGTTCCTCCGACACAGCCGAGGAAGAATCCGAGCACATCGAGCTGATCCCGCCGGTATTTGAGCGGGCGGACCTCTTCAACGGCGCCGCGGCCATTCTCTCGGCCGATCTGCGCTTCTGGGGCGAGACCGAGAACCAATATCAAATCGCGGACGTCATCCATCCCTCATCAACCGATCCCTCCGTCAGCTTCAGCGACCTGAATCTGTACCTGACGGATACCTACCCGGAGCAATACACCGCCATTGAACGCATCAACGGCGACGCGGACACCCTGACCGCGCTGCTCCGCAAGGGCGTCCCGGTCATCATCCGCATTCTGGATCAGACGCCTTACTATTCCTGGCTGCATGACGACCGCCTTTCCGAACGGTATCTGCTGGTGTACGGATACGATGAGGCGGCTGACGCCTTCATCTGCCAAGACACGAACACACCGGGGGCGCATTCATTCCTCAGCAGCGATCTCCTCGCCGCCTGGTATCCCTTCCAGAGGGCGTACATCGTTGTCTATCCGCAAGAGATGGAAAACGACGTTCTCGAGGCGCTGTCGGAGAATTTCTATGAGGAGCTGAACCTTCAGCGCGCCGAGACGAAGGCCCGCACCGACAGCGAGATGCTGCCGGAGAACGCGTACGCGCAGTACAATCTCGCCGAGATCCTGCAGCGGGAAGAGGACTACGCCGGCGCTTGGGAATATTATCAGTCGGCGATTGAGAACGGGCTCCCCGACCGTTATTTTTACTACCGCCCGGGCGTTTTCAACGCCCTGCTTCATCTCGGATACGCGGACGACATGGAAGCCCTGCTTGAGAAGCCGCTCCGTCGGAACAGTGGGGACGACATTCTCCTGGTCTACCGCGGCTGGGCGGATATCCTGCGTGAGGATTATAAAAACGCGGCTTCGGACATCAATAAGGCGGCAAAAATAAATCCGCGCAACGAAATCGTCCAATACGCGTTAAAATATTTAGAAACAATGGTAGAAGATTAGCATCTTTTTATTGAAACGGAAGGTGAACATGAGCAACAAAACAATCGTTATCATTATTGTCGCAATCGCGGCCATCTGCTGCTGCTGGCTTGTCTCCTGCTGCGCCGGCACCTTATTCGTCCTCTCACGTCAGAGCGTCGAGGAAACCGTTCAGGACTATTACAACAACGGTTCCGACCAGCCCATTCTCGAAAACGCGGAACCCGCCGCCACCGCGACGCCCGTAGTTGAAACGGAAACCGTGAAAGAAACGGTCGAAGAGACTGTTGAAGAGACCGTCCCGACCGAAACCGCGACGGAAGAGGCCATTGAGGCCGAAGCCGCGCCCACTGAAGAGGCGCCGGTTGAAATGAAAGTCGAAATCACCGCGGAGCCTGTCGGCGAAACGCGGCCGCTTTCCGAAGTCGAGGAATTCATCATCGACATGACCGAAATGACCCGCGAACTCAGCACCGATCAGAAATTCGCGCCGGTTTACCTCACCACGGATGAGCTCCGCGAACAGCTGATGAACGACATCAACGCGGAGACCGATGAGGAGTACGCCAAGGAAAACGGTCTGCTCCGCATCCTCGGCTTCGTCCCGGAGAACTTCGACCTCAAGCAGTTCTACGTCGATCTCTACGCGGAACAGATCGCGGGTTTCTATGACACCGAAAAGAATCAGATGTACCTGATGGCCGACCTCTCCGACTACGAGAACGCGAGCACGCTGGCGCACGAATACACGCATTATCTGCAGTACAACACGCCGAAATTCGCCGAAGGCCTGAATCTTGACAGCGTCTCGGATGAAGAATACGGCGAACGCAGCATCATCATCAGCGCCCTGGTCGAAGGCGACGCGACCTTGGTTGAGGCGCTCCTCGACACGGATGACCTGTTGGAAGATTACGACGAGGATTACGATTACGATGACGATGATTATGAAACCTCATCCGATGTCTTTGACTCCGCGCCGAAGTACTTCCAGGACGACCTGCTCTTCCCGTACTACTACGGCTTTGACTTCGTCTGGTACATGTACGCGCAGGGCGGCTGGGATGCCGTGAACAAGCTCTACGAGAACGTTCCCGAGAGCGTTGAGCAGATCATGCACCCGGAGAAGTACCTGAAGGATCACCCGGTCGATATCAACCCCGAACCCTTCCGCTCCGCCATCGTCAAGGACGAGAAGGACATCATCGCCGAAACCGTACTGAACGAAGCGGACATCCTCCAGCTCTTCACCTCCGGCTATAAGGATGATTGGCGCATCTCCGACCGTCAGGCAGCCGTTGCTGCCGAAGGCTGGGGCGGCGGTTACTACCTCTACACCTCGAACGCCGACGGCGAACTGCTCTTCGCGAAGACCGTCTGGGACTCCGAGTACGACGCTGAGGAAGCCGAAACCGCCTTCAAGCTCTATTCCGACGCCCGCTTCGAGACCGCTGTTTCCAAGTCCGAATGGAAGGACGCCGACGGCAGCTCCGTGTATCTCATTCGTCAGGACGACATCCTCTACTGGATGATCCTCCCCGAAGGCTTCAACAGCGCCGACATTCTCGACCTCATCAACAACGGCGTAGCCATGTAACAACATAAACGCGAACGCTCCCCGATTGCGGGGAGCGTTTTTTTGTCTCGGCGGGTCTGCCTTCGCAATGTTCCCTATTTTGTGCCGTACGGCGGGAAATATGCTAAAATGGAGAGATGATTTATCGCCGATAAGGAGCACGAATATGGCTGACGAGATTAAGAATCCCGAAGAAGAGGTTTCCGAGAATCGAAACTTCATTTACAACTTTATCGAAGAAGACATCGCCGAGGGCGGTCAGTTTGCCGGGCTGCAGGTCCACACCCGCTTCCCGCCGGAACCGAACGGCTATCTGCACATCGGCCACTGCAAGGCGCTGTGCATTGACTTCGGCATGGCGGAGAAATTCAACGGCCTGTGCAACCTGCGCATGGATGACACCAACCCCGCCAAGGAAGACACCGAATTCGTCGACGCCATCAAGCAGGACATTCATTGGCTCGGCTTCGACTGGGGCGACCGTTTCTATTACGGCTCCGATTATTTTGAAAAGGATTACGAATACGCCATTGAACTGATCAAGAAGGGATTGGCCTACGTCTGCGAGCTTTCCCCGGAAGAGTTCAAAGCCAACCGCGGCGACACCTCTACCCCGGCCACCTCGCCGTACCGCGACCGCCCGATTGAGGAGAACCTGGCGCTGTTCGAGAAGATGAAGAACGGCGAAGTCCCCGAAGGCGCCATGACCCTGCGCGCGAAGATCGACCTCGCCAGCGGCAACTTCAACATGCGCGACCCGGTGATCTACCGCATCCGCTTCATCAATCACCACCGCCAGGGCACGAAGTGGTGCATCTTCCCGATGTATGACTTCGCCCACCCGATTCAGGACGCGCTGGAAGGCATCACGCACTCCCTCTGCTCCCTCGAGTATGAAGACCACCGCCCGCTCTATGACTGGGTCGTGACGCATGTCTCCATCCCCTATCACAAGCCGCGCCAGATTGAGTTCTCCCGCCTGAACATCGACCACACCGTCATGTCCAAGCGCAAGCTCCGCCAGCTGGTTCAGGAAAATTACGTCTCCGGCTGGGATGACCCGCGTATGCCGACACTCTGCGGCCTGCGCCGCCGCGGCTATACCGCGAAGTCTATCCGCAATTTCTGCGACGTCATCGGCGTCGGCAAGCGCACGAACGTCATTGAGTATTCCGAACTCGAGCACTGCCTCCGCGACGATCTCAACGAGACCGCCGAGCGCACGATGGCCGTGCTGCATCCGATCAAGCTGACCGTCACCAACTATCCGGAAGGTCAGATCGAGACCTTCACCGTCGAGAACAATCCCGTCAACCCCGCCCAGGGCACGCATGAGATCACCTTCAGCCGCGACCTGTGGATGGACGAGGAAGACTTCATGGAGGTCCCGGTCCCGAAGTGGAAGCGCATGTCCCCGGGCGGCATGGAAGTCCGTCTCAAGGGCGCGTACCTCGTCACCTGCACCGGCTGCGTGAAGGATGAGAACGGCAAGGTCGTCGAAGTCCTCTGCGAGTACGATCCCGAATCCCGCGGCGGCGATCCCGCCGACGGACGCAAGGTCAAGGGCGCGACGCTGCACTGGGTCGACACCCATAACTGCGCCGACGCGGAAGTCCGCCTCTACGACAATCTCTTCGCCGACGCCCAGCCCGACGGCCCGGACAAGAACTTCCTCGAGTGCCTGAACCCCGACAGCCTCACGATCCTGCAGGGATGCAAGGTCGAGAAGGCGTTGGTTGATGTCGCCCGCGAGTTCGACAAGCAGGAGAACCGCACCGGCGTCAACGCGCCGACCTTCCAGTTCATGCGCGTCGGCTTCTTCTGCCTCGACAACCGTGACAGCACCGCCGACCACATGGTCTTCAACCGCTCCGTCCTGCTGAAGGACGGCTTCAAGAAGGCCGCGTAAGTCATTCGCGAATCAAACACCCCCGGACAAACGTTCGGGGGTGTTTTGCTGTCAGTTGATTCGGGTATAAGTGATACCGAGATCGGGAAGTATCTTCTCAAGGAAGTCCTTCACCGCGATCCGCAGGTAGCACGTCGTCGTGCCGTCCGTGCCGCCGTACCATTCGTCTTTCAACACCTCGTTATCAATAACAACGCGGACATCCTTCGCGGACTCCTGCCAAGCGCTGAAGACGGTCGTGGCGCCGATGACGGTGCCGAGCTTCGGCAGCAGGAACTGCTCCGGCGCGAAGGAGACACGGGAAATGCCGAGCGCGGCGCCGAATTCCTTCGTCACGAAGGGCTTGTCGCCGGGCATGACGTACAGGTAAAACATCGTCTGCTGACGGTTGCAGAGGAAAAGCGTCTTGCAGGTCTTGACCTGCAGCGAAGCGTCAATGGCTTCGCAGTCCTCCATTGTGACCGCGGGGTCGTTGTCCACGCGGGTGAAGGGAATCCCCAGCTCCGCGAATTTCCGATACACCAGCCGCTGCAGCTCCGTTTTGAACTCCGCGGGCGCTGTTGTGTAAACTTCACTGACTTTGATCATTTCTGCCTCGTATTTGACTCAAATCTCAGCAGTTATTATAAAAGGAAAACGGCGGAACAGGGTCCCGCCGTTCGAAATTCAGTCAATGATCTTGGATGGGAAACGCGCCTCGAAGGCATCCAGCGCCGCGAGCAGATACGCGCCCAAGTAAGTCTTCGCCTTCTCCGCCATCCACCGCGGAACGCCGTAATAGGCTTCGGCGATGCCTCCGGTGATGCAGGCGATCGTGTCGCTGTCCCCGCCGATGGAGACGGCCAGTCGGATGGCGCTCTCGAAGTCCGTTGACTCAAGGAAGGCCTCGATAGCCTGCGGAACGGAACCGGCGCAGGTCTCATCGAACCCGTACGTCGGGCGGATCTCATCCAGCGTGAAATTCATGTCGTATTTCAACGCCGCGCGGAGATCGTCTTTCCCTGCCCCGTCCAACGCCGCGCGGATGCAGTACGCGGTCATTTCCGCGGCAGCCATTCCGTCGGGATGATTATGCGTCACGCGGGTGACAGCGTCCGCCAAGGAGACGGCCTCTTCAAGCGATTTCGCGGCGAACCCGCAGGGGCTGACGCGCATGGCCGCGCCGTTGCCGAAGCTGTTGTAAGGCTTGGTGTTCCCGCTGAAGACCCATTGGTTGAACCGCCCGCCGAAGCCGCAGTCGGGATACTTCCGCCCGTAGGTTTTCATCAATTTGACGGTGAGGGCGGAGAGGTCCGCCCCGGTGTCCATGGATTTCAGAATCGCCTCCGCGACCGCCAAGCTCATCACGGTGTCGTCCGTGAAGAAATCCGCGCTGTGGAAGAATTCGAAATCCGTGCCTTTGTGGTTATCAAATTCAAATCTGCTTCCGACGATATCGCCGATAATTGCTCCAATCATGATCGTATTCCTCCTTCTCCGTATTATCCGGCCAGCGGCAGATTCATGTAAGAGAAAGCCGATACGCGGACTTCCGCGATGCAGCGGTCGACCTTCTTCTTGACCGCGCTCGGGGTTTTCACACCGGCGGGCTCGCAAAGCTCCGCGAGCGTGTGCTTTTCCATGCCAATGCCGTAATAAGCCTGAATCAGACGCTTGTTTTCTTTTGGCAGATTGGGGAGCGCCTTCCGTATGGCTTCCAGCATGGCCTCATTATCAATTCTATCTTCAATTTCCTCGGCGGTCTCATTGGAAGTGTCGGCAATGGCGTCTCCGAACTCCATGCCGCTGTCATCATCCCAATAGCAGGGATCCTGCAGACTGCGCCCGCGGCCCATGTTTTCAAGCTCCGCCCAGTTTACGCCGACCAGTTCGCTGATCTCATCGCGGGTGAAGCCCTGTTCCTGAAGCTTGAGTCCCTTGCGGAATTTGGCGCGGTCTCCGCCGCTCGCGGAAGTGCAGTAGGCGAAACGTTCGCTGCCGCGCTGCATCGCCTGGTAGATCCACGGCTTCGCGCACGTCAGCAGAGTGAGCCCGCGGGCGGGGTCGAATTTCTCAACGGCAGTCTGAAAACCCAGATAAGCATCCGACAGGAAATCATCCGCGTCCACGACGTTATTCGTGAACGCCCGGGCGAATTTCATCGCGCAAGCGGTGATAAAGCCGCGGTTATTCTCGAAGAGAATGCCTTTCGCTTCGCTGATTTCCCGGTCCCCCGCGTTCGTCTTCCCCTGAACGATTTCCACGTACCGGTTCTGCTCCTCGCGGCTGAGATAGACTTGCATTTTGTTTTTCGGGTTGGTTTTGTTCATTTTAGTCTCCTTTGGTCAATAATTCGTTGTCATTTCAAAAACACCCGTATGTTCGCAATGAGTTTCGTGGATTTTCTTCATCGCTCCCTTACATTTATTAGTTTACATCGGCGAATGCCCTTCGATGTCAACCGCCAATTGACATTTTTGAACCAATTTTCCGCGGTTAAATAAAAAAAGCCGGGAAGCTGAACTTCCCGGCGTGGTTTGTATGGTTATTACAGGCGGAACAGGTCGAAGATCGAAGGCTGCTTTTCCTCTTCCTTGATCTCGACGTCAACGCCTTCCTCACTCTGCGCATCGTCCCCGCCGACCGGATCCACGAATCCGTCGAACGGTTCCGTCATCTCGGTCACGCCGAGGATTTCCTTTGACGCGGCGGCATTCGCGGACGGAGTGACTTCCGTGGTATAAAGCGCGCCGCGGTAGGTCGTCTTGCCGATCTTGAAGTAGGAACAGATGGTGACGCGGTATTTGGCGTCATTGACAAGATTGGAGAACGCCACCGTCACATTGGCGTCCTTATCCGCGGAGGTTACGGTCTTCACCAACTGCGCCTTCGTTCCGTTCAGCTTGTACAGCTGAATGATATGGCCGTCCACGGAGCTATCCTTGGCATACGAGACCGTCACGGACTTCGAACCGGGCTTCACGGTCACGGAGGATGCATCCGACACCGGCAGCGGCACGGCGGACTTCACCGCGGTCCAGTCGCTTGCAACGTCCTTTTTGAAGGAATCCCCGCCACGGAGCTCATACACGGAGTACGCCTTGACGTAGTACAGCGTGCCGTTCGTCAATCCGTCAATCGTGCAGGTATTCGGGACAAGGCTGTCGGATGAAGTGCAGCCGAGTGTATTGAAAGGACCCTTGCTCGAGGTGGAGTAATAGACATCGACGCGTTCCGCGAGGCCGGCGGAAGTCCAGGTAACTTCGATGCTCTTGTCCCCGGTGACCGCGTTGAAGGAGCCGGGCGTCGCGAGGGAGACGGCATAGGTCTCGACGTATTTGTCCCCAATGGCCTTCGGCGACTTCTCGTTGTATTTCCAGACGCGGATGATATACGGAACATCGTATTCAACGTTCCCGCCGGAGAAGGTGTACGAGGAGGCATTGTTCGCGGCGTAGGCACTCGCGACGAGGGCGCGGTTGTCCTGACGGCGCAGCTCAATGTAATGCCCGCCGGTCCAGGTGTCTTTCTTCCAGCTGACGGTGATCTTCTTCGCGCCGCCGGACGCGGAAACACTCGTCGGAATGTCCTCGGTCTCCGGTTTCAACTGCGGCGTCCCGTAAACCGTCGCGGGATCGGAGTAATAGGTCTTCTTGCCGACGGTGGTATAGGCGCTGATCTCGAAGCGGTATTGAACGCCGTTGTTAAGCCCTGTGATATCGGCGTATTTCGGATTGGATGTGTACTTGACGTTGACCGTGCGGACGAGCTTTTCAGGGCTGACGCTGTAGACCTTGATCTGATGCCCGGTCAGGGTATTGACATCGTCGAAATACACGCGGATCTTCTTATAGCCGACCGTGACAGTCTTTTCTTCCGGCGTCTCGAGGATCATGGCCGTGTCCACAGCGGACAGCGGACTGTAGGCGTTGCAGTCCGTGTTATACCAACGGAAGCGGAAGTAATAGACCGTGTTCGTCTTGAGGCCGCTGATCGTGCAGGGACTTGTGCACACGTTAGAGGTATATGTGCCGTTCTGGGTCTCGGAATACTGAACATCGATCTGCCTGCCGTCATTGTTCGTCCATTTCGCGGTCACGGTTTGATCCGTGTTGACCGTCAGGGACAGACCGGTCGGGACAGTCATCGGCGAAACCGCCGTCTCCGTTGTGTAGGAGGAATACTTTTTCTTGCCGGAGAGATCTTTGTAACTCTGAAGCTTGACCGTGTAAAGGGAGTTATTGGTCAAGCCGGAGAAGGTAACCGAGGAGGTTTTCTTCACGGCAAGGGTCTTCGAGCCTACGAGCTTCCCGTCGGCGTTGTAAAGATCGACTTTGTAACCGTTGTAATCGGAGCTCGGATTGAGAGTCACGGTGACGGTTCTGTTGCCGGTAGCGATTGTGTAATCGGTCCCGAGAACGGGCACCCGAATATCATAGTATTCGGCGATATTCGCGAAGTTCATCACCGGATGATTAAACGTATCGTCTGAGGCACGCTTATCGCTCATAGTGAACATCAGTTCCTTGAGCTGCTCTGCGTTATAGTTCGGGAACATCTGACGCAGCAGCGCAAAGCCGCCGGAGACCATCGGCGTCGCCATGGATGTACCGCTCATGGTGTTGTATTCATAGTCGTCCGTATACATCGAGGAATTGATGTTCTCCCCCGGCGCGAGAATGTCCACAAGGGCGTTATTATTGGATGAATACCAAAGATAAGGTTCGCTTTGATAGGACAACGCGCTGACAGCGACCGTGTATTTGCTCGCGGCGGGATAATAAATTCCTGTTGTCGATCCTTCATTTCCCGATCCGGCGCAGGGAATCACTCCTGCTTCCGTGAGTTCTTGATAATACGAATCATTCATATAGCTTACATAATCGGTGTATTTGCCGCCGTTGCCGTAGCTCATGTTCACCGCGGCGGGAACAATACCTTGCTTGATCAGGCTCTGGATGTACTGCAGCGCTTTCATTTCTTCGCTGTCTGAATATGTTGCACCTTTGAATAAAACAGTATCGCTTGCCGTTCCGTCATCATTCTGCTGGTAATAGATGTACTCGGTAAAGAACTGAACGGCGATGATCTTCGCTTCGGGAGCGATGCCGTTTTTACCGGCCGCAATGCCCGCGACATGCGTCCCATGGTTGAAATTAGAAGCGAATTTCGCGCCGGAAGGCGCGGCGCTGGTGGCAGAATGCGTGGTACCGCCTTCACAGACAGGATTCACGACATAAACAGCAGTTGTGCCATACCATGAGGAATTACTCGTAGAAGAAGCGGCTGAAGAATAGCATTGCTGATACGCGACGCGGGATTTCCCATCGGAGCCTTTGAACTCCTTATGGTCGGCTTTGATCCCGGTGTCAATGATTGCGATGTACTGCCCCGCGCCTTTGATTCCGAGATTATGCACCGTGCTGACGGATGTCAGCGCCTCGATGTTTGAACCCATGTTGGAGACGCCTTTGCTCTCGAGCGCCTCTTCATCGGCAAATTCAACGACATGCATCTGATCCGTTTCAACCGAGACGATCTCGTCGCGGTATTCAATCAGCAGACGGGCGATGACATTCGCGTTGGCGCGGAGGGCGGTCATGTCGACAAAGTCGAAGGCCCAGACGTCCGCGAGGCCCAGCGCGTCGGCGGCATCCGCTAACTTCTGCGCGGAGCCCTCCGTCACCGCGACGAGGACTTTGTATTCCGTTCCGTCGAGCGTCCCGATGCCCAGCGGGTATTTCTCGACGTCGGAGCCCATGCGCAGCACGGACGCGATGGCGGGGTCGTTGACCTTCGCGAGGTCTTCGGCAGTCAGCTGTTGATAATAGAGCTCCGCGGACTTCGCCGCCTTCGCTTCACCGCTCACCGTGACCACGCAGGAATCCACCTCGCTGTGGTCTTCGGACATAGCGAAGACGATTGCCGTACCCGGCTCCAGCGCGGTGACGCCGATGTGTTCGCCGCTGCTGAATTCCAGCACCGATTCGTCGCTGATGGACCAATACACGATGCCGTCGATGGGTTCGAATTCATAAGTCTCGCCGGGGGCCAGCGTGAGTTCATCCACGTTGAGCTCCACCGCCGCGAACGCCGCGTTCGTAAGCAGAAGCGCGGTCAATAAAATCAGGAAAAACAGAGATGTTCTCTTCATTCGTCTCCTCCGAAACAAACCATTATTCTGATAAATATTCTGCAATATGCGTGCCAAAATTCCCGCCTCCGGGACAAAAAAAGAGCCGGGAAGCTGAACTTCCCGGCCAGGTCTTTATGAATTATCAAAGGCGGAACAGGTCGAAGATCGAGGGCTGTTTTTCCTCTTCCTTAATCTCGACATCAACCGCTTCTTCGGTGTCAATCTCC
>CAVIKW010000041.1:0-15699 GCA_963643375.1 Flexilinea sp. | reverse complement strand
TCTCCCATTCCCGATGATATAATAACCCTATGAAAAAGAACCTATTCGTGATCATTGTCATTCTGCTCTGCGCCTGCGCCGCGGGGCTTTTCCTTTACTGTACACCTTACGGCGTTGGATTGACGAACGACTCCGCCTCCTATATCGGCGGGGCGCGAAGCCTGCTCGCCGGCAATGGATACGTGCGAATCGGGGGCGACCATCTGCCCCGCGCCATCACGCACTTCCCGCCGTTCTACTCCCTCGTCTTGGCGGGGATGGCGAAGCTGACCGGCCGCGACCCTTTGGAAGCGGCGAAGGTCGTGAACCTCATCTGCGTGATCCTGAATCAGCTGCTTTTCATGCTCGCCCTGCGCGAATTGACCGGCTCGAACCTCACCGCCGCCGCGGGCGGGATTGCCTTCCTCTGCGCGGGACCGGTCCTGCACGGATCGATTTACGGCCTGAGCGAGGCGCTTTACCTGACGCTCTTCCTGGCGGTGTTCATTCTCTCCCTGCGCTGCGCGCGGAAACGTCTGACCGCCCTGTGGCTCGTGATCGGGCTGCTGACCGGGCTGATTGTACTCACCCGCTACGCCGGGTTCGCGGTTGTCGGCGCGCTCTTCGTGTACGCGCTCTGCGTCCTGCCGAATTGGAAGGAACGCCTCTCGTCGGCCGCGCTGCTGCTGATCGGCTTCTTCGTCCCCTTCGGCGCCTGGCTCTCGTATAACAGCGGGAAGTCCGCCGTCAACCGGGTGATTGCCGTTCATTTCCCCGCCGCGGACAAGATCACGGAAGGCATTCTCAACTTCGTCGGCTTCTTCCTCCCCGAATACGGCGGCTTGATTGAGCGCTTTCTGCGGATATGGACGTATGTCACCGCGGCGGCGCTGCTCGCGCTGCTGATCGCGGTGATCGTCTCCGGGCTGCGGAAGCTCTTCCGTCCCTCCGAGGATGCCGTCAAGGATACGCTCTTCCCGCCCGCGCTGCACGCCGCGGCGTATATGGCGATGCTGGTGGTGAATGTCTGCTTCATCGACGGCTCCACCCTCTTCGACGACCGCATCCTGCTGCCGTTCTATGTCTGCGCCATGCTGCTGGTCTATACCGCGGCGGCGCTCTGCATGAAGAAGGGCAAGGTCCTGCGGATTATCGCGGCGGTTTTCATGGTCTGCTGGCCGCTCGTGCTTTTCGAGGATACGTACGACTTGATTCGGGAATATCACAGTGACGGACAGGGATTCGCCGGCAGTGAATGGACGGAGTCCGAGACTGCCGCGGCGGCGAGGGAGCTGCCCGCGGACAAGCTGCTGTGGTGCAACCGGCAGACGTACATGAGCCTGATGAACAATCAGCCGGCATTCATTCTCCCGCCGATGTTCGACGCCGCCAACAGCAGCGAACGCGACAGCTTCGAGGCGGACCGGGATTGGATGAAGGAGGAGGTCCTCGCCGGGAATGGGTATGTGATTGTGTTCAATTATTGGGAAATGATGGAAGACGATGGCGACCGTCAGTGGCTGAATCTCGTGCTTCAAGACCTGCCGGTGCTGCGGGAATTCGACGACGGGGTGATATTCGGGATTGAATAGCCGCCCGACACGCTCCGCGAAGGGGAGCGGTCCGCATTTTCACCTCATCCACCGAAAAGACAGAGACCAGAGACCAGAGGCCAGATAACATAATTGGAGCGGGTCTTAAAATGGCGTGCTTTCTTTTTTTCCTGCCGATGAATTAAGGCTTTCCCCACGGCAGCGCATGCCGATTAATGTTATCTGGTCTCCGGTCTCCGGTCTCTCTTTAAAACGCCCGATAAGGGAAGGATTGCTTCAATTATCGGGCGCTTCTATTGCCTATTGCCTACTGCCTATTGCCTCTTCTGTCCCAACTTCGCGAACAAAATACTCAAAAAATACAACGCGACCAGGGGGACCATCAGCAGCATCATATTCACCGGGTCCACCGTCGGGGTGATGACCATCGCGAGGATTGCGCAGATTACCACCGCCTGGCGCCAGTTGCGAAGCAGGAACGCCGGCGAGACGATGTTCAGGCGGGAGAGAATATAGATGATGACCGGCATCTCAAAGACAACGCCGATCCAAAAAATCAAATTCGTGGAAAAAGAAATATAATCCGACGGGCGGATCTCGGTCTTGATCCCCATGAACGACGTCAGGAACGGCACCGCCGCCGGGAGTACGACGAAGAACGCGAAGCAGACCCCCGCCAGGAAAAAGAGAATGACCGCGGGCAGGAACTTGAAAAGCAGGCGTTTTTCATTCGGTTTGAGCGCGGGCAGGATGAACGCCAGCGCCTCGTAAGCGATCAACGGGAAGGCGAGAATGAACCCCGCCAGCAGCGCCACATCGAAGACCGCCGAGACGTTCTCCGTGATCTCGATGGATTTCAGCTCCGACATCCCGCCGATGGGACGGCAGAGCAGCTCCATGATCTGCCCGCTGAAAAAGAAACAGACCACCACCGCGAGGATCAAACCGCCCGCGGCAATGATCAGCCGTCTGCGCAGCTCCACGATGTGCTCCTCCATCGCCCCGAACATCTCGGAGGCGGAGGGCGCTTTTTCCTCGAAGCTGTCATCACTCATGTTTGTTCTCATCCCTCAGTGAATTCCGCAGCTCGGTATCCGTTTTGCGCATCTCCCCCGTGACCTCGCGGAGGGAGTCTTCCATCTCCTTCAAGCCGGACTCACGGTAAAGCTCCCCCTTGACGGTGTTGACATCGTCCACCATGCCGAGGAACGAACGCCAGGTGTCGGAGCGGGCGAAGGCGCGGATGGCTTTCGCGGCGGCGCGGGCGTTCTCCTTCATCTTGTTCGGACCGAACAGGACGAGCATGATCACCAGCAGCAGGAGCACTTCCCGGATGCCGATATTGAAAAAACGCATTATTTCTCTTCTTTGTCCGAATCGTCGGACTGCTTTTCCTCGGATTTCTCCGCGGATTTCTCTCCGTCCGCGAGGCCTTCTTTGAAAGCGGTGATGCTGCTGCCGAGTTCGCGGGCGATCTTGCTGATGCGCCCCGGGCCGAAGAGCAGAATGACGATGACGAGTACAATGATGATCTCAGCGATGCCGGGTCTCCACATAGTTTTCTCCTTTCACGGCGTGAAGCCGTTCTCTAATATTGTACTTGAATACCGCGAACCGGACAACGTGAAGTTTGAAGAATGTGCGAGCCCCGCGCCGTCCGGACACATTTTTGATATAATAAACGCGGAGGTGTAAGCATGAGATTCATTTCCTGGAATGTGAACGGTCTGCGCGCCTGTATGGGCAAGGGCTTTATGGATTTTTTCAACGCGGCTGACGCGGATTTCTTCTGCCTGCAGGAGACCAAAATGCAGCCCGGGCAACTGACGCTGGAGCTGCCCGGCTATCGGCAGTATTGGAACAGCGCCGAGAAGAAAGGCTACTCCGGCACCGCGGTGTTCTCGAAGCACGAGCCGCTCTCGGTGGTTTACGGACTGCCGCAGGACATTCACAACCACGAAGGGCGTGCCGTCACGCTCGAAATGCCGGAATTCTACCTCGTCAATATCTACACCCCGAACGCGCAGGACGGCTTGGCGCGGATCGACTACCGCATGCAGTGGGAGGATGACTTCCGCGCGTACGTCACGGAGCTGGACAAGACCAAGCCGGTCATCATGTGCGGCGATATGAATGTCGCCCACGAGGAAATTGACCTCAAGAATCCCGGCCCGAACCGCGGGAACGCCGGCTTCTCCGATCAGGAACGCGGTCAGATTTCCAACATGCTCGCGGCGGGGTTCGTGGATTCGTTCCGTCATTTTTACCCCGATGTCACGGGCGAATACAGCTGGTGGAGCTACCGCATGAAGGCGCGGGAGCGCAACGCGGGCTGGCGTATTGACTACTTTCTCGTCTCCGAACGCCTGACGCCGAAGATGACGAAGGCCGCCATTCATCAGGAAATTTACGGCAGCGACCACTGCCCGGTTGAGCTGGAAATGGACTTATGAAACAATTCTCACAGGCAACGTTGGACTTCCTCTTCGAAGTTTGGTCGCGCAACGACCGCGTCTGGTATCACGAAAACAAGGAAACCGGCCGCGTCGTGCTGCAGGAGCCGTTCATTGATTTCGTCCGCGCCTTGCAGCCGACGATGCTCGCCATTGACCCGCGGATGGACGTCTCCGAGAAGCGCATCGCCCGCGTTTACCGCGACGCGCGGATCGTCGGCAACGGCCCCTTCTTCCGCGATCATATCTGGTGCGCCTTCAGCCGCGGCCGCGAGGTCTATCACGGCTACCCCGCCTTCTATTTTGAGGTATCGACCCGCGGCTTCAGCTACGGGCTCGGTTATTACGTCCCCGCGAAGGAATCCGTGGACGCCGTCCGCGAGATGATCCTCGCGGAGGATCCCGCCTTCGTGAAGGCCTTCAAAGCCAACAAACGGCAGAAGGTGTTTACCTTCGAAGGGGAGTGTTACAAACGAAATCATTATCCCGACGCGCCGGAAGCGTATTGGGATTGGCTCAACCGCAAGGGATTCGTCTGGACGGTCGAGAGCGATGACACGGAGCTGCTTTTCAGCGACCGTCTCGCGGATACCGTCGCGGCGGATTTCAAGAAGATCGCCCCGATCTATGACTTTTTGATCAAGGCTGAGTCGAGCTGGAGAGAGTAATCTCAAGGAGGAACATACGGACCTTTGTAAAGTACTCGCGCAGGAGCTGAACATCCGCCCCGCACAGGCGGAAGCGGCCGTGCGCTTGATTGATGAGGGGAACACCATCCCTTTTATCGCCCGCTACCGCAAGGAAGCCACCGGCGAACTGAATGATGAAGTGCTGCGCAACCTGGATGAACGGCTGAAGTATCTCCGTTCGCTGGAGGAACGCAAGGCGCAGGTTCTCGAGAGCATCTCCGCGCAAGGGAAGCTGACGGATGAACTTCGTGCCCGCGTGGAAGCGGCGGAGACCTTGACCGCGGTTGAGGACCTTTATCTCCCCTACCGTCCGAAGCGGCGCACCCGCGCCATGATCGCGAAGGAAAAGGGATTGCAGGGCTTGGCGGACGCGCTGCTCGCGCAGACGCCGGGGCTCGATCCCGAAAAGGAAGCGGCGAAATACATCGACCCCGCCAAGGAAGTGAATTCCCCCTCCGAGGCGCTTGCCGGCGCGCGGGACATCATCGCCGAGTCGGTTTCCGAAGACGCGCAGTACCGCGCCTTCATCCGCACCGCGACCTTCTCCGAAGGCAGCATCGTGACCGCCGTCCGCGAGAAGGGCAGCGAATCCGTCTATGAAATGTATTACGACTACCGCGAGGCCTTGAAGAAGATCCCCGGCCACCGCGTGCTTGCCATCAACCGCGGCGAGGCCGAGAAGGTGCTGACGGTCAAGATTGAGGCGCCGGAGGAGAAGATCCTCTACTTCCTCGAACGCCGTACCGTCAAAAACGGCTGCGGCGAGGCGGTCAAGGCGCAGCTGGTCGAAGCCGTGCGTGACAGTTATAAACGGCTGCTCGCGCCCGCCATTGAGCGTGAAATCCGCAATTCCCTCACCGAGACCGCCGAGGACGGCGCGATTAAGGTGTTCGGGAAGAACCTCGAGCAGCTGCTGATGCAGCCGCCCATCTCCGGCAAAGTCGTCCTCGGATGGGATCCCGCCTTCCGCACCGGCTGCAAGCTGGCCGTCCTGGACGCGACCGGCAAGGTGCTGGACACCATCGTGATTTATCCCACCGAGCCGCAGAAGAAAATCGCCGAGTCCAAGAAGATCCTCAAAGCCCTGATCGCGAAGTACCACGTCGAGCTGATCTCCCTCGGCAACGGTACCGCCTCCCGTGAGTCGGAAGCGGTCATTGTCGAGCTGCTGAAAGAGATCGATGACCCGGTGCAGTATGTCATCGTCAACGAAGCCGGCGCCTCGGTCTACTCCGCGAGCAAGCTGGCCACCGAGGAGTTCCCGAACTTCGACGTGGGGCAGCGCAGCGCCGCCTCCATCGCCCGCCGGCTGCAGGATCCGCTGGCCGAGCTGGTGAAGATCGATCCGAAGTCCATCGGCGTCGGGCAGTATCAGCACGACATGAATCAAAAGAAATTGGACGAGACCCTGACCGCGGTCGTTGAGGACTGCGTGAACCGGGTCGGCGTTGACCTGAACACCGCGTCCGTCTCCCTGCTGGAATACATCTCCGGCATCTCAAAGACCCTCGCGAAGAACATCGTCGCCTACCGCGACGAGAACGGCTCCTTCAAGTCCCGCAGAGAGCTGCTGAAGGTGCCGAAGCTCGGCGCGAAAGCATACGAACAGTCGGCGGGCTTCATGCGCATCAACGGCGGGAGCGAACCGCTGGACGCCACGGCTGTCCATCCCGAGTCGTATGCCGCCGCGGAGCAGCTGCTCAAGGAACTCGGCTGCACCAAGAATGACATCGGCAGGCTCAATCTGCTCAGCCGCAAGGCCGGGAACGCGAAGCTGCTGGCGGAGAAGCTCGGCATCGGCGAGATTACATTGCGCGACCTGTTGAGCGAGCTTGAGAAGCCCGCCCGCGACCCGCGCGATGAGATGCCGAAACCGGTGCTGCGCACGGATGTGCTGGAGATGAAAGACCTCAAGGAAGGCATGATCCTCCGCGGCACGGTCCGTAACGTGATCGACTTCGGTGTGTTCGTGGATATCGGCGTGCATCAAGACGGATTGGTGCACATCTCTCAGCTGTCGAAGACGAAGTTCGTCAAGCATCCGCTCGAGGTCGTCAGCGTCGGAGATGTCGTTGACGTCAAGGTGCTGAGCGTTGACCCGCAGCGGAAGCGTATTTCGCTGTCGATGATTTTGGATTGAGCGATGAGAAAGAACACAATCTTGATCCTCGTCCTGCTCGCGGCGCTGCTCTGCTTCATGAACGCCGCGGCGGAGGACACATTCCACAGTGAGTTCGGCATCGTCCCGCCGGAGTTCCCCTCCGGCAGCGGCTCCACGGCGGATCGGCTGGATTCCATCGTGGACCGCGTTGATCAGGAAAGCCTGCCGCCCTCGCATCGGATGCGCACGCTGTACGAATGGATGACGCGGAAATACGATTACGACGAGACGGATACCTTCGTTGTGACGGAAGACCTTACCGCGGAAGACACCGCGGCGGAGCTTTACAAGATCCTCAGCGGCAGTGCCGCGGGGGACGGCGGGTACGCCTTGCTTTCGCATTACTTCATGGAGCGGATGGGCTACCCGACGGTGATCGTGACCGGCGAACTGCAACTTCCCGACGGTGAAATTCGTATTCATCAATGGAACTACGTGCTCTACAGCGGCAATTGGTATCACTTCGACCCGCTGGGAGAGAAGCTGAACCCCGCGCTGAACGGGTTCATGAACGTGGAAAAAGAGCTGAAAGACGGTCCGCTGCGCTGGGATGCCGAGGCGCTTCCCGAATCCGGCGAATACGCCGTCCGCGCGCTTGGCTGCGCCTGCGCGCTCTGAGTAAAGGAGTAAAAACCATGAAGAAAACGTTGCTTTTTGTCTGCGCGCTGCTCGCGCTGTGCCTGTGCGGAAACGCCTTCGCCGCGGCGGATGTTGACTCCCAGCTGGAGTTGATGGCCGCGCTGCCGAATCTCGGCGTGGATACCACCCTGAATCCCTGGAATTATGTTGTCACCGATCTGGACCGCAACGGCCGTTTGGAACTGATCACCGCGACCCTGCAGGGGACCGGGCTGTATACCTACATCAATATTTACGAAGTCAGTGAAGACGGCACCGCGCTCGTCCCTGCCGAGGTGATGTGGGAGGAAGGCGATTCCCTGCCGGACATCGGCGTGAATTCCGTCCCTGTTTGGGAAGACGCCGAGACCGGCCGCATGACTCTTGTGATTGAAGACTATATCCGCAACGGCTACGCCGAGTCCTATTTCACTCAGTATGCCGTGTGGTACGCGGACGGTAAACTTTCGGGTGAGCCGATTGCCTCCGGTTCCTTCATCTGCAGCGATCCCGACAACTGCGTGGAGACCTATGCCGATGCCGCCGGCAATGCCATCAGCGGCGAAGAATACACAAACATCGGCCCGGCGTATTTCGGCGCTCCCGAAACCCTGACGCTTGCCTTGAATTGGCAGACGCTCGACCTTGAATCTCAGCCGTCCGTGTCGGACCTGCGCGCCGCGCTGAGTTTGTTTGAGACGGCTGATTAATTCGTCATCGAATGTCTTGATTTCGCCGTGAAATCATGCTATAATACGGTTACAGTCATTAGAAGATTGTACTTGCTTTGGTAAACCGAAGGAGTGGGGGCGGCCCCACTCCTCTGTTTATAAGGAATCGGAGAAACAAACGGCATCGCAAGGTGCCGAGAGCAGTCCGCGGCGCTCCCGCGGAATAGATTTATCAGGAGATCGAAAAAAGGATGAAGAGCGAATTTGTCCTGGCTTTCAACGAGGTGCTGGATGAGAAGCAGCTGCCCCGTGAAGTAATTGTTCAAGCACTGGAATCGGCGATGGTTTCCGCCTATCGCAAGGCTGTGACCGCGTCCAACGCGCAGTATGTTGAAGCGAAGATGGATGTCGAGACCGGTAAATTCAAGATTTTCGCGGAAAAGGAAGTCGTGGACGACGTTCTCGATGACCGCACCGAAGTGACGCTTGAAAAGGCTCGCGAAGTCGATCCCGCCGCCGAGATCGGCGACATGGTTGTCGTTGAGTCCACCCCGAGCGACTTCGGCCGCGTCGCCGCGCAGACCGCCCGCCAGGTGATCCAGCAGCGCATCCGCGACGCCGAGCGCAGCACCCAGGTCAACCATTTCCAGAAACAGGTCGGTGAGATCGTCTCCGGTGTGGTTCAGTCCATCAACCGCGACGCCTATACCATCGGTCTGGACAAGAAGGCCGAGGGCACGCTCCCGCAGGAACAGTTGATCCGCGGCGAACGCTTCCACATGCATGACCGCGTCCGCGCCCTGGTTGTCGACGTGAAGGACAATCCCCGCGCTCCGCAGATCATTCTCTCCAGAACGCACAGAGATTTCCTGCGCCGTCTGCTTGAGAACGAAGTCCCCGAAATCTTCCACGGCATCGTTGAGATCCGCGCCATCACCCGTGAACCGGGCGAGCGCGCGAAGATTGCCGTCTCCGCTACCCAGCAGGGTATCGACCCGGTCGGTGCCTGCGTCGGCCTCCGCGGCGTCCGCATTCAGGCCATCGTCCGCGAACTGCACGACGAGAAGATTGACGTCATTGAGTGGAGCGCCGACCCGGTGGTCTTCATCTCCAAGGCCATCAGCCCGGCCCGCGTCGTCGGTGTCTACCTCGGCGAAGGCAATAACGCCACCGTCGTTGTCCCCGACGATCAGCTCTCCCTGGCGATCGGCCGCGACGGCCAGAACGTCCGCTTGGCTGCCCGCCTGACCGGCTGGCGCATTGACATCAAGAACGTCTCCGAATGTGCCTCCGCGCTGCTTCACACCTATGAACAGGGTGAAGACACCGTGATTGCCCGCGAGAACGAGGAAGAGAACATCGTCATCAGCGCGGCCGACCTCTTCGCCGGTGAGGAATCCTCCATCGAGAAGGTCCGCGATATCCTGGCGAAGAAAGCCAACGGCGCGAATGTCAGCTCCGACGAATCCGAGACGCTCAACGCCTTCGTCGACCGTGTTGAGAAGCGCAAGGCTTCCTACCTGCAGGTCAGCGTTGCCGACGTCCTGAAGGCGCTGGATGGGAAGGACCTCTCCTACGAGAAGATTCAGTCCCTGCCGCTCTCCGAAAGCGGTCTGGCGGCTCATGTCTGCAAGACCCTTGAGAATTCCGGCTACCGCTCCTTCGGCGACATCTACTCCGTCATGAAGATCGACCCGGGCATGCTCTACAAGGTCCAGGGCATCACCTCCGAAGTTATGAGCGACCTCGCCCGCATCTCCGGCTTCGTCGGCCAGCATGAGACCGTCGAGGAGCCGATTGCCGAGCCCGAACCGATCGCCGAACCGGAACCGGTCGAAGAACCCGAAGCCGAAGCGGAGCCCGAACCGGCCGCCGAAGCTGTTGAGGAACCCGCCGCCGAATCCGAGCCCGCTGCCGAAACCGAAGCGGCCGAGGAACCGGAAATGTCCATGGAAGACATTTTCAACTCCGTCCAATCCGATCTGAGCAGCATGAACGGCTACGAAGAGGATGAAGAACTGCCGGGCGATGACTATTCCAAGCCGGGCAAGAAGGGCAAGAAGAACAAGAAGGGCCGCGAGATCGAGTACGATCCCGAGAGCGGTTCCACCACCGTCCGCCGCAAGCATAAGCGCGGTGATGATGATTGGGGCTGGTAATTTCAAAATTACCGGATAAAGGAATGAAAACGGAGAATCAACCGAAGAAACACATCCCGCAGCGGACCTGCGTCGCCTGTCGGGAAGTGAACGAGAAACGTTCTCTGCTCCGCATCGTGAAAACGCCGAACGGCGTTCAGCTGGATAAAACAGGCCGTTTACCCGGCCGGGGCGCGTACCTTCACGATTCGAAAGAATGTTGGGAGAAAGCCTTGAAGAAAGGCATCCTGGCGCGGAGCCTGAAGACCGAGATCAGCGAGTCCGACATGGAAGCGCTGACGAAGGTGATGGAGGAACTTAACTGAACCTTCCGGTCAATTTGACGGCCTGAACTTTTAAGATCGAACAAGATTTGAAAGGAGTGATAACGATATGGGCGCTGCTAAGAAAAAAGAAATTCCTGTCTCGATTACTGTCCGCGACCTGGCGAAACTGCTGGGGACGACCAGTATTCAGGTTATCAAGATCTTAATGGCGAACGGCGTGATGGCCAATATCAACCAGACCATCGACTTCGATACCGCCGCCATTGTTGCCAGCGAAATCGGCTTTGAAGCTGTTCCGGAAAAGCTGGAAGAGGAGATCAGCGAGAAGGATAACGGTGAGGTGCCGCTCTGGCGTCAGATCATTGACAAAGAGGACCCCCGCAGCCTGACACCGCGTCCGCCGGTTGTCACCATTTTGGGTCATGTAGACCACGGTAAAACATCCCTTCTGGACGCGATCCGCAACACGAATGTCACCGCCGGTGAGGCGGGCGGCATTACGCAGCACATCGGCGCGTATCAGGTCGAGCATAACGGCAAACTGATCACCTTCCTGGATACGCCGGGCCACGCCGCTTTCAGCGCGATGCGCGCGCGCGGCGCCCAGGGCGCGGATATCGTCATTCTGGTTGTCGCCGCGAACGACGGCGTCATGCCCCAGACGAAGGAAGCGATTGCTCACGCGAAGGCTGCCCGAGTGCCGATCGTTGTGGCGATGAACAAAATGGACCGCTCCGACGCGAACCCGGACCTGGTCAAGAAACAGCTCTCCGATCACGGCCTCACCCCCGATGAATGGGGCGGCGACACGATGATCGTCCCTGTCTCCGCGAAACAGCGCATGGGCATTGAGGACCTGATGGAAGCCGTCCTGCTGACGGCCGACTCCATGAAGATTGAGGCCAACCCGAAGGGGAAGGTCTTCGGTACCGTCATTGAAGCCAAAGTCGACCACGCCAAGGGCGTTCTCGCGACCCTGCTGGTGCAGAACGGTACGCTCGGCATGGGCAACGTCGTCCTGGCGGGCAACTCCCACGGCAAGATCCGCGCGATGTTCGACTTCAAGGGCAAGAAGATTCAGAAAGCCGGACCTTCCACCCCTGTCCAGATCATGGGTCTGACCGACGTCCCGTCCGCGGGTGATATTTTCCAGGTCTGCGCGACCGAGAAGGAAGCCCGCGCCATCGTTGAAGCCCGCAAGATTGAAGCCGCCGCGAACAAGACCAAGAAAACGTTCACGCTGGAAGACCTCTTCGAGCGCGCGCAGCAGGGCGAAGTCAAAGAGCTCTGCCTGGTTCTCAAGACCGACGTCTCCGGTTCTATTGAGCCGATTGAGAACGAACTGAAGGACCTGAGCAAGGAAGGCGAGATCAAGGTCAACATCCTGCATTCCGAAGCCGGCGCCATCAGCGAGAACGATGTCATGCTCGCTGCCGCGTCCCACGGTATCGTCATCGGCTTCAACGCGCAGCCGGACCCGGTTGCCAAGAAGAAGGCCGAGGACGAAGGCGTCTCCATCCGCTGCTATAACATTATCTACCGTCTGAAGGAAGATATTGAGAAGGCGCTGAAGGGTATGCTCGAGCCTGAGTATCAGGAAGTCACCACCGGCAAGGCCGAAGTCCGCGCCACCTTCAAGATTTCCAAGCTCGGCGTGATTGCCGGCAGCCGTGTTCTCGAAGGCGAGATCAAGAAGGGCGCCCGCGTCAAGGTGATCCGCGGCGGTGAAGAGATTCATAAGTCCGAAGTCTCCTCTCTGCGTCATGAGAAGGATGACGTCAAGGAAGTCAAGACCGGCCTGGAATGCGGTATCGCGGTCAAGGGCTTTGAAGACTTCCAAGTCGGCGATATTCTTGAGACATTCACGCTGGAACGTTTCGGTTCCTAAAATGCGCGTGGTCTGTAACGTTAAATAAACTGTTCAGGGAGCCGCTGCCGCGGCTCTCCTGTGCGTAAGGAGGAAATAATGCCTTCACCCATTCGATTGAAGAAAATCGCGGACCGAATCCGCGACGACCTGTCAGAGCTGCTGATTTATGAAGTCGGCGACCCCCGCCTGGAAGGCGTCATGGTCACCGATGTCAATGTGGACCGCGAGCTCTATTACGCCAATATTTACGTCTCCGCTGTCGAGGGAAAAGTCCGCAGTCAGGAGATCCTCGCCGGGCTTGAATCCGCGTCCGGCTACCTGCGCTCACAGCTGGCGCAGGGGATTGAGCTGCGCACCTTCCCGAAGCTGCGTTTCTATTGGGATCCGACGCCGGAGAACGCCGACCGTATCGAGTTCCTGTTGAAACAGCTGCACGCGGAAGAAGAGGCGAAGAAAGCCGCGCAGGGTGAAACGCCCGCGCCGGAAGCGCCCGCCCCGAAAGAAGACGAAGAAGAGAAGGACGCGTAAGCTATGCTGCAGGATGACATTAATCTGATTCGGGAACGCCTGGCAAAGGCGAAGAAAATCGCCATTTACGCGCACATCCGCCCGGACGGCGATTCCGTAGGCTCCTCCCTGGGGCTGGGCCGCGCCCTCATGGACGCCGGGAAGCAGGTGCAGTTCGTCTGCGAAGACCCGATCCCCGAGAAGTTCGCTTTCCTCTACCCCATCCTGGGGCTCAGCGAATGTCCCTACGATTCCGAACCGGACGCGGACGTGGACTGCGTCGTCACGCCGGATATTTCCGCCCCGGACCGCTGCGGAGATTATTATTTCTCCCATCCGAACCGCCGCGCGGATATCTGCATCGACCACCACATCTCCAATGTCGGCTACGCTAAGCTGAATTGGGTCGAGGGCGAAACCCCGGCCGCGTGCTATGTCATCACCGGAATTTTGGAAAAGCTCGGCTTGAAATTCACCCCGGCGGTCGCCTCCGCGCTGCTGTGCGGGCTGATCACCGACACGAATTCCTTCTCGACGTCCAACATGAACGCCGAAGCCTTCCGCCGCGCCGCGTTCCTCGTGGAGCAGGGGGCGGATATCTTCAATATCTGCCACAACGCCTACAAGGTGCATAACGCCGAGGATTTAGCGCTGTGGAAGCTGGGTATGGCGGGGATGCGCGTTGAGGAAGGCGGCTTGATCTGGACGTCCTTCAGCCGCGCCGACCGCGAGGCCGCGGGCATTCAATCCGACGAGGACGCCGGGTTCGTGAGCTACATGCTCAACACCATCGGCATGAAGGTCTCCGTGCTCTTCACCGAGCTCGACCCTTGCCGTACAAAAATTTCCTGGCGCGGTCTGCCGGGTTACGATGTCTCGAAGCTTGCCGTTTCCTTCGGCGGGGGCGGGCATAAAGCCGCCTCCGGCGCTACGCTCAACTGCGGGCTCGAAGACACGATCCGTCAGGTGCTGGATCGCACGCGCCAGATCCTGTAAAGCAGGTGCATTATGAAAGATGAAGACAGCCGAAAACTGAAAAGCGGCATCTCCGGCATCCTTGTCGTCGACAAGCCTTCCGGGATGACCAGTCATGACGTGGTGGCCGCCATTCGTAAAGGGACCGGACTGCGCCGCATCGGACATTCCGGGACGCTCGATCCCCGCGCCTCCGGGGTGCTGGTCGTGCTGATCGGCCCGGCGGTGCGCCTGAGCGATTACCTCACCTGTGAGAAAAAGGGCTACGAAGCCGTCATTCACTTCGGCTCCGTTTCCGATACCTATGACGGTGACGGCAACGTCGTCGAGACAGGCCGGGAAGCGCCCGAGGATGAGGACGAGATCATGGACGCCATGGAGGCGTTCGTCGGCGATATCGTGCAGGTGCCGCCCGCTTACAGCGCCAAGAAGATCAAGGGCCGCAAGGCTTACGAAATGGCGCGGAACGGCGAAGAGGTCCATCTCGAAGGCCGCCCCGTGACGGTCTATTCCTTCGACTTTATTGAATACAACCGCCCGGAGCTGACGGCCGACGTGCTCTGCTCCGCGGGGACGTATATCCGTTCCATCGCGCATGACCTGGGCGAGAAACTCGGCTGCGGCGCCTACCTTTCCGCGCTGCGCCGCACCCGCAGCGGCCGTTTCTCCCTGCGGGACGCCGTTCCCCTTGCCGACCTGCAGAAGGCGTTCGAGGACGGTACTTGGTTCAAGCATCTGATCCCCGCCGCGGAAGCGCTGGATGAATACGAGGAAGTCGTCCTCTCCATGGAAGAAGAGGCGGACGTGCTTCACGGACGCCGCATTGCCGCCGAGGAAGGCGGCCACGATGCCATCGCGAAGGCTGTCTCCGAACAGGGCGAGCTGATCGCGCTGCTGGAGTTTGATTCCGATGCCGGCCAATGGCAGCCGAAGAAGGTGTTTTATCAATGCAATTGAATCTCGCGGATCTATTCGGAAATGATTCGAACACGCCCTCAGCGGTCGCTGTGGGCGCTTTTGACGGCCTGCACCGCGGTCATCAGCTGCTGCTGCGTACGGCGGTGAAATACGCCCGGGAACACGGCTGTGAGCCCGCCGCGGTGACGTTTGACCCGCTCCCGCTGGAGTTCCTCACGAAGAAGTCCGCCGATCAGCGGATCCTGCTGCCGGATGAGCAGCTCGCGATGATTAAGGCGCAGGGGATTGAGCGCGTGGTCGTGCTGCCCTTCAATGACGCGCTGATGAACACCACCCCGGAGGATTTCGTCTCCGTGATGGCGGCGAAGCTGCGCCCGCGCTGTCTCTTCATGGGGACGGACTTCACCCTCGGCCGCGGCCGTTCGGGTACGCCCGATGTGCTGGCGGAGCTGGGAAAGCGCTACGGCTTCGATGTCGAGGTGCTGGATAAATTCGAATGCGGCGGCGGTGTCGTCTCGGCGACACGGATCCGCGGCTTGCTGCGCGAAGGGAATGTGGAGGAGGCGGAGCGGCTGCTCGGCTATCCTTATTTCTTCTCCGGCGTCGTGGAGCACGGCGAGGCCCGCGGCCGCACCCTGGGCTTCCCGACGCTCAATATCCGCATCCCGGCGGAAAAGATCCACCTGCCGCACGGCGTGTATGCCGCGTACAGCACGATGGACGGCGTCCGCTACCCGGCTGTGGCGGATGTCGGCGTCCGCCCGACTTTCGGCGACCTGACGAGCGCGATTGCCGAGGTGCATCTGCTGCACACGGACGGCGACTTCTACGGCAAGACCGTGAAGACGGAGTTCATCGCTCACATCCGCGCGGAACAGCG
>CAVIKW010000040.1:0-15960 GCA_963643375.1 Flexilinea sp. | reverse complement strand
CAAGCGGTCCCCCTTCCCCTCATAGGGGAAGGTAGATACGCGCTCATTAATTGGGGCGAGTCTTCACATATCGAGCGCTTTAAAATGAGGTGACCTGCGGACCCGCCCCCCTTCGCGAAGCGTTTGCGCCCAACATTGTAAGTCAAGCTTTAATTTAGATCGCGCTATTGTCCTTCCCCTTGAGGGGAAGGGGAACCGCTTGCGGTGGATGAGGTGACCTGCAGACACATCCCCCTTCGCGGAGCGGCTATGCACCGCAATTTCAAAACGCGCTCGAATGGGAGCGAGACTTTCCCTTGTCGAGCGCCTTGGTCACTGGTCACTGGTCTCTGGTCACTTATCCGCCGGGCTCCGGCCATTCTTTCAATAGCTCCTAACTCCTCACTGTCTCATAATCGCCTGTACTAAACTTAAATTTGTATTAGAATAACAATAATGCTTGATGTATGTTCAACCGTCTCACGGCGGTTTTTAGGAAGGTATTTATGAGGAACAAGAAGGGACTCATCCTTTATATCGTTATCCTTCTGCTGCTTCTGGCAGGCAGCATTCTCACCGGCACGCACGGCGGTAAAGCCGAGACGATCAAGGAAGTCATGCGCGACGGCGTGCTGCATGAAGAGAATAAATGCAGTCTGTTCGGACTGATGGAAGTCAATCCCGCCGTCATCTCCGCGTTTACCGTCACCGCGGTGCTGCTGGTCATCGCGCTGCTGCTCCGTATCTTTGTCATTCCGCGCTTCAAGACCGTCCCCCGCGGGATTCAGACCGTGGTCGAGGCAATTATTGACTTCTTCGACAACCTCGCGAAGCAGAACAGCCCGCACACGCACAAATTCCTCTCGTTTTACATTTTCACCACGGGCGTCTACGTCTTCTTCAGCACGATTTTTGAACTGTTCGGCGTGCAGGCCACGACCACGAACGGCCATTCAATCTCGCTCTCCGCGCCCATTGCGGACATCAACGGCGCCATCGCCATGGGTGTCACCTCCTACGGCGTCATCCTTTTCGGCGGACTGATTCACAACAAATTCAAGGGCGCCATCGGCGCTTTGAAGGACTTCTCCCTGCCGATTTCCATGAGTTTCCGTCTCTTCGGCGCGCTGCTGAGCGGCCTGCTGGTGACAGAACTCGTCTATTATTCCATCTCGCTGAGCTTCGTGCTGCCGGTGGCGGTTGCCGTTATGTTCACTCTGCTGCACGCCATCATCCAAACCTACGTATTGACCATGCTCACCGCGCATTTCTACGGTGAAGTCACCGAGCCGTCGAAAAAGAAAGAAACCAAAGAGAACCGGAACAGCGAAGAAATCACTGTTCCCTCAGAAGCATAAAAAACGGAGAAATAATTCTATGAAAAAAGCTTTGAACATTTTAGTCGTTGTCGTTATGATGCTGTGCCTGACCACCGGTGCCGTCTTCGCGAAAGATGAAGCCGCTGCCGCTGCCGCGGCTGCCAATGCCGTGACAACCACGAAGGCCATCACCGCCGCCGCGACCATCGGCCTCGTTGCCGGCATCGGCGCCATCGCCATGACCCTTGCCATCCGCAAAACCGCGGAGAGCATCTCCCGCCAACCCGAAGCCGGCAGCCAGCTGCAGTCCAGCATGATGCTCGGCCTGGTCTTCATCGAAACCGCGATCATTTACGCGTTGATCATCGCGATCTTGATCATCTTCGTACTCTAATCAAAGGCTTATCCTATGAATCTGCCGCTCAATATTGACATCCAACAGATTTTTCTGCACATGTTTAATTTTTGGATCCTCGCGGGCGGTCTCTACCTCATCCTCTATAAGCCCGCGAAATCCTTCATGGATAAGCGCGCCGAGACGATCAAGTCTCAGCAGCAGACCGCAGACGAACAGATGAAGTCCGCCGCAGCGATGAAGCAGGAATACGAGGAAAAGCTCGCGTCGTTCGAGACCGAAAAGGAAAAGATGCGCGAGGAGTACGAGAAAGAGCTCGAAGCCTCGCACGCCGCTGACATTGAGAACGCCAAGACCGAAGCCGCGAACATCCTCTCCAAGGCGCGTGAAGCCGCTGCCGCCGAACGGACGCATATGATTGAAACCGCCATGATCGACATCGAAGAGCTTGCCATCAAGGCCGAAGAGAAGATCGTCATGAAGTCCGATTCCGAAGCTTTTGACCGGTTCCTGGACGCGGTTGAAAAGGGAGAGATGAATGACGCAGCAAAATGAGGCTCCCAAGAAGGCGGTCCTCCGCTCCGCGACACTGCCGGATGAGACCCAGCGCGCCCGCTTCCTCGCTTATCTGACGCGGACCTTCGGCGAAGGCACGACCCTCGCCTGGGTGCAGGACGAATCCATCCACAACGGCTTCACGCTGCAGGTCGGGACAACCATCTACGACTGGAGCGCGGAAAGCCGCCTGGAGCAGTTCAAGGACCGCGTCCGTGAACTCACACTGACCGGCGACGAGGTCATCCCCTTGATGCGCCAAAGCATCGAGAGCTGGCTGCCGGAAGTCGTCCCCCAGGAAATCGGCCACGTCCTCACCGTCGGCGACGGCATCGCCACGGTGGACGGGCTCGAGAAAGCGTTCTACGGCGAAGTCCTCATCTTCAGCGACGGCATCCTCGGCATGGTTCTCGAACTGCGCCGTGAGGAGATTGCCTGCATTCTCTTCGGGGATGACAGCGAGATTGCCGAAGGCAGCGTCGTGCACCGCACCGGACTGACGGCGGGCATGCCTGTCGGGAAGGGATTCATCGGCCACGTTGTCAACGCGCTCGGCGAACCGATTGACGGCGCGGAGTCCATCCCGACTTCCGATTACCTGCCGATTGAAGCCCCGGCGCCGGAGATCATTGACCGCGGCCCCGTCTGCCGTCCGTTGGAGACCGGCCTGCTCGCGATCGACTCCATGTTCCCGATCGGGCGCGGCCAGCGTGAATTGATTATCGGCGACCGCCAGACCGGCAAAACCGCCATCGCCCTTGACGCTATCGTCAACCAGAAGGGCAAGAACTGCGTCTGCATTTACGTCGCGATCGGGCAGAAAGAGAGCTCCGTCGCGCAGCTTGTCGAGAACCTGAAGAACCGCGGCGCCATGGACTACACCATCGTCGTCAGCGCCTGCGCCGGCGATCCCGCTTCGCTGCAATACATCGCGCCGTACGCGGGCTGCACGCTGGGTGAATACTTCATGAACAGGGGACAGGACGTCCTCATCGTGTACGACGACCTTTCCAAACACGCTGTCGCCTACCGTCAACTGAGTCTGCTCCTCGAACGCGCTCCGGGGCGTGAAGCCTACCCGGGCGATGTCTTCTACCTGCATTCCCGCCTGTTGGAACGGGCGGCGCAGCTCTCCGAAGAGCAGGGCGGCGGTTCCATGACCGCGCTGCCGATCGTCGAGACCCAGGCGGGCGACGTCTCCGCGTACATTCCGACGAACGTGATCTCCATCACCGACGGCCAAATCTTCCTGGAAACGAACCTGTTCTTCTCCGGGCAGCGTCCGGCGGTCAACGTCGGCCTTTCCGTCTCCCGTGTGGGCGGCGCCGCGCAGACCAAAGCCGTCAAGAAGGCGGCGGGCACGCTGCGCCTCGACCTCGCGCAATACCGCGAATTGGAAGTCTTCAACCAATTCGCCTCCGATCTGGATGACGTCACCAAGAACCAGCTCGTCTACGGACAGGGCCTGATGCGCCTGCTTCGTCAGCCGCAGTATCATCCCTATGCCCAACACGAACAGGTCATCCTCCTGGTCGCGGCCCTTGCGCACTGCTTCCAGCAGGTGCCGGTGAAAAAGATTGCCGACTGCAGCAAAGCCATGTTGAACGAATTCAACCACGGCAAGCGCGAGCTCTGCGCGCGGATCGAATCCACGGGCGAACTGACAGACGAGGACCGGGAAGCAATCATCACCGCGGCGAAGGAATTCGTCACGGCTTATCTGAAGACGAAGTAACGCGTTATGTCAAGCGAAAAAGCCATCAAGAAGCGCATCGCGAGCATCGGGGACACCCGGAAGATCACGAACGCGATGTACCTGATCTCCTCGACCAAAGTCAGCAAGGCCAAGGCGGAGCTGGACCATTCCCGCCCGTATTTCAACGCCCTGCGCAACGAGATCAGCAACATCTTCCAAATCTCGTCCAAGCTGGAGAATCACTACTTCTACCCGGCGGACGAGCAGATCATCCTGCGCGGCCCCGTTGCCTGTCTGGTCGTCACCGCGGACAAAGGTCTGGCGGGCGCCTACAACCAGAATGTCATCAAAGAAGCGCTGAAGATGCGGGACAAGTACGACACGCTGTATTTCGTCGTGGGCGAATACGGCCGTCAGGCCTTCTACCGACGGCATATTCCCATTGAGCGCAGCTTCCTTTACACCGCCCAGAACCCGACCATGCAGCGCGCGCGCGAAATTGCCGACGTGCTGCTTGAGCTTTACAATAAGGATAAGGTCGATAAAATCTACCTGATTTACACCGACATGGAAAACAGCATGAACGTCTCCGTGCAGCGGCACCGCCTGCTGCCGTTCGTCCGCAATCAATTCCTGTCGGAAGACGGCACCGCGCGGAACGCCTCGGCGGATTTTGAATTCGTGCCGTCCATCAATGTCGTACTCGACAACATCATGGAAAGTTACATTTCCGGTTTCATCTACTCCGCGCTGGTCGCGAGTTTCTGCTCCGAGCAGAACGCGCGCATGACGGCGATGAGCTCCGCCAACGACAACGCGCAGAAGCTCCTCGACGAGCTCTCCCTTGACTATAACCATGTCCGCCAGGCGGCCATCACCAGGGAGATCACCGAGGTATCCGCGAGCGCCGCGGGTCAGCGGAGAAAGCGCGAGAAGGAGGAATTGCAATGAGCGAAGGAAAAATCATCCGGATTTCCGGTCCGGTCATCGATGTGGAATTCCCGCACGGTCAGCTGCCGAAGCTTCGTGAAGCGCTGTACGTCAACTGCAACGGGGAGACGCGGGTGATGGAAACCGCCCAGCACATCGGCAAAAACACCGTCCGCTGCATCATGCTGGCGGCATCCGAAAACCTCTGCCGCGGCATGGAAGTGACCTCCGACGGCAAGGGGATCACCGTCCCCGTCGGCGAGCAGACGCTCGGCCGTATGTTCAACGTGCTCGGCGAGCCGATTGACGGCGGCGAACCCATTGCCAAAGACGCGGACCGCTGGGAGATTCACCGCAAGGCGCCTTCCTTCGAGGATCAAAGCCCCGCCATTGAGATCATGGAAACCGGCCTGAAGGTCATCGACCTGCTCGAGCCGTACCCGAAGGGCGGCAAAATCGGCCTCTTCGGCGGCGCGGGCGTCGGAAAGACGGTCCTGATCCAGGAGCTCATCCATAACGTCGCGCTGGAACACGGCGGCTACTCCATCTTCACCGGTGTGGGCGAACGCAGCCGTGAAGGCAACGAACTTTGGAGCGAAATGCACGAAAGCGGCGTCGCTTCCAAAACGGCGATGGTATTCGGGCAGATGAACGAATCCCCGGGCGTCCGTATGCGCGTCGCCCTTTCCGGCCTGACCATGGCGGAGTACTTCCGCGATGTTGAGGAGAAGGACGTCCTGCTCTTCATTGACAACATTTTCCGCTTTGTGCAGGCGGGCAGCGAAGTCTCCACCCTGCTCGGGCGTATGCCGTCCGCGGTAGGCTACCAGCCGACGCTCGCCTCCGAAATGGGCGCGCTGCAGGAGCGCATTACATCTACGCGCAACGGCTCCGTCACCTCCGTGCAGGCCGTTTATGTCCCTGCCGACGACCTCACCGACCCCGCGCCGGCGACGGTCTTCTCCCATCTGGACGCGACCACCGTACTCTCCCGTAAAATCGCCGAGCAGGGCATTTACCCCGCCGTCGATCCCCTCGAGTCCAGCTCCCGCATTCTGGAAGCGGACATCGTCGGCCAAGAGCATTACGAAGTCGCCCGCGCCGTTCAGGAAACGCTGCAGAAGTACAGCGAACTGAAGGATATCATCGCCATTCTTGGTATTGATGAGCTCTCCGAAGAGGACCGCGCCACCGTCATGCGCGCGCGCAAGATCCAGCGCTTCCTCTCCCAGCCGACCCACGTGGCGGAACGCTTCACCGGTCTGAAGGGTGTCTACGTCCCGTTGAAAGAGACGATCCGCGGCTTCCGCGCCATCATCAACGGCGAGATGGACCAATACCCCGAGACGGCGTTCTTTAACGTCGGCGGGATTGACGACGTCCCGATCAAAGCCAAGCAGCTTGAGGAGCAGTAATGGCCGACGGGATTTTCCGGGTAGAGATCCTCGCTTCCGACCACGTCTTCTACATCGGGCCGTGTGAGTCCCTCATCGTCCCGACCGTCGAAGGCTTCTACGGCATCAAGGCTCACCACACCAACATGGTCTCGGAGATCAAGCAGGGTCAGCTGACGTATCGGCTTCCCGGTGAGCGGAACCAAATCGCCGCGGTCTCCGGCGGCATCGTGAAGGTTGAGAACAACGAGGTCCTTGTGCTCGTGAACACGATTGAGCGCCCGGAAGAGATTGATGAGAACCGCGCGCGCCGTGAAGCGGAAGAAGCCCGCGAGCTGATTCTGCAGAAACGCTCCATCCAGGAATACCGCACCGCCCAAGCCACCCTCGCCCGCGCCCTCAACCGCCTGAAGGTCAAAGGCTTCAGAGGATATTAGAAAAGACAGAGTGGAGCGTGGAGAGTGGAGAGTGGAGTTAATGGTGCCCGCCAATCGAAGACTCATTCCCCACGCGAAGCGTCCTAAGGCCTTCTCCTTGTAGGGGAAGGGGGACCGCGTTAGCGGTGGATGAGGTCTTTCAGAGCCCGAATAAAGATGCAGCCGCAAACGCGGCTGTTTTTTCGTTATCATTCGGAATAATTACCCGAAGGATACACGGATTTCAGGAAGGATACACCGCCTTTTCCGAAGTGTTAGTCAGCGCTATCATTCCGAAGGGCGGCTTATTGTTCGGAACAATACGCTTATGTTCGGAATAATACATGGGCTGCGATTGTTCCGAAAACGAAAAACGCCGCATTCAGCGGCGTTTTTCGTTTTCCGTTCCCTGTTATCTTTCTCTCTCCACAACCTTCATCACCGCGAATTGAGCAATCGAGGCGCAGAGGGTGAAGGTCACGAAGGCGGTGTAGCTCGTCGGGCTGTCGCCGTAGAGGCGGCCGAAGATTGTCGGCAGCACCATGCAGCCGATCTGTGAACAGGCGAGGACGATGCCGTTGATGAGCGCGGAGACGAGGCCGCGCTGTTTCATCACCGCGAGGGTATTGGCAATCACCGGGCCGCCCGCGAAGCCGTTGATGAAGACGCAGGCACCGATCAGGAACAGACTGCCGCGGCAGAAATACATGCAGATGCCGTCGAGGATGACGATAATCAGTCCGGCGGTAACAATCTTCGAGGGATTCATCTTCCCCGAAAGCCAGGCACCGGCGGCGCGGCCGACGAAGCTGCCGACCCACAGCACGGAGGCCATCATCGCGGCGGAAGCTTCATCCGTCAAGCCGTTTTTGATCAGCACGGTGGCAGTCCAATTGGAAAGGGTCGAAAGGCCGGAGGAGTAGCAGAAGAGCATCAGCCCGAAGGCACAGGCGGCGAGGATTTCGCCGCGGGTGTTTTTCATCGGCGCCGCGCCCTTCTCCTCCGACACGCGCGGATTGCGCGGCCCCGGCAGACGGAGCAGCATCACCGCGGGGATGAGGATCACGACCCCGATCAGCGCGAAGACGGGCGTCAGGGTGTTCCCCAATTTCAGCGCGATGCCGATCAGCAGCGGGGTGATGACGCAGCCGACTGAATAGAAAAGGTAGATCATATTCACCGGGCGGCGGGCGCGTTCCTCCCCAAGCATCCATGGGAAAAGGATATTCGGTCCGTTCTCGACAATCGCGTTCGCGATGCCCATGACGCCGGCAATCACCAGCAGCAGCCAACGCGCGCGGGCGAGGCTCAAGCCGATGAGCACGGCGATCATTGCGAAAATTGCGGCGGAAAGCATGCGGTTGCCGGGCAGACGGTCGAACAGCGCGACGAGAAAGAGCGACGAGAAGATGAAGCCGAGGTTATAGAGGATCAGCACGCTGCTGATCTCCGCGACCGTGCAGCCGGCGCGTCCGGCAAAGTAGACCATGGAGGCGCCGAAGATGCTTGTGACGAGGCCCTCCGATAAATAGGCGAGGTAATAGGCAGCGGTAACAGGCTTCTCGAACCGGGAAGCGTTTTCCGAATTCAGGTACATGGACCTCCGAATCAGAAGATGCCGAGCTTCTGCCCGACAACGTAGAGTGTCTTCAGCGCGTAGAAGTTCCGCCAGTTCCAGGCTTCCGTGGAGAGATGGATGCCGTCCTTCTCCGGATCGAGGCCGTGATTGGCGAGGCGCTGAGAGATGGTGAAGAAATTGAAATAGGGAATGTCGAAGTCGCGGGCCACCTGCGCGGTGGTCTCATTGATGCCGTAATCGCCCTCGACGTTGTCCGCCTTGGACGAGAGAATCGGCAGGATGCCGTGATCCAGCAGCGTTTGCACGATCTCCGAGAGGTACCCGTAATAGACCTCCATGTCCACGCCCTTGATCCAGTTCGAACCGAGGTTGACGAACATGATGGACGGATTATGCACGCGGATTTCGCAGTCGAGCGCGGTCTCACCGTCCAGGCAGACGTCCGGGTCGGCCCAGACATCCGTGAGCACGGACGAGACGCTCATGCCGCTGTGAACGGAATAGCTGGTGGTGTCGAACGATCCCTTGAAGTAGTCAATCACGACCTTCAGGTATTGGTTCTCCTCCGACAGCTCATAATAATCGGAGTCGTAGACGCCGAGGAAGACGTTCGGCTCGGAATGGCAGTCGCCGATGCGTGAAATGACGTGCGGATCGGTGCCGAGCTCCTGCACGCCGTACCAGTAAATATCCGCCGCGGTGTCCGAGACGACCGGCAGCACGGGCCAGTCGCGCCAGTCCTTCGCGAGCGGACGGGCATCCGGAGTCGGATATCCGGGCTCCGGCGTACGCGTCACGAAATGGCCGCTCGCCCGGGTCTCCACCGGGATCGGCGTATTCGTAACCGTCGGCGCGGCGGTGGGCAGTACTTCCGTAGCTGTGGGCTCAATGAAGATCGAGACCGTATTCGTGGGTTCCGGCGCAGCGGTAGGCATCGCTTCGGCAGCGGAGACCGTCTCCGCGATGGAGGTGGAGATGGCGGCGACTTCCGTGGCGGAACGCGCGTTGTCGGCGTTCTCCTTCGGGGAGAATACCTGACAGGCGCTCAAGACCAGCGCGGCGAGAATGACGATCGGCAGTTTCTTCATACTTTCAATTTTAGCAGGGAAACGGCGGGAGCGGGCGGTTTCATGCAGACCGGATTAAATAAAAGA
This sequence comes from Flexilinea sp., assembly GCA_963643375.1. GTDB lineage: Bacteria > Chloroflexota > Anaerolineae > Anaerolineales > Anaerolineaceae > Flexilinea. The sequence goes on along the minus strand of CAVIKW010000040.1, from coordinate 6,583 downwards.
CACGGGACGCCGAAGCGTCCCGTGTGTACTTTTGCCAAAATTATTTGGTGATGCGGGTACCGGTTTCGCCGTGGATCGCGCGAAGCAGGTTTTCCGGGTTGGTGATGATGGCTTCCTTGCCGCCGGCTTCGAGGAAGTTGATGACGGCCTGGATCTTCGGGGCCATGGAGCCCTTCTTGAAGTGCTTGCCTTCGGCCATGTAAGCCTTGGCTTCGGCGAGGGTCATGCTGTCCAGCCACTTTTCTTCCGGGGTACCGAAGTTGATGGCGACCTTTTCAACAGCGGTGGAGATGATGAGAACGTCAGCGTTCAGGTTCTGGGCCAGGAGGGAGTTGCCGAAGTCCTTATCGATAACGGCAGCGATACCTTCGAGGTTGCCTTCGTTGTTTTCAATGACCGGGATACCGCCGCCGCCGATGGAGACGACAATGATACCGGCGTTGATCAGGGCCTTAATGGCATCGAGTTCGACGATCTTCTTCGGGAGCGGAGAAGCAACGACACGGCGCCAGCCGCGGCCGGCATCTTCAACAACGTTCCAACCGAGGGTCGCGGCCTTTTCCTTGGCTTCGGCTTCGGTCATGAAACCGCCGATCGGTTTGGTCGGGTTCTGGAAAGCGGGGTCGTTCTTGTCAACAATGGTCTGCTCAATAACGCAGGCGGTGGACTTGTTGATGCCGGCTTCCTTCATGCGGTTGCCCAAGCACTGGACAAGCTGGTAGCCGATCTGACCCTGAGACTGCGCACCGCAGACATCGAGCGGGAACTGCGGGTAACCGGTTTCTTTTTCGCCGACTTCGGCGTTCTGGAGAAGGAAACCAACCTGCGGGCCGTTGCCATGACCAATGACGACATCCCAGCCTTCTTTGATCATTTCAACAATGTGCTTCGCGGTTTCATCAGCGGCGAGGAGCTGATCACCGGCAGACTGGTGAGCCTTATCTTTAATGAGGGAGTTACCGCCGATAGCGATGACTGCAACTTTCTTTGCCATTTTTTATTTCTTCCTTTTATTTTTATTCCGATAAATCTCGGATGATTTTTATTAGGGCTCAGCAAAGAGCCCTATATATTATACTATAGTTTATTTCTTGATGAGCGGCAGCAGCAGGCCGAAAGCCTGTTCGAGTTCTTCGGGTTTCAGACCGCAGAACGGAACACGCAGGAAGCGCTTGCCGTCATCCGGGTTGAGATAGAAACCGCGGCCATCGGTGATCTTCACGCCGGCAGCTTCGGCAGCGGGCATCAGGGTCGCCATATCATTGCCTTCCGGCAGGGTGACGCCGATGAAGAAACCGCCTTCCGGACGCGGGAACACGGCAGTCGGAAGCTCTTTCTCGAGGATCTCAATCGCCTTTTCCATGCGCGGACGATACAGATCCTTGAGCTTCACGAGGTTCGGTTCATAGAAGCCCATGCGGATGAACTCGTAGAGCAGCGCCTGAGTCGGGCTGACAGGGCCGATGTAAGTGTTGCCGGCCCAGGTCTTGACACGCTTGATGAAGTCCTTCGGACCGTTCAGGTAGCCGAGGCGGCAGCCCGGGGTCAGGGTCTTGGAGAAGGAGCTCATCTTGACGACGTGATCCGGATCCATGGAGTGCATGGTGGGGAGGTTCTCGCCCTTGTAGCGCAGTTCGCGGTAGGGGAGGTCTTCCAGGATGATGAAGTTATACTTCTGAGCGAGCTCGACCAGCTTCTTGCGCTTTTCAAGGCAGTAGGTCACGCCCATCGGGTTCTGGAAATCGGGGATGGTGTAGACGAACTTCGGGGCGTGCTTCTTGAGCTCATCCTCGAGGACGTTCAGGTTCATGCCGTCGATTTCGAGCGGAATGCCGATCGGGTTCAGGCCGCGGCGCTTGAAGAGCAGGTTGACGCGGTCATAAGACGGTGATTCAGCGAACACGACATCGCCGGGTTCGGCTTCGGTCATCGTAATGAACTGAATGAATTCAAGGGAGCTGTTGCCGATGAGGATGTTCTCGGCGGCGACGCCTTCGCGCTCGGCGAGCAGCTCAACCAGAGGCATATAGCCCGGAGACGCAACGTAACCAAGGGACTTGGAACCGTCTTCGCGCATGGCTTTCGAGAAAGCCGCGATCATCTCTTCGATCGGGTAGGATTCGGGCGCCGGGACGCCGCGGGTCATAGCAATCATAGAATTTATCTCCTGCTTATCTTTGGTTTTTCCTGACTATAACAGGTATGCGGGGCCCATACAGACCCCGCATACGAATCATTCAAAGGTCTATCCGAGTGGATTAGTGAATCCAGCCGCGATAGCGCATGGCGTCGGCAACACGCTTGATGGAGACCATGTAGGCAGCATCGCGCATGTAGGCCTTCTTTTCCTGAGCCATATCCCAGACAGAGGAGAAAGCGGAGGTCATCTTCTCATCCAGTTTGTTGAGGACTTCTTCAACGGACCAGTAGTAGTTCTGGTCGTTCTGGACGGATTCGAAGTAAGAGCAGGTAACGCCGCCGGAGTTGCAGAGGAAGTCCGGGATGACGAACATGCCGCGTTCGCGGAGGACAGCGTCGGCTTCGCCGGTGGTCGGGCCGTTCGCAGCTTCGGCGATGATCTTGACGTTCTTGCCGATCTTGTTGACGTTGGCAGCGGTGATCTGCTTCTCGAGAGCAGCCGGGATCAGGACATCAACGTCCTGTTCGATCCAAGCGTCGCCGTCGAGGACTTCGTAACCGGCAGCCTTGGCCTTCTCGTTGGAGATGGTGCCGTAAGCATCGGTGATGGACTTCAGGAACATCGGGTCGACACCGTCGGCCTTCTTGAAGGTGAAGGATTTCTTCTCATCGCGGTTGTAGCAGGAAACGCAGATGACCTTGCCGCCGAGCTTGCCGATGTAATGGATCGCGGCGTACTGAGCAACGTTGCCGAAGCCCTGGATCGCGCAGGTGGTCTTCGTGGAGTCAATGCCGAGCTTCTTCATAGCTTCGCGGATGAAGATGACGACGCCGAGGCCGGTGGCTTCGGTGCGGCCCAGGGAACCGCCGCCGCCAACGGGCTTACCGGTAACGGTGCCCGGAACGTATTCGCCGGAGAGGATGGAATATTCATCCATGAACCAGCACATATCCTGAGCGTTGGTGCCCATGTCCGGGGCCGGGACGTCGATGCGGTTACCGAAAGCGTGATACAGGGCGCGGACATAACCGCGGACCAGACGTTCACGTTCGCCAACGGAAAGGTCGCGCGGATCAACGATGATGCCGCCCTTACCGCCGCCGAGCGGGATGTTCGCAACGGAGCATTTCCAGGTCATCTTCATGGCCAGCATGCGGACAGTGTCGAGGGTTTCATTGGAAGCGAAGCGGAGGCCGCCTTTGTTCGGGCCCAGAGCATCGTTGTGCTGTACGCGGAAGCCGTCGAAGATCTTCAGGGAACCATCATCCATGCGGACAGGGATGCGAACATGATATTCTTTCTTCGCAGCGCGGCAGTATTCGCGAGCTTCGGGATCCAGATCGAGCATGTCAGCAACGCGCTCGAACTCCTCAAGGGCGATTTCAAAAGAAGTTTTTTCAGCCATTAATAAATCTCCTTAAATTTCTTTCGCGCGGGCTCCGCGGACTCCCATCCGCATCGCTCTCGCTTTCGGTTTTTATCCTTATCTACATTCTAATCCCGCCTTGTCATAACAGGCATATGACATCCGTAATAAAATCGTCCAAATTAAGTAATAAACAGTTTGTCACATTTATCAATTTCCTTTAAAAGGGGAAAAGTCATAGAAGTATATACAATTTTGTTCCATATACAATTTTCTCGTAATTTCAAAAACGCATAGTGACAAATTTCGAACCCCGGCGCATGGTAAGTCATGGTTAAATTATTACATTTGTCACTTGTTTGAATTTCCGAAATTTTCATGTAATTTTGGTTTGTCTTGACAACTCTTGACAGCGATTTTCACTTTCATTTTTTGGGTTTATAATATGGGCGTAAACAAAAATAAGCGGACGCGAGGACGTCCGCAATAAAAATAAGGAGAAAAAATAATGGCTACATCTTTATTCGGCCGTGACATCCTGGATGTCCAGTCCCTTTCCAACGAAGAAGTTAAACTCATCATGGACACCGCTGCCCGTTACGAACGCGCTATGAACAACGGCGGCCGCCTGATGAACATGGACGGCAAGGTCCTTGCTACCCTGTTCTTCGAACCTTCCACCCGCACCCGCCTTTCCTTCGAAACCGCTATGCTGCACCTGGGCGGTACCGTGATCTCCGTTGCCGACGGCAAAGCCTCTTCCTCCGCGAAGAAGGGCGAGACCGTTTATGACACCGGTAAGATGATTGAAGGTTACTCCGATGTTGCTGTTATCCGCCACCCTGTCACCGGCTCCGCTGCCGAACTGGCTGCCGGTTCCTGCAAACCTGTCATCAATGGCGGCGACGGCGCCGGCCAGCACCCGACCCAGGCTCTCCTTGATCTGTACACCATCATCAAGGAACAGGGCGGCACCGAAGGCAAGACCATCTGCCTCGCCGGCGACCTCAAGAACGGCCGCACCGTCCATTCCGGCGCCGCGCTGCTGGCTCGCATGGGCGTGAACTTCATCTTCACCGCTCCGGAAGCTCTTGCTATGCCGGAAGACATCACCAACAACCTCCGCAACGCCGGTGTCAAGGTTGAGATCATCCCCGACCTCGACAAGGCTGTCGCCAAGGCTGACGTCCTCTACATGACCCGCATCCAGCAGGAACGCTTCGCCGATCCCGCCGAGTACGAGCGCCTCAAGGGCTCCTACGAAGTCACCCTCGACACCGTCAAGAAAGCCAAGTCCGGCCTCACCATCATGCATCCGCTTCCGCGTGTCACCGAAATCAAGACCGAAGTTGACTCCTACGAAGGCGCTGCTTACTTCCGCCAGGCTGCCAACGGCGTCCCGGTCCGCATGGCCCTGCTTGCCCTCGTCTGCGGCTGCGAATAATTACAGCATAAGAATCAATTCAAACAACAACAGGGGGCAGAATTCTGCTCCCTGTTTTGCCTAAGGAGATAAAGCTAATGAAATGGGATCATGTCATCCTCAACGGTACCCTGGTCAACTCCACCGATACCTATAAAGCCAACATCTACGTGAAAGACGGCAAGATCGCCGCGATCACTTCCGACAAGCTTGACGGCGAAGCCGCCGAGATCACCGATGCCGCCGGCAAGTACGTCCTCCCGGGTTTCATCGACAGCCACGTCCATTCCCGCGACGGCAAGAACGGCGCCCATTACAAGGAAGACTTCTTCCACTCCTCCATGGCCGGCGCCTGCGGCGGCGTGACCACCATCATTGAACAGCCGAACTCCAACCCGGCCGTCTACAATGTGGAAATGATGGACTCCCTCATCGAGACCATCGGCCCGAAGGCGCATGTCGACTTCGGCAACTGGGGTCTGTGCATCGGCAAACTGAACAACGCCGACCTGCCGAAGCTGGCCGATCACGGCGCCGCGGCCTTCAAATTCTTCTGGGGCTACGCGCTGGACCTCGCCACCTATCAGCTCATCTACAACTACAAGGAAGGCATGACCAACGTCCTGCCTCCGCTGGATGACGGCGAAGTCTTCACCATCTTCCGCGAAGTCGCGAAGACCGGCAAGCTCATCGGTATTCACGCCGAGAACTTCTGGCTCATCAAGCAGCTCACCGCCGAAGTCATGGCCACCACGGAACGTGATTACAACGCCGTTCTGAAGTCCCGCCCGGCCGTCACCGAACTGACCGTCATCGAGACCGCCATCCGCTTCGCCCAGGCCACCGGCGCCCACCTGCACATCCTGCATCTGGCCACCGGCGACGGTGTTGAAGTGATCCGCCGCGCTCAGCGCGAAGGCATCAACGTCACTGCCGAAACCTGCCCGCATTATCTCTTCCTGAGCAACGAAGATTACGACAAAGTCGGTGCCCAGATCAAGGGTTACCCGCCGGTACGTACTCTCCGCGATCAGAAGCTGCTGTGGGAAGGTCTGAAAGACGGTACGCTCTCCATGGTTGTCACCGACCACGCCCCGCATACGCCGGAAGAGAAGATGAAGGACTATTGGGAAGCCCCTGCCGGTATGGCCGCCATTGAGACCGCTTCCATGCTCATGCTCACCGCTGTCAACGAAGGCAAGTGCACGCTGAACCAGGTCGCCGCCTGGATGTCCGAGAACGTCGCCAAGATGTTCGACTACTATCCGCTCAAGGGCTCCCTGCAGGTCGGCACCGACGCTGACTTCGCCATCATCGACCTCGACAAGGAATACACCTTCGACCAGGCCACCCTCCACAGCCGCACCAAGCTCTCCCCGTACAACGGTTGGAAGATGAAGGGCCGTGTCGTCCAGACCATCCTCCGCGGCATCACCACCTCCAAGGACGGCGACATCGTCGGCGGTCCTCAGGGCCAGTGGGTCGCTCCGCTGAAGTAATAAAGTCGCAAACAAAAACAATCCCTTCCTGACGGAAGGGATTGTTTTTGTATAGAGACCGGAGACCGGATAACATAATTGGAGCACCCGCCCAAACTTCAACCGCGCTTAAGCCTTCCCCTTGAGGGGAAGGGGGACCGCTCCGCGGTGGATGA
>CAVIKW010000039.1:0-15999 GCA_963643375.1 Flexilinea sp. | reverse complement strand
GGGAGCGTGTCCGCAGGTCACCTCATCCACCGCGAAGCGGTCCCCCTTCCCCTCATAGGGGAAGGCTTAAACGCGGTCGAAGTTGGGGCGGATGTGCGAGTATCGGGCGCTCTTTCTTTTCTGCCGATGAATAGTTACTTCCCCTACGGCAAGTCCATCAGATTTATTTTATCTGGTCTCTGGTCTCTAGACACTCCTAACTCCTCACTATCCTTTCAATCCTCCACGCGCGACGCCGTTGACGATGTACTTCCGGGCGAAGAGGAAGAGGATGAGCATCGGGAGAACGACGATCGTGGCGGCGGCCATCATCACTTCGTTCTTCGCCCCGCCTTCGGTCACGAAGTTATACAGGCCGAACGGCAGGGTGCGGGTGGCGGCGGAGTTCGTGGCAAGCATCGGCCAGAGGAAGGAATTCCAGCTGGCGATGGCGTTCAGGAGAATAATGGTCACGAGGGACGGTTTCGCGATCGGGACCATCACCCGCCACAGGTATTTCCAATCCGAACACCCATCCACCCGGGCGGACTGATACAGCGCGTCGGGGATGCTGTCGAAGAAGTTTTTCAGGATATAGGTGTAAAAGATCGACGACATGAACGGGATGATCAGCGCCCACAGGGTGTCGTGAATGCCCCACTTCGTGACGGTGCGGTAGTTGGTGATGACGAGCATTTCGAACGGAACCATCATCATCGCGAGCAGCGCGCCGAAGATGGCAGAGCGGCCCGGGAAGCGCAGCCGTGAGAAGGCGAAGGAACCCAGGATCGTCGTCAATGTACACACCGAAACGGATGCAAGGCAGACGATGACGGAGTTCAGGAAATACTTGGCGAAGGGGGCTGTCTTCAGCGCGAATTCATAGTTGCCGAGGTAGAAGGACTTCGGCAGCCACTGCGGCGGATAGACGGAGACTTCCGCGTTGGTCTTCAATGACCCGGTGATCATCCAGAAAAACGGGAACACCATGATGGCGGCGCCCAGGATCAGGAAGAGATAAGTCAGAATTGACGAGAATTTGATCTTTTTCATAACGCACACTCCATTAATACTTCCACTTCTTCTGAATCCACTGCTGGATCATGGTGAAGACGAAGATGATCAAGAACAGAATGACGGCAGCGGCGGCCGCGTAGCCGTACTTCGGTGGAGTGCGCCCGCGGAACTGTTCGTAGATGTAATACACCATGGTGTAAAGGTTCTTGCCGATACCCGGCCCGGAGAAGAGCGGGAAGAGCTCGTTGAAGACTTTGAACGCGCTGATGGAGTTGATGATCAGCACGAGGAAGATTGTCGGCGAAAGCAGCGGCAGGGTGATTCGGAAGAAGATCCGCGTCTCCTTGGCGCCGTCAACGCGGGCCGCGGTGTAAAACATCGGGTCGATGTTCTGCAGACCCGCCAGCAGCAGAATGATCGTGAACGGCATCATGGACCAAATGCCGTAGATGGCAAGCGCCCAGAAGTTCGAGGATGGGTTCTGCAGCCAGTTCACGGATTCGATGCCGAGGAGGTTCAGGAGCCAGTTGATGACGCCGAATTTGTAGTTGAACATGTATTTCCACGTCAGGCCGACCGCCGTCACGGAGGTGACCATCGGCAGGAAGTACGCGGTCTGGAAGAGGGCGCGGCACTTGATTTTCTTATTCAAGAGGTTCGCGATGACAATTGAAAGGCACATCGACACCGGAATGGCGATGAGGACGTATTTGAACGTCACCTGAATCGCGTTCTGGAAGTCGCGGCTGTGGAGGACGTAGGCGTAGTTCGCGAAGCCGAATCCGCTGAATTTGCCGGTCAGGTACTTGTAATTCTCCTTGAACGACATGATGACGACGTTCACGATCGGGTACAGCGAGAAGACCGCGACGCCCGTCAGGAACGGCAGCAGATACAGCAGGGGCTTGAATTTCCGCAGGAACAGCCTCAACCTGCGCTTTTTATCGGTCGCGGCGTTCATTTTAATCTCTCCCCTGTCTCGGCGTCGAAGACGAAGACGCCCTTGCTCCGCAGGCCGATTTGGACGGTCTGACCGGGCTTCAGATCCTGTTCGGAGTCAATATAGGCGCGGACTTCGAAATCGCCGAGCTTGAGGTAAGCCAGCTGTTCCTTGCCCATGACGAAGATGCGGGTGATCGTCCCCTCCATCAACGGCTCGCCTTCGTTGATATGGAAGCTCTCGGCGCGGATGGAGAAGTGAACCTTGCGGCCGTTCTCAAGGGACTCGAGGCCGTTCAGCTTGCAGGCAGGCCCGCCGTCAATGCGGACCGCGCCGTTCTCAATCACGCCGAAGACTTTGTTGATCGGAGGCGTGCCGAGGAAGTCCGCGGCGAACTCATTCACCGGCTGGTCGTAAAGCTCCTGCGGCTTGGCTTCCTGCTGGAGGACGCCGGCTTTCATCAGGATAATGGAATCCGAGATGCTCATCGCCTCTTCCTGGTCGTGGGTGACGAAGACCGTCGTGACCTTGGTTTCGAGCTGAATGCGGCGAATCTCTTCGCGCATCTCAATGCGGAGGCGGGCGTCGAGGTTGCTCAGCGGCTCATCGAGGAGCAGCAGCTGCGGCTGCTTGACGAGGGCGCGGGCAATGGCGACGCGCTGCTGCTGACCGCCGGAGAGCTGCGCCGGCTTGCGCTTCAGATATTCATCCACATGAACCAGCTTCGCCATCTCCTGCGCGCGTTCTTTGCGCTCGGCTTTCGGCAGCCCCTTGATTTCAAGAGGGAAGGCGATGTTCTCCTCCACACTCATGTGCGGATAGAGCGCGTAGTTCTGGAAGACCAGGCCGATGCCGCGGTCCGCGGGTTCCAAGTCGGTCACATCGCGCTCATCGAAGAGGATCCGTCCGCTCGTGACGGGAACAATGCCCGAAAGCATATTCAGAATCGTTGACTTGCCGCAGCCGGAAGGGCCCAGCAGGGCGGTCAGTTCTCCGGAATCCAGCACCGCGTTGAAGTTCTCAACCGCGATCGTGGAACCGAAATGCTTGGTGAGGTTCTCGAGTCTAACTTCCATATGTTTCCCTCTCTGTTATCTAAAGGCCGGCCGGTTCAGTCGGCAAGGATTTCGGTCAAAACATGGCCTTCGCATTTGTCCATGTTCAGCCCGACCATGGCGGCCATCGTCGGGGCTTCGTTGATCTGCTTCGTGCGCGGGATGACGGTTCCCTTGCGGATGGAGGGACCGCAGGCGAAGAAGGTCGTGGTCTCGTCCCGCTCGGGCATGTGTCCGTGGCTCGCTACGGAAAGATAGCGGTGGGTGTCGAGGTGGACTTTGAAAAGGTCCTCGCCCTTCAATGTCGCCTCGAACTCCGTCGGCTCTTCCTCCGTGCCTTCGATGATGAAGTCGAACGGCCCGACGAGGCCGTAGCGGTCCAAGGCTTCTTCCTTGGTCATGACCACGCCGATCGGGAATTCGGGGTCGTCCTTCAGTTCCATCAGCAGGTTGAAGACCTTCTGCTTCATCTCCGCGTCGTCCGGGTTCTTGAGCTTGATCCAGCCGGACATGCAGGTGGAGAAGCAGTAGGCGTCGTAGTCGATGAGGTTATTGTTCTCGTCGGCGGTCAGGAAACCGCGCTGCTTGAGAACGAGGTTCATGTTGCAATAATGCTTGATGTCCTGCTGCCCGTGGTCGCCGAGGATGACGAAGTTCGTGTTCTCAAAGTCGCCGTAACGGCGGATGGATTCTTCCAAGACAGCGAATTCCTCGTCGTGCTTGCGGAGCTGTTCGTAGGCCTCCGGGCATTTCACGCCGAGGTTGTGGCGGACGGTGTCAAGGTCGCACATTTTCACGTACATCAGGTCCGGCTGTCCGTAATCGCGGATGATATCCGGCGCGAGCGCCATGGTGAAGTTGTCGAGGTTCCGGGCCTCGCCCTTGACGAAGCGGCCGTACTTCCAGTAATAACGGTCGAGGAGGTCCTGCGAAGAGACGCCTTCGAGGTACTGCAGCGGATTGTATCCCTTGTAGCCGAGGGGGATGCTCATCGGCATGTTCAGGTCAATGTCCGCGCCGGCGGAGACCGGCCAGGAAAGGGAGCAGGTCTTCAGCCCCGCGCGGCGGGCGTAGTCGAAAATCGTGTCGCACTTAATGGCGGAGCGCATGCGGTACCACGGCGCGTCGGGGTTCTCGACTTCGAGAATTTCGTTATGCGGGACGCCGTGTCCCTTGACGGTGTTGCCGGTCACAATGGCGCAGTGGCAGGGATAGGTGAACGAGGGGTAAATCGGTTCTACGTGCTCAATCAGCGCGCCTTCGCGAATGATCCGCCCCATGTGGGGGAGGTCCTTGATAAACTCCACGTCGGACGCGCAGAGGGCATCCAACAGAAAGACAAATAACTTTTTCTTACTGTTCATAGTTTCGACCTGTGTGATTTTATAAAGTTTGGTTAATTATAGCAGTAAAAAGGGAATTGCGGGCAAAACCGAAAATCCGCGGCCTGTAATGAACAGACAAGTTTCGGGCGGTGATGGCTTATAATTGAAACCTAAGTTTTCCTTTTTGCCGGCTGCTGCCGGAGGAACGCGAATATTCTTGAAACAGGGAGATGTTTTGATATGAAAAAGAAGTTGACTTTTCAGGAATCAATCTCTATCGTCAGCATGCTGTTCGGTATGTTCTTCGGGGCGGGGAACCTGATTTTCCCGGTTCACCTCGGACAGATCGCCGGCCGTAACCTTTGGCCCGCGTTCATCGGCTTCGTCATCACCGGCGTAGGCCTGCCGATGCTGGGTGTTGCCTCATTCGGTATTACCGGCTCGAACGGGCTGCATGAGCTCGCCGGGAAAGTCGGCAAAAAATACGCCGTTGCCTTCACCGTGCTGCTTTATCTGACCATCGGTCCCTTCTTCGCCATTCCGCGCTGCGCCACGACTTCATTCACCGTCGGTCTGGAATCAATCGTCGGCTCCGACAAAATCGCGCTGCTGATCTTCTCGCTGATCTTCTTCGCCGTGGTAATGTTCTTCTCCCTGAAACCGAAGGGCATCATGACCTGGATCGGCCGTTTGATCAACCCGATCTTCCTCGCCTTCTACTTCGTTTTGATCATCGTCTCGCTGCTCAATCCCTCCACGGCGATTTCCTCCGTTGAGCCGGATGCCGCGTACACGACCGGCGCTTTCGCCAACGGCTTCCTCGAAGGTTACAACACCATGGATGCCATCGCCGGCCTCGCGTTCGGTATCGTGGTCGTGAATGTCATCCGCGGGCTCGGCGTTACCGAATCCAAATACATCACGAAGAGCACCATCCGCACCGGCGTTTTCGCCTGCTTGGCGATGGGCGTGATTTACCTCGGCACCGTCATCATGGGCGCGCAGTCCCGCGGCCTGTTTGAGACCAGCGCCAACGGCGGCATCGCCCTCGCGCAGCTCAGCGGCCATTATCTCGGCGTCTTCGGCGAAGCCTTCCTCGCGACCCTCGTGACCCTCGCCTGCCTGAAGACCGCCATCGGCCTGGTCACCTCCCTGTGCGAAGCCTTCGACGGCATGTTCACGAAGGGCGGGCATTATAAGGCCTGGGCCATCGGCTTCTGCATCTTCTCCTTCGGTGTCGCGAACTTCGGTCTGAACACCATCATCACCTACGCCATTCCGGTGCTGATGTTCATCTACCCGCTCGTCATCACCCTGATCCTGCTCTCCATCTTCGGCGGCGCCTTCGATTACGACCCGATTGTGTACCGCTGCGTGACCGTCTTCACCCTCATCGCCGCGGTGTTCGACTTCTTCAACGCCCTCGGTGTTGAAGCCGTCGCGAACGTCGGCAAGGCGATCCTCCCCTTCTTCAGCCTCGGCTTCGGCTGGCTGGTCCCTGCTCTCATCGGCCTCGTGTTGGGGTTGATTTTGAGAGGGGTGAATAAGAATAAGGCTGCAGCCTAAGGCAATAGTCAGCAGTCAATAGTCAATAGTGGCGCCCGATAATGGAAGCGATGCTCCCGTTATCGGGCGTTTTGTTTTGATGCTCCGCGACAGTGGAGGTACCTACAGTTCACCTCATCCACCGCTGCCGCGGTCCCCCTTCCACAAAAAGACAGAGTGGAGAGTGAAGTTAAAAGCGTTCGGTAAGGGAATTTATGCTCCCCTTACCGAGCGCTTTGGCTTTTGATTACGAATTGCGAATTATGAATTAAGAATTGAGGCGCCTAACTCCTCACTCCTAACTCCTCACTGTATTGTATTACTCTACCGCCACGGCCTCAATCTCGACCTTCGCGCCTTTGGGAAGGCAGGCGACTTCGACGGCGGAGCGGGCAGGATAGGCGCCGCTGAAGAACTCGCTGTAGACGCCGTTCATGGCGGCGAAATCGCCCATGCTCTGCAGGAAGACGGTGGTCTTGACGACGTGCGCCATGTCGGTGCCGGCGGCTTCGAGAATGGCTTTGACATTATTCAGGGACTGGCGGGTCTGCTCCTCGATGGTGGCGGGCATGGTGCCGGTCGCGGGATCGACGGGAATCTGCCCGGAGGTGAAGATGAAGTTCCCGGCATGAATCGCGGCGGAATAGGGACCGATGGCGGCAGGCGCTTTATCGGTGAAGATGACTTGCTTTTCCATAAAATATTACTCCTCGTTATTGTTTATCAGCAAATAATTTTACCAGATTAACCGCAACATTGGAAACGAACCGCAGCCCTTCGAGGGTGATGTGTTCGTAATACCCATGATAGGCGTAGCCGCCGGTACCGAAGTTCGGGCACGGCAGTCCTTCGTAGGAAAGGGAGGCGCCGTCTGTACCGCCGCGGGTGGGCAGATGCATCGGCTCGCCGCCGGCTTCACGGATGGCTTTGTCGGCGAACTCCACAAGGAACGGGTAACGGTCGATGACCTCGCGCATGTTCGGGTACTGATCCTTGATGGTCACGGTCACCGTACCCGCGCCGTACTTGTCGTTGAGCAATTCGGCGGCGTGCTCCATGGTCTTCTTGCGGCCGGCGAAGAGCTCTTTATTGTGCTCGCGGATGAGATACTTCGCGGAGGCGCTGCTCAATTCGCCCGCCATTTCGTACAAGTGGAAGAAGCCTTGGTCCCACTCGGTATCGCGCGGCGTGTCGCCGGAGGGCAGCATGTTATTGAACTCCATCAGCACCAGCGAGGCGTTGATCATCGTGTTCTTCGCGTCGCCGGGGTGAATCTCGAAGCCCTTGACGGCAACCGCCGCGGCGGCCGCGTTGAAGTTCTCGAAGCTGAATTCGTTCTCCGGACCGCCGTCAAAGGTGTAGGCGTAATCCGCGCCGAATCCCTTGACGTCGAAATGATCCGCGCCTTGGCCGACTTCCTCGTCGGGGGTGAAGGCGACGCAGAGCTTGCCGTGGGGGATGTTCTCCGTGATGATCCGCTCGCAGGCATCCATAATCTCCGCCACGCCCGCCTTGTCATCCGCGCCGAGCAGGGTCGTGCCGTCGGTGGTGATGAGCGTGCGTCCCTTGAGGGAAGGCAGATGCGGGAAGGTCTCGACGCTGAGCTTGCGCCCGGAAGTGCCGAGTTCCACGTCCCCGCCGTCATAGTTCGGGATGACCTGCGGGTTGACGTTCTCACCGGAGCAGTCCGGGGCGGTGTCCATATGCGCGATCAGGCCGAGCGCCGGTGCCTTTTCGTATCCGGGCGTCGCGGGAATGGTTCCGTAAACATAGCCGTATTCGGAGATACGCGCGTCGGCGATGCCGATCTCTTTCATCTGTCCGCGGAGGATTTTCGCGAGGTCAAGCTCCCGCGCGGCCGTCGGCACGGTGGTCGAATCGGGGTCGGAAGTCGTATATACACGGGTGTAAGCTAAAAAGCGGTCAAGAATATCCATCTAAGCCTCCTGATTACCTCCTTAATTATATGCGGTTACGCAAAAATAACAATCCGAAAAGGCGCGAATTCGGGGGAAAAATCGCGCGGTTGAAAGGACCTCGGCCGTATTATAATTAAGATGGAAGAATTTCACCAAAGGCTGTCGGCCCGCGCCGCCGGTCCGGAAGGAGGCAGATTGTATCAAATCGTAAAAATCAACACCATGAGCGAATTACTGGAGATGGCATCCGACCAGCCTCTGGACGCGAACGGCCGTTACCGCGGATACTATCTGTACCGCGGCCTTCCGGATGCCTCGTTTGAGCTGAAGACAAGCCTTCAGCGGAACTGCGGCGACCTCGCGAACATGCTTGAGCCGAAGATTCTCGCGAACTTCTCGAAGTACACCGCCACCGAAGCGAATGTCAACACCGACACCGTCTGGAAGCGCATGATCCTCGGCGAACATCACGGACTGCCGACGAGGCTGCTTGACTGGACGCATTCTCCCTTCATCGCGCTGAATTTCGCCACCGACAGCGACATGGCAGCCCTGGACAAAAACGACTGCGCCATCTGGCGGATCGACATCGCGGAGCTGCACCGCTTCCTGCCGAGGAAGTTCAGGGACGTCATGGAGCGGGAGGGCGTGACGATCTTCTCGGTGGATATGCTGAACGAAGCCGCCGCGTCCATTGAGGAATACGACCGCCTGACGGCCGGCTCATCCATGGTGATCATGGAGCCGCCCTCGGTCGACCCGCGCATTGTCAGCCAATACGCGTTCTTCTCCGTTGTCCCCGGACAGGTTCACAGCATCGAGGACTTCCTCGGCAGGCATACCGCGGGCACGGTTAAGTATGTCATTGACAAGGACCTGAAGTGGCGGATCCGCGACTTCCTGGACGAGTCGAACATCAGCGAACGCACCGTCTACCCCGGCCTCGACGGTATCTGCAAATGGCTGGCGCGGCACTATTACGTGCGGCGATGAATTGAAATTTTACCCGAAGGAGGAACAATGGAAAACATCAAAGGAACAAAGACCGAGGCGAACCTGCAGGCCGCCTTCGCGGGTGAATCCCAAGCCCGCAACAAGTACACCTATTTCGCGTCGAAGGCCCGCAAAGAGGGCTATAACCAGATCGCGGACATCTTCGAGGAGACCGCGCTGAACGAGAAGGAGCACGCCAAGCTGTGGTTCAAGCTGCTGAACGGCGGTGAGATCGGCGACACGGCTTCGAATCTGGAAGCCGCGGCCGAGGGGGAGAATTACGAGTGGACGGATATGTACGCGAAGTTCGCCGCCACCGCCAAGGAAGAAGGCTTCCCGCGGATTGCCGCCCTGTTCGAGCTCGTCGGCGCGATTGAGAAGACCCACGAGGAGCGTTACCGCAAGCTGCTGCAGAACGTCAAAGACGGCATCGTCTTCTCCCGCGATGGGGAGAAGATTTGGCAGTGCGCGAACTGCGGCCACATCGTCGTCGGCAAGCAAGCTCCCGCCGTCTGTCCCGTCTGCGCCCATCCGCAGTCGTTCTTCCAAATCAAGGCGGAGAATTATTAAAAGGCAGTGAGGAGTTAGGAGTTAGGAGTTAGGAGTTAGGAGTTAGCAGTTAGGAGTTATTGAAAGAGTGCAGCGAGGCATCCCCGCTGCACTCTTCTGCTTTTTGGAAACGCTCCCCTTCGCGGAGCGTGTCCCGCCCGATATTCGCAGTCTCGCCCACTTTGCCGCGCGTTTAAGCCTTCCCCTCGAGGGGAAGGGGGGACCACGTTAGCGGTGGATGAGGTGCCAATACAGGCGCCGGACTTTTTTGTTCCCCTGTCCAATACCTCGTATAGTGGTCTCACCGCAAAATCAAGCCCGGCGCTGACGCGCGGGCGCGGGTGGAGGCACGCTGTCCGTCGGAAGCCGCTGTCCGCGCCGTAATTTATGCGGACGGGCAGTCCCCCGCTCACCGGCGATGGGCTTCGCCCCGCCGGGTTGAGCGACCGGGAGCGTCGCGCTCGGCATTCGCAGTCTCGCCCACTTTGCCGCGCGTTTAAGCCTTCCCCTCGAGGGGAAGGGGGACCGCTTCGCGGTGGATGAGGTGAACTGCAGACACGTTCCCCTTCGCGGAGCGTTATTAAACGAAAAATCCGAACCATTGCGGATTCGGATCTGCGAATTTGTGCCCCGAGCGAGACTCGAACTCGCAACCTAAGCGTTAGGAGTGCTTTGCTCTGTCCAATTGAGCCACCGGGGCTTGTGGTATTATTATATCATGACTCCTGTTAATCACGAAAAAACCATCGTATTCTTCGGCTCGCAGATCACCGTCGGCGGGGCGCAGCGGGTGCTGCTTGACCAGGCGGAGCGCTTCCGTCAGCTCGGGTACAACGTCCGGGCGGTGTTCTTTTACGACAAAGACGGCCTCCTCCCCGAATGGCAGGCGGCGAACGAATTCCCCGTCACGGCGCTTTCCACCTACACCCGCGGCGCCGGCGCGGTCAAAAATCTGCGCGGCGTGATCGGCGGTTTCTTTAAGCTTATCCGTTATCTCCGCCATGAACACGCGGACGTCATCGAGTGCTTCACGCACGACGCGGACCTCCTCGGCATCCCGGCGGCATGGATTGCTGGCGTCCCGCGGCGCTTCGGCTCCCATCACGGACGTTTTGACGGCATGTCGTCCGCGGTGAAATCCCTGCACACCTTCGTCATCAACTCCCGCCTCACGCGGAAGCTGATCTGCGTATCCGACCGCGCCCGTACGCAGGCGCTGGAGGAGGGCATCCGCGAGGAAAAGATCGCCGTCATCGTCAACGGCGTGCGCCGGGTTGAGACTTCGCCCGAGATTCGCGCGGAGGTTCGCGGCGAACTCGGACTGTCGGAGTCGGACGTCATGGTCCTGAATGTCGGCCGTCTGGTTCCCGAGAAGGCGCAGACGAATTTGATCCGCGCCGCGGCGAAGGTCCCGGCGGCGAAATTCTTCATCGCGGGCGGCGGTCCGCTGAAGGACACGCTCGCGAAAGAAATTACCGCGGAGGGCCTCGACGGGCGCTTCACCCTGCTCGGAAGCCGTGACGACGTTCCCCGTCTGCTCAACGCCGCGGATGTCTTCGTCCTCTATTCCGACACCGAGGGGATGCCGATTTCCGTCATGGAAGCCATGTCCGCGGGGCTGCCGGTTGTCGCGAGCGACCTCAGCGGCATCCGTCAGCTGATCCCGGATGAGAGCTTCGGCACCCTTCTCGAACCGGGCAACCCGGACGCGCTCGCGGAGGCGTTGAATTTGCTCATTGCCGATCCCGCGAAACGGGCGGCACAGTCCGCGAACGCCAAGGCGAGGATCGAGGCGGAGTTCTCGGTCGAATCGTCGTGCGGGCGGTACGAGGAGTTGTTTTTCGAATAAAAAAAGCGCCTTCGAATGAAGGCGCTTTTGATATACAAATCTCTGCTTGCGCGGTTGGTTTAGAACTTCTGCTTGAGGCGGGCGGACTTACCGGAGCGGTCGCGCAGGAAGAACAGACGGGCGCGGCGGACCTTGCTGTGGCGTTCGACAACGACCTTGTCGATGCGCGGGGAGCGGGTCAGGAAAGTACGTTCGACGCCGATACCGTTGGACGCGATGCGGCGGACGGTGAAAGTGGAATTCGTACCGTTGTTATGGGTAAAGAGGACGATGCCCTTGAATTCCTGGATACGTTCGCGGTTGCCTTCCTTAATCTTTACATGCACGGAGACCTGGTCGCCGGGGAGAAGATCAGGGATATTCGGGTTTACCGGAGCTTCAATAGTTCGTAAAATATCAGTCATTTTATCACACCTTAACCTTATTACAGGGTTTTTACAGAATCATGCACCGAAGCGCGCGAGAGTGGATTACAGCACAATCTGCAAAAAGTGTTGTTATGCTCGATGAGATATGACAAGGTTATCTCTCGAATGATGCGTTTCTCGCTTCATTTCGAATACGAAACAATTCTACCATAATTTATTTTTTAGGGAAGGGGGGAAAATAAAATAGTGAGGAATTAGGAATTGAGTGGCCAGAGACCGGAGACCGGAGACCGGATAACGACGGTACAGCCGATCTTCAAAAACAGGGTGTCATATTAACCGGCGTCTTCCCCGGTTGGAAGTTATACCCAATTATGTTATCCGGTTACTGGGCTCTGGTCACTCCTCACTCCTAACTCCTCACCGCCTACTGCCTACTGCCTATTACCTATCTTAACAAAATCCAAATATCCCCAAAAATCCCGAAACTTCGATAAAATAGTATTATCGGAGTTTTCCAATAACGGAGAACACCGTCAAACTTGAACAATCGACCGTGATCGGTCATCAGGAGGAAAACTATGCAGCTTGTGATCATCTTCGCACTTATTGTCGCTATTCTCGCGGTCCTTTTCGCGTTCCAGAATCCGGGCGTCGTCACCCTGCAGCTGTTCGCGTGGACCTTCAGCAAGCCTCTCGCGCTGTTCCTGCTCATCGCGTTCCTGCTGGGCGCACTCGTCCTTGGCCTGCTCTCCATCCCGGGAGCGATCCGCCGGGCGCAGGAAGCCAAGAAACACCGCAAGGCCGTCAGCGACCTTGAGGACAACCTCTCCAAATACCGCTCGAACCTGATCGACGCTCAGAACTC
The DNA here is from genome assembly GCA_963643375.1 of Flexilinea sp. Lineage (GTDB taxonomy): Bacteria > Chloroflexota > Anaerolineae > Anaerolineales > Anaerolineaceae > Flexilinea. Next base: position 3,592 of record CAVIKW010000039.1, on the reverse strand, counting down.
CAACAAGGACCTGCGCCAGAAGATCCTCGAGATCGAGGACGCCAAGGCCGCCCTTGAGACTGCCCAGAAGAAGGCCGAGTCCGAGATCAATGACCTCCACGACGCGCTGAACAAGTCCGACCTCAGCAAGGAAGAAGCCGAACAGGCCAAGAAGGAAGCCCTCGACGCCCGCCGTGAGATGGACCTCGCCCTCCGTGAACTCGAATCCAAACTCAGCTCCACCGAGCAGGTCGCGAACACCTACAAAGGCCTGCTGCAGCAGTTCGCCGTGGACGCCGCGTACAGCCTCCCCGGCAATGTGAACGCCGCCCCCGCCGACGCGCCGGCCGAACAGGCCCCCGCCGAAGAAGCTCCGATTGAAGCTGCGCCCGTTGAAGAAGCCCCGGCTCCGGTTGACGAAGCCCCTGCCGAAGCGCCCGCCGAGGAAGCTCCCGAAGCTCCCGCCGAAGACAATGCCGAATCGGAAAAGAAGAGCCGCTTCTCCTGGTTCTAAGGAGGAAGTCGAATGAATTTATTGAAAATCGTATTCTTGGCCCTGCTTTCGCTGGTGTCGGTATTCCCGAGCTGCGGGCAGAGTGACGTCACCCTCGTCGCCGAGGCGGACAACCCCGGCGAGATCCGCGCGCTGCGTTGGAACGGGGACGGCACCGCGTTGACCATTGTCGACCCCGACAACGCCGTCCGCGTCGGCGTTGCGGATGGCAGCGAGGCCGCGAACTTCACCCTTACCGCCAAGGACGCCTCCCTTTACGCCGCCGATGACGGCATGAATTACGTCGTGGCGAAGTCGATTGATAACGACGCCATCGAGGTTTACAACGTCAACGACCCGACGGATACCCAATCCATCGAACCCGGCTTCACCGTTCTCTCGCTGGATATGTCCGAGGACGGCAGCGCCCTCTCCGTTGACAACGCGCATGAGATCGCGAGCACCGTCTACAGCCTGAAGGGCGGCGATGAGACCGTTCTCAGCGGATTCGAGACCGCGGCGCCGGTTTATAACACCGTGCTTTCCAAGGACGGCACGCACCTTCTCTGGCATGCCCGCGGCACTTTCCAACTGCAGAACATCGCCGACGGCTCCATGGGCGAGATGATCTCCCTCTGGGACTTCGCCTCTGCCTATGCCCTCTCCCCGGACAACAGCACCATCGCCGCTGCCCTGACCGACCTGGATGATCCGATGAAGGGCGCCGTCGTCCTGCTGGACGCGGCGAGCGGTGAACAGAAATGCTCCGCCGTCATCGACGCCGGCGTTCCCGGATCCATTGATTACAGCGCGGACGGCAGCGTCATCAACGCTTCCGCCAAGACCGGGCTGTACACGATCGACCCCGAGACCTGCGCGGTCACCCAGCAGAAGACGGTTGTCGAATCCGCTGACGAGGACATCCGCATCCTCCGCGTAGCGACCTCCCCCGACGGCTCCTCCGCCGCGGTCGTCGTGAGCGACGGGGAGATTTATATTGTGAAGAATTGAGATTCCGCGGGGGATGACATACATCCCCCGCCCTTTTTATATTGAATGATTGAAGTCAACGAAAAAATCCGCAATACACTCGCCACTTTACCGAAGAAACCCGGCTGCTATATTATGAAGGATGCCGACGACAATATTATTTACGTCGGCAAGGCCATTAATTTATGGAACCGCGTCCACTCGTACTTTATCAACGACGCCGGGCATACCGAGAAAACTCGGCAGCTCGTCCGCCATATTGACCACATCGAATGGATCGTCGTCGAGTCGGAGCTTGAGGCGTTCATCCTCGAAATGAACCTCATCAAGCGCTACCGCCCGCATTACAACATCCAGCTCAAAGACGACAAGCATTACCCCTACATCAAAATCAGCCTCCAAGACCCCTACCCGAAGGTCACCGTCACCCGCCGCATGACGCAGGACGGCGCTCGCTATTACGGGCCGTACACCAGCGGCTGGGCCGTTCATCAGACCCTCGACATGCTGCGGAAGGTATTCCCTTACATGAGCTGCGACCGCGAGATCACCGGCAAGGACCTCCGCCCGTGCCTGTACTACGACATCAAACTCTGCACCGGCCCATGCATCGGCGCCGTCACGCAGGACGAATACCACAAAATGATGGAAAAGCTCGGCGATTTCCTCGCGGGGAAGTCCACCGAGATCATTGACCAGCTGCAGAAGGAGATGCAGGACGCCTCCGACAAGCTCCAATACGAACGCGCCGCATTGCTGCGGGATCAAATCCGCGCGGCCGACAAAGTCGTCGAGAAGCAGAAAATCGTCTCCTCCGAATACATTGACTCCGACGTCATCGCCATGGCCCGTTCCGAGGACGAGGCCTGCGTTCAGCTCTTCTTCGTGCGCGGGGGAAAACTGATTGGACAGGAATACTTCGTCCTCGAAGGCGCTGCCGACGAGAAGGATTCCGAAGTCCTCGGCGAATTCATCCGCCAATACTACGACCAAGCCGCCTCCGTCCCCGAGCAGATGCTCCTGCCGGTCGAGCTGGAGGAGGCGAAGATCATTAACCGCTGGCTCCGTCAGAAGCGGGGCGGCGAGAAGATTGAGATCAAAGTCCCTCACACCGGCAGCCAAAAAGAGCTCGTCAACATGGCGGCCGACAATGCCATTGAGACGCTGCGGGCGCTCAAAACCCAGTGGAAGAACGACACCAACCGCCAGAACGAGGCCCTCGCCGAACTTCAGAACGCCCTCGGCCTGCCGCAGCCGCCGTACCGAATGGAATGCTACGACATCTCCAACACCCAAGGCACGAACTCCGTCGGCTCGATGGTCGTGTTCCTGCAGGGCGTGCCGGCGAAGAAGCATTACCGCCGGTTCAATATCAAGACCGTCGAGGGACCGAACGACTTCGACTCCATGACCGAAGTCCTCACCCGCCGAATCAAGCGCTACCTCTCCGCCAAGGAAAAGAACGCCGAGACAGGCGGCAAGGCGGACGAATCCTTCGCCATGCTGCCGGACCTGATCATCATGGACGGCGGCAAAGGCCAACTCGGCCGCGCCGTTGAGGTTCTCGAGGAATTCGGACTGACGGACAAGGTTCACGTCGTCGGCCTGGCCAAGCGCGAGGAGGAGCTCTTCCTCCCCCATCAGAGCGAATCCATCCTCCTGCCGCGCCATTCGCAGGGTCTTTACATGGTGCAGCGCATCCGCGACGAAGCCCACCGCTTCGCCATCACCTCCCACCGCGGCCGCCGTGCCAAAGCCGCCCTGGTCTCCGACCTCGACAAGATCCCCGGCATCGGCCCGGTGAAACGGAAGGCGCTGCTCAAGAAGTTCGGCTCGGTCCCGGACATCGCCGCCGCTCCCGTAGAGCAGATCGCGCTGGTGCATGGGATCAATGAGGAGCTGGCGCAGACGATTAAGGATGCGCTGAACAGTTAGGAGTTAGGAGTGAGGAGTTGGCGCCCGATATGCGGAGATTCACCCCAATTAATGAGCGCGTATCTACCTTCCCCTATGAGGGGAAGGCCTTAACGCGCCTGAATTGAGGCGGGACTGCAAATGTCGGGCGTCCTGCTTCACGCTTCGCGAAGGGGAGCGGGTCTGCAGGTCACCTCATCCACCGCGGAGCGGTCC
>CAVIKW010000038.1:0-16020 GCA_963643375.1 Flexilinea sp. | reverse complement strand
GCTTCAATGATGGAATTCATACCTGTGTCTCCTGTTCCAAAGCTGCCGGATGACCGGCAGGATTAATTATATAACGAATGCGGACGGAAAAGGCGGAGCGGTCCGCTCTTTTTTTGTCACTGCCGGCGGGGGACGGCTTGACGGATGGCCGCGTTCATAGTATTATAACAAACAAGTAATAATAATATAACATAAAAGACAATATGGAAACCGCGAATCGTTACATCAACACCATCCTCGAAACCGGAAGCATCTCCCGGGCGGCGAAGAAACTCGGCATCACCCAGCCGGCGTTGAGCCTTTGGCTGGCGCGGCTTGAGGACCGAGTCGGCTTCCATATCTTCAATCGGGAATCCGCCGCCATTACGCTGACCGAGGAAGGCCGCGCGTACCTGGAATACACCGAGCGCCGGATTGCCGAAGAGAAACGTTTCCAACGCCGCATTGAGGATATCCGCGCCGGTGTGACCGGTACCGTGACGCTGGGCGGGTCCAGCTGCTTCAACAGCCTTTACATCCCCCCGGCGGTGCGGAATTTCGTCAGCCGCTACCCCGGCGCTTCCGTTCGCATCATCAACGGGACGGTCGGCGAGATCGCGGAACGAACCCTCGGCGGTGAGATTGACATTTTCCTTTCCCCGGAGAACACCGGACTCAAGGGCATTGTCTTCGAGGAGCTTTTCTCCGAATATGTGCTGCTGTGCATCCCGGCGGAATGGGAGATCAACGACGTGCTGACGGAGTACCGCATTCCCGAGGAGCTGATCCTGACCGGGAAGCTTGACGGCGAATCCCGCGCGGCGGTCCCGTTCGAACGCTTGAGCGGGCTGCCGTTTATCCGCTTGGGAAAGGATATTCAGATCGGGCGGGTCGCGGATGAGCTTTTCAACCGCCGCGGCATGGCGGAAACATCCTTCATCACTGCCGATCAGATGTCCACGAGTCTGTCAATGACCGCCGCGGGGCTCGGTATGTCGCTGATTACGGAGACCGTGATCCGCTACGGCAATCGGAAGACGCTGCCGGCGTTTTACATGATCGACAGCGACTTGGGAATGCGCCGCATGTACATGTCATCCGCGCGGGACGCCTACGTCTCCAAAGCCTGCGCCGCCATGAAGCAGGTTTTCCGTGAGACCCTGAAGAAGTAATACGAGGAGGAAAATATGGCGAAGAAGTTTACATTGATCATTTTCGCGGTCCTTGCCGCGCTGTGCCTGTGCGGATGCGGGAAGAAATCCGAAGATGCCGGGACGAAAAAAATCACCATCGCCTACCAGTACGGCATGGCGTACGCGCCGCTGACCGTCATGCGGGAACAGAACCTGATCGAGAAATACTACGGCGAGCCGATCACTGTTGAATGGGCGCAGCTGAATTCCGGCTCCGCCATCAACGAAGGCATCATCACCGGCAGCATTGACGCCGGCGCGATGGGCATTGCCCCCGCCATCACCGGTATGCTGAAGGGCATCCCCTACAAAATTTTCTCCGCTGTCTCCGCGCAGCCGCAGGTGCTCATGACCCGCAGCGGCAGCCTGAGCTCCCTGAGCGGCTTCACCTCCGAGAACAAAATCGCGTTGGTCAACATCGGCTCCATTCAGCACATCATGCTGGCCATGGCCGCAAAAGAAGAGCTCGGCGACGCCCACGCGCTGGACAACAACATCGTCGCTATGTCCCATCCGGACGGCATGTCCGCACTGCTTTCCGGCGCCGTTGACGCGCAGCTGACCACCTCGCCGTACGTTTATAAGGAACGCGGGCAGGAAGGGATCGGCGAACTCGACTCCATCGCAAACGTCTGGCCGGACGGCAGCACCTTCATCGTCGGCGTTGCATCCGAGAAGGTACACGAGGATGAGAAGCTTTATCAAGCCTTGGTCGACGCGATGAACGAAGCCATCGCGTACCTGAACGAGAACAAAGAAGCCGCGGCGGAAATGCTCTGCGGAAGTGAAGGCGTCACCGCCGAGGTTATGCTTGAATGGCTGAACGACCCCGCCTGCGTTTACTCCGCCGAGACGAAAGGCGTCACGCGGATGGCGCAATTCATGGTGGATGAAGGCTTCGCGGAAGGCACGCTCGAGGGCTTTTCGCAGCTGGCGTATGACAATGCCGCGGGGGACTGAGCCCGCGTCCGTTCAATGAAACTCCCGGTCAATGGGGACGGCCTCCATTGACCTTAGACTGTTAAGAGGGCAATACTCATGAAAATATCCAAACGCACCCTGCACCGCGTAATCTTCATCGCGGTTGTCATTGCCGCCTGGGAGCTCGCGTACAGCCGCGGCGTCTTCCCGAAGCTGATGTTCCCATCCATCGGCAGCATCTTCACAAGCCTGATCAAGGGCTTCGCGAGTGAAAACCTGCTGAGCATGGTGGGCTACTCCCTATCGCTGATCCTGCGAGGATTGGGGCTCGGCATTCTGCTCGCCTTCCTCTTCTCCTCGCTCTCCATCCTGTTTGAGACCTTCGGCGACATTTACTCCATGCTTGTTTCCGTCTTCGACCTGATCCCGGGTGTGGCGCTCATCCCGCTGGCCATTATGTGGTTCGGCATCGGGGAAGAGCCGATCATCTTCATCGTCATCCATTCCGTCATCTGGCCGATGTCCCGCAGCATCATCGACGGATTCCGTTCCGTCCCCAAGATTTATCTGGAAAGCGCCGCGAACATCGGTTTGACCGGCGCGGACCTCGTGATGCAAATCTATCTGCCCGCGGCGTTCACCTCCCTGCTCTCCGGTCTGCGCACCGGCTGGGCGAGAGCGTGGCGCGGCTTGATCTCCGCGGAGATGATCTTCGGCACGACAAGCTCCGGGGCGGGGATCGGGTGGTTCATCTTCACCAAGCGCGTGAATGTTGACATCGCCGGCGTATTCGCCGCGCTGATTGTAATCATCGTGATCGGCATGATTGTTGAGTATTTGGTCTTCGGCACGATTGAGAAGAACACCGTCAAGAAATGGGGGACCGTAAAATGAGCGAACGCGAACCGCTGATGCGTGTCAAGAATGTATCCAAAACCTTCACGGACGGCACCGAGCCTTCCGCTATTCTGAAAAACGTCTCCCTCGACGTTTATCCTGAAGACTTCCTCTGCATCCTCGGCCCTTCCGGCTGCGGGAAGACGACGCTGATGCGCTGCGTCGCGGGATTCGAGCGGTATGAGGGAACCATTGAGCTGAACGGCAAACCCGTCTCTAAGCCGTCCGCGGACCGCATGATGGTGTTCCAGGACTTCAACCAGCTCTTCCATTGGAAGACCGTCCGTCAGAACGTCCTCTTCCCGCTGGAGCATCTGAAAAAAGGCAGCAAAGCCGAAATACAGGCCCGCGCCGACGAAGCGCTTGAGAAAGTGAAGCTGAGTAAATACGCCGACTTCTATCCCCATCAGTTGAGCGGCGGCATGAAGCAGCGCGTCGCCATTGCCAAGGCCCTCGCCCTGCGTCCGCAAATCATCCTTATGGATGAGCCGTTCGCCAGCCTCGACGCCATGACCCGCCGCCACCTGCAGAAGGAGCTGCTGCGCGTCAAAGAGGAAGAAAAGCTGACCGTGATCTTCGTCACCCATTCCATTCAGGAAGCCATCACCCTCTCCAACCGCGTGATCGTGATGTCGAACTTCGGAACGATTGACATCAACGAGGCGAATCCCCTGCCGAAGCCGGTCACGCCGGCCTCAGAGGGCTATGCCGAGCTGTGGGCAAAATACAATCGGGCGATCGGCTTCGATGAAGAAGAAGGACGGATGGATACCGCGGCGTGACGCCGCGGCGCCGGGCGCGCTTTATCACGCTTCGCGAAGGGGAGCGGGTGTGCAGTTCACCTCATCCACCGCGGAGCGGTCTTAAGCCTTCCCCTTTGAGGGGAAGGGGGACCACGTTAGTGGTGGATGAGGTCAAGGCTGCGTCCGCAGCCGCCCCTCGAGGGGAAGGACAATACGCCGCTTTCAATGGGGCGCGACTTGCAATGTCGGGCGAGTGAGTTGCATCTTCGGAGTGCCCGTCATTCGCAGTCTCGCTGCACCTATGTTATCCGGTCTCCGGTCTCTGGTCTCTTATCCTCACTCCCAACTACCTTTTATATTCACATCCCTCATTCCAACCTCCCCCAATGTGATAAAATGAAGGGGAAATTGTACATTCGAGGAAAAATATCATGGCTGAGAATAACGCATTGACACTCGATAAGATCGTCGCCCTCTCCAAGCGGCGCGGTTTTGTCTATCCTACTTCCGAAATTTACGGCGGTCTGACCAGCTCCTACGATTACGGTCCGCTCGGCGCCGAACTGCTGCGAAACATCCGCAACCTGTGGTGGCACGAGATGATCACCACCCGCGAGGATATGGTCGGCCTTGACACCCAGATCCTGCTCCACCCTGAAACCTGGGTCGCCTCCGGTCACGTCAACGCCTTCAACGATCCCCTCGTTGAGGATAAAGTCACCCACAAGCGCTACCGCGCCGACCACTTGATTGAAGAGTGGCTCGAGAAGCACCCGCAGGACGAAGAGATCATCGTCGACGGCATGGGCCTGGATGAGATCGGTGCCTTCATTGAAAAGTACCACGTCACCACCCCGGACGGCAACGAAGTCTTCCCGCCGAAGGCGTTCAACATTATGTTCCAGACCGCCATCGGCGTTGTCGAGGGCGAAAAGATGCCCGTCTACCTGCGCGGCGAGACCGCCCAGGGCATTTTCACGAACTTCGCCAACGTCATCAACTCCACCCGCGTGCAGCTGCCGTTCGGCGTCGGCAACATCGGCAAGAGCTTCCGCAACGAAATCACCACCGGCCAGTTCATTTTCCGCACCCTGGAATTCGAACAGGCGGAAATCGAATACTTCTTCAACCCGGATAAGACCGAATGGCGTCCGCTCTTCGAGAGCTGGCAGAACTCCATGTATCACTTCGTCCACGATACCCTCGGCATTTCCGAAGAGAAACTCCGCTGGCGCCGCCATTCCGATCAGGAACGCTCCTTCTACTCCAAGGAAACCTACGACCTGGAATACAACTACCCCTTCGGCTTCAAGGAACTGTGGGGCATCGCCTACCGTACCAGCTACGACCTGCAGCAGCACATCGACCACTCCGGCAAGGACCTCTCCTACCGCGACCCGCAGGACAACACCGTCTTCGTCCCGCATGTCATTGAGCCGGCCGTCGGCGTCAACCGTCTGCTGCTGATGGTCATGTGCGACGCTTACTGGGAAGATGCCGAGAACAAGCGCATCGTCATGCGCTTCAAGCCGAACGTCGCGCCGTACAAGGCCGCCGTGTTCCCGCTTGTCAAGAACAAGCCCGAGATCGTCAATAAGGCCCGCGGCGTCTTCGAGATGCTGGCGGAGAAGATGGGCGTCTCCTGGGACGACCGCGGCAACATCGGTAAGCGCTACTTCTACCAGGATGAGATCGGTACCCCGTTCTGCGTCACGGTCGACTACCAGACCCTGGAAGACGACACCGTCACGGTTCGCGAGCGCGACACCATGCAGCAGACCCGCGTCCCGCTCTCCGAGCTGACGGACAAGCTTCTGGCTGAGATCAATAAGTAAAAAAATCCCCCCGGCGCAGCCGGGGGATTTTTTTACAGAGTGGAGTGAGGAGTTAGGAGTGAGGAGTTATTGAAAGAGTGCGGCACCTGCCGCACTCTTCCTGTTATATGACGCTCCGCGAAGGGGAGCGGGTCTTCAGGTCACCTCATCCACCGCGGAGCGAGAGAGGAGAGTGGAGAGTGGAGAGTGGAGTTTTAATATTGCTTCGGAAGTGTGGATTGCAATATCGGGCATCCGTGCCCTTCGAGACCTCATCCACCGCAAGCGGTCCCCCTTCCCGAAATTCAGTGAGGAGTGAGGAGTTAGGAGTGAGGAGTGGAAGCGCTCAATAAGGGAATTTTGACTTCAATTATAGGGCACTTTATACAATATGAAGAGTGCAGGGTGGGAACCACGCTGCACTCTTTCAATAACTCCTCACTCCTCACTCCTCACTCCTAACTCCACTCTCATTTTTATGGTATGATATAACACAATGGATAACAAGATCGCTATAATTGAAGGTCCCACACCGACTTTCGAACCGGTGTCCGCGAACTGGGCGGAGAGTATCTGCGAGAACACGGAACCCGGCAGCATTATGATGACTACCCTGCGTACCATGAACGGCGACGGGCTGCTTGAACGCTGCCACCATACTTGGTCGCAAAGCGATACGATGTACCTGCACTACCGCAATACACTCGGTCTGGAAGAACGTGTGCCGATTGTCGCAGCCGAGAAAAACGATACCCCCGAAGGGCAGAAACTTGTCCTCTGGGTGCTGATGCCCGAAGGCGGAAAAGGCCATGTGTATATCCAGGGCGATGACGACGATGACGGCAACGACGAGGACTGATACCCGACTGACCCCATGAAACCTGACAGGGACCCCCTTATACTTTGCATAATTATCGCGCTGATCGTTTTCTGCGTGGGATTCTTCACCCCGCTCAGTGAACGGATCGCGTTCCATCTTGACGACCTCAAGTCGAGGTTGTTTTATCTTCGTTCCAACCCGGCGGAGACGATTTTCCGTCCGCAGGAACAATCCGAAGAGCAGCCCACCGTCGACCCCACGGAATACATGCACGGCATCGAGACCGAAGTGGCTCTTGAAGTGACCCGCCTCGCCCCCACCGCGACGGAAACACCCGTCCTGCCGACGGCAGCGGTTGCCACGGATGCCCCTACCCCGACCGCTACCAACACCCCCGAACCGACAAACACACCCGAACCGCTGCCGGCGAGTTACTTCATCACCGGCACGAAGTACGAGACCCAGCACGGCATCTGGAATTACTGCGCGCCGACGAACCTCTCCATGGCGATGACTTATTGGGGATGGAACGGTCAGCGCACGGACATCGGGCCGAAGGTCAAGCCGTACAACAAGGATAAGAACGTCATGTTCTACGAGCTGGCGGAGTACGTTTCCGAGTATTCCGACCTCCGTTCGCTCTACCGTTACGGCGGCACCGCGGAGCTGCTCAAACGCCTGATCGTGAAGGGCTTCCCCGTCCTCATCGAGAAGGGCGCCTTCATGCAGGAAGTCTCCGGCAAGCTTTCGTGGATGGGCCATTACAACCTCGTCACCGGATACGACGATGAGGCGCAGGAGTGGACCGTGCAGGACTCCTATTACAACGCGGATTACAAGGTCGATTACGAGACGCTGGAATTCGAATGGAAGTCGTTCAATTATGAATTCATGGTCGTCTACCCGGGCGGCAAGGAAGCCGAGCTGTATGAGATCCTCGGCCCCTATACCAACGCCTCGTGGGCGAACCAGAACGCCTTGAAAATCGCGGACGCCCTCGTCGAGAGCGCGGAGACGAACGAGGACTACTTCTACGCCTACTTCAACCGCGGTACATCCCAAGTCGCCTTGAATGACTTCTACGGCGCGGCGCAGTCCTACGACATGGCATACAACATGTACTATCCGGAAATTGAATCCGACCGCCGGCCGTACCGCATTATCTGGTACCAGACCGCGCCCTATTACGCTTATTACTACAGCGGCCGTTATTATGACGTCATTTCCCTCGCGGAGACGGCGCTGTCATCCACGGCGGAGCCTTACCTTGAGGAAGCGCATTACTGGCGCGCCATGGCGTATAACGCCCTCGGCGAGATTGAGAAAGCCCGCGACGACCTGACCGTCTGCCTGCAGCTGCACACCGGTTTCGAAGCCTGCCAAAATCTGCTGTACGAGTTGGGAGGCGAAGAAGAGGAATGAGCGTGAAGATCCTGCATTTCGCCGACGCGCATATCGACCGCCGCTCCGGCGGGAAGACCGACACCGAAACCGGCTTGCCGGTCCGCGTCGTTGACTTCCTGAAGTCCCTCGACACCATTGTGGACACCGCCGTCAACGAGGGCGTTCAATTGGTGCTCTTCGCCGGGGATGCTTACAAAAGCCCGATGCCCGCGCCGACCTTCGCGCGCGAGTTCGATAAGCGCCTGCGCCGCCTGGCCGACGCCCGCATCCCCGTGCTGCTGATCGAAGGCAACCACGACCGCACCCCCGCCTACAAGAAGGCGGGCGCCCTGCAGGAACTCGGCACCTTCGACATCCCGTACATCCACCTCGCCAAGCAGGTTGAGCTGTGGACGCCCGAGATGCTGGACGGCGTCCCGATTCAGGTGCTGACTGTGCCGTGGATCTCGAAATCCGCCCTCATCGCGCATGAAGCCGAGCCCGACAGCCTGAAAGGCCTGACCCAGACGGAGAGCGCGTTGAAGATGGAAGCCGCCCTCGAAGGCCGTGTTTATCGCGAGCTCAAAGGTATCAACGAGAATCTCCCGGTCGTGCTCCTCGCGCATTACGCCGTCCGCGGGGCGCGCTACGCCTCCGGGCAGGAAGCCGCCTACAGCGAGGAAGTCACTCTCGGCAAGGGCCTCGTCACCAATCCGAAGTTCGCCTACACCGCCTTGGGACATATCCACAAATTCCAAGACCTGAACGAAGGCGAGCAGCCGCCCGCTGTCTATTCCGGCTCCATTGAGCACGTGGATTACGGCGAGGCGAAGGAGAAGAAGGGATTCATCATCGCCGAAGTGGACCGCGGACGGACCGAATACGAGTTCCGCAAGCTGGACACCCGCCCGATGTATAACCTCGTCTACGAGTTCGAGGACGGCTCGGGTGAAGAGATGCAGCAGGCCCTCTCGGACCTGCTCCCCGAACCGGATCGGGCTGCGGACGCCTTGATCAAGCTCACCGTCAAGTATCCGCATGAGATGGAGAGCGCGATTGATGAACGGGCGCTGCGGGAGAAAGTCAAGGGCGCCGCGGAGTTCCGACTGCTGCGAAAGCCCGAATACGCGAACCGCATCCGCGTCGCCGGCGAGACCATTGCCGGCATGACGCCGCAAAGCCTGCTTGAACGCTACTGTGAAGTATATAAAATGACAAACTACGAAAAATTAGCAAAACTTGCCGACGAAATTTTCAACTCGGCCAACGACGTCGCCGCGGAGGGGTGACCGACATCATGTCTGTAACATTTCTACAAATCGTACTGCTTCTTGCTCTCATCGTAATCAACGGCTTATTCTCCATGACGGAGATGGCTGTCGTCTCCGCCAGGCGCGCCCGCCTGCAGAGCATCCTCGAGGACGGCGACAAACGCGCCGGCGTGGTGCTCAAACTGCTGGACAACCCGAATGACTTCTTCTCGACGATTCAGATCGCCATCAGCCTGATCGGCGTCGTGACCGGTGCGGTCGGTGCCCAGACCTTCGCCCATTACCTCGCGGATGTTTTCGTTAAGGTTCCGTTCCTGAAGAACATCGCGACCCCGCTGGCGGTTCTGATCCTTTCCCTTGTGATCACGTACTTCAGCCTCGTGATCGGCGAACTGATCCCGAAGCGCATTGCCACCAACGACCCCGAAGGCGTTGCCATGCGCATGTGCGGACCGATCCGCGTGATTGAGAAGATCTTCCGCCCCATGATCAAGGTCCTCAGCCTTTCCACCGAAGCCGGCTTGAAGCTCCTCGGCGTCAAAACCAATGAGGAAGCCGCTGTCTCCGAAGACGAGGTCAAGGTCATGATCGAGCAGGGTAAGAAGGACGGCGTCTTCGAGGAAAACGAACAGGACATCGTGGAGTCCGTCTTCCGCATGAGCGACCAGTCCGTGGAGGCGATTATGACCCCGCGTTCGGAGCTGCTCTCCATTGACGCCGACGAACCCATTGAGGATTCCCTCGAGCAGATTTCCGGCTCGACCTATCATTACTTCCCGCTCGTCCGCGACAATGCCGATAACGTCATCGGCGTCCTCTCTTCCAAGGCGCTGCTGGATGCCTTCATCCGCGGTGAGACGATTGACCTTGAGAAGATCGCCGACGAACCGCTTTACGTCCCCGAGAGCAAACCCGCCCTCGACCTGCTGGACGACCTCAAATCCTCCGACAGCAACTGCGCCGTCGTTCTCGACGAATACGGCGGTTTCTCCGGCTTGATCACGCCTTACAACCTCCTCAGCGAACTCGTCGGCGACGTCACGGATGTCGGCGATGAACCGGACGAGGAAGATGACATTCTCGTCCGCGATGACGGCACTTGGTCCTTCGACGGACAGCTTGACATTGAGGAATTCAAAGAGACGTTGGAAATCCGCGGCGAACTGCCGGACGAACAGCGCGTCGGTTATCAGACGCTGGCGGGCTTCGTTCTCAGCCAGACGGGCACCATCCCGAAGATCGGCGCCACCTTTGACTGGGATAAATTCCATTTCGAAGTCGTGGACATGGACGGCCTGCGCATTGACCGCGTATTCGTCAGCCGTCTGCCCGAAACCGCTGAGGCCGGTGAAGCCGATGCCGAGGCGAATGACGCCTCCGCGGACGCCGACGCGCCGAAGGATGAGGATCCGCAGGAATGATCCCGCTCCGCCTCTCCGTCAGCGGCTTCCTCTCGTACCGCGACCCGGTTGAGATTGACTTCTCGCCCCTGCACGTTGCCGTCATTCTGGGCAGCAACGGCGCCGGCAAGTCGTCCCTGCTGGACGCGATGACGTGGGCGCTTTTCGGCAAGGCGCGGGCGAAGAACGGCGACGACATTATCAACACCGCGTGCGCGGGGAAGACCGCGTACGTCACTTTCGATTTCCTTTTTGAGGATCGTGTCTACCGGGTTCAGCGTGAAAAGGCGCTCGGGAAGGCGATGAAAGTCGACCTGCTGGCCCGCGGCACGGACGAATCCGAATGGCGGGCGCTCTCCGGTAAAAAGGGATTGGAAACCACCGGCCAGATCGCCAAGATCCTGGGCATGGAATACGAGACGTTCGTCAACGCCTCCTTCTTCCTGCAGGGTCACGCCGATCAATTCACGAGCGCCAAACCGGCCGAACGCAAGAAGATCCTCAACAACATCCTCAACCTGGATATTTGGGAGGACTACCGCAAGTCCGCTCAGAAAAAGCAGTCCGACGCCGAAACCAAGCTGTCGATCATTCAGAACGAAATCACGCGCGAACAAGCCGAGCTCGATGAAGAGCCCCTCCACCGCGCGCGCCTTGCCGAGGTCGAAGCGGCGTTGAAATCCGCCGAGGGTGAACAAAAGGTCGCGCAGGCAAATTTCGAAGCGGCAAAGTCCGCCGGCGAAACGCTGCGCGTGAAACAGCAGACGCTCGACGGTCTGCGTTCCGATGAGAAGCGCAAGAACGAGGCCGTTCAATCCCTTGAGAAGCAGCTCGCCGAGAATCGGGAAAAGCTGCGTCAAATTGAAAAGCAGCTGGAGACCAAAGACGCGGTGACGCGGGATTATCAACAGCTGCGGGAGACTAAATCCCAATTGGACGCGCTGGCGACCACCGCGCTGACTTATCAAACCCTGACCGGAGAGAAAAACCGGCTGAAGGACGCCATTGATGGCGAACACCGGCGCCTGTCCGGCATTCTCCAATCGCTCGAACGCCGCGAGCCGGATTACCAAAAAGCCGTCGAGTACCGAACTTCCCTCGGGGAGCAGCTCGCGAAGTACAAACCCGAAGCCGAGGCGCTGCGGGCCGAGTGCGCGGAGCTCTCCGCCCTGAACGACCGTCTGAATACGCTCGCCAAGGAGCTCGCGGACGCCGATTCGCGGAAGGAGCGGGCTTACAATACGGCAGCCGAAAAGAAAAAGAAACGAAACAAATATAACGAATTGGCGAAGGCCCGTTCGGAGTTACAAACCAAGCTTGACGAACTGACTCCCCAAGCGGAGACGCTGCGTACCGAATGCGCTCAATTGCCGGCGCTCATTGACCGTCTGACCGCGATCGCCGGTGAGATCGGCGAGGGCAATTCGCATCTCAAACAACTCGAGAAAGACGCGGATCAGTATAAAGAAAAACGCGAGAATTACAGAAACGGGCTGGGCGCTCCCTGTCCGGTCTGCGGCCGCGGCCTCGACGAAGCGCATTTCGAGGTCTACAGCAAAGAGATCGAGGCGGAGATTCAAAAGCTCCGCGATGAATACGGAAACAAACGGCAGGAGCTTAAAGCGCTGGACACCGAGCAAAAGGAAAAGTCCCAAAAGAAGCAGGAACTTGAAAAAAAGCAGGGAAATCTTAACGATTTAGACAAGCAAATCAGCGGTCTGAAAATTCAGCTCGATTCCGCTGCGAAGTCCATCACCGAGCTGGACCGGGAAGAGCGCGAGGCCTTCGCGTTCCTCGCTCCCGATGCCGAACCTCCCGCGGACTGCGGCGCCTTGATTGACCGAGAGGTCGAGATCCTGCTCGACAAGCACCTTAAAGAAACCGAGTATATTGAGACGCTGGAAACCGAGCGGGGAGAGAAGACCGAGAAACAGCGTTCCCTGCAGAAAAAGCAGAGCAATCTTAACGAAATCGAAAAGAACATCTCCCAATGGACCGCGCGGCTCGAGTCCGCGGAGCAGACGATTGCTGTCTGGGAAAAGAATGACAAAGCCGAGCTCGAGAAGCTGCGCCGCGAAGTGCCGGCGGGCGAATTCGCGCTTGAGGAGCGAGAGAAGCTCGCCTCCGTTGAGGCACAAATCGGCGCTCTCAATTACGACCAAGCCGCGCACGAGGAACTCAAACAGCGGCAGCAATCCCTGGACGATGCCGAAGCCCGCTACCAAGCCCTTCAGCTGGCCGTCGGCGCGGAAGGACCCGCCCGGGAGATGGTCAGCAGCTCCGACAATCAATTGAAAACCGCCCGCGGGGAGCTGCAGGTCCTCACGGAAAAGCGGACCGCCGCGGAGGAAGACCTCGAGACGTACCGTCAGACCGTGCCCGACCTTGATGAAGCCCGCCTCGCCTTGGAGAACGCGTCCGAGAAGGTGCGGAAATCCAACCAAGACAAAGGCAGCGTGCTTCAACAGCTCACGTCGCTTGACGGCGTCCGCGTTTCTCTGGAAAAGGCCAAGCTTAAAGAAAAAGAAACGAATGAGCTGATCAACGATTACAAGGAGCTCGTCAGAGCCTTCAGCGGCAAGGGCATCCCCGCCCTGCTCATGGAACAGGCGCTGCCGGAGCTGGAGGAGAAGGCGAACGACATTCTCCAGCAGCTCAGCGACGGCGAAATGAGCCTCCAATTCCTCATGGAGACGGACTACGCCTCCAAATCCGCGGAGGGCAAGAAGCAGACGCTGGATATTCTCATCAGCGACGCGTACGGCACCCGCGACTACGACATGTTCTCGGGCGGCGAGGCTTTCCGCATCAATTTCTCCGTCCGCCTGGCGCTCTCGAAGCTCCTCTCCCGCCGCGCGGGTTCCCGCCTGCAGACGCTCGTCATTGACGAAGGTTTCGGCAGCCAGGACGAGGAAGGACGTCAGCGCTTGATTGACGCCATTAATACGGTGAGCAATGAGTTCGAGAAGATCCTCATCATCTCGCATCTTCCCGAATTGAAGGAAGCCTTCCCCTCGAGCATCGAGGTCACGAAGGACGCCTCCGGCTCCCACGCGGAGGTGCGCCCATGACGATCGGATTGACGCAGCGCGTCCTCGCGGGCTACCGCGTCCCCCTTTTCGACCTGCTGGCGGAGACCCTCCCCGGCGGGCTGGCTTTGTACGCCGGCACTCCCCGCGCGGACGAGATGATTGACAGCTCCCGCGAGCCGCGGAAGGCCGTGCTGCACCGCGCGGACAACCTCCACCTCTTTTCGGGGAAATTCTATCTCTGCGTCCAACGCGACTTGATGAACTGGCTCCGCGAAACCGATCCCGAGGCGCTGATTATGGAAGCGAACATGCGCTACCCGATGTCGGCGTTCGCGGCGGAGTGGATGCGCCGGCGGGGCCGTCCGGTCATCGGCTGGGGCCTCGGCACCGGCAGCCACGGCGGAGCGCTTCTCCGCTCCCACCTCGCGCGTTACGACGCCCTCATCACCTATTCCTCTGCCGGAAAGCAGAGCTACATCAACGCCGGCTTCCCGGCGGAGCGGATCTTTACCGCCTGCAACGCCGCGGCGCCGCGTCCGACCCGTCCCATGCCGGAACGCCCCGCGGATCGGTATCTGTGTTCGCCGGTGGTGCTCTACGTCGGCCGTCTTCAGGCGCGCAAACGCCTCGACCTCCTCATCCTCGCCTGCGCGGAGCAGGAAACCCGACCCGCCTTGTGGATCGTCGGGGACGGTCCCGAGCGGGATTCGCTGGAGGCGTACGCCAAGGAGATTTACCCGGAGACGGAGTTCTTCGGCGCGAAGTACGGCACCGAGCTGACCGAAATCTTCGACCACGCGGACCTCTTCGTCCTCCCCGGCACGGGCGGCCTCGCCCTTCAACAGGCAATGGCCTCCGCCCTGCCCCTGATCGCCGCGGAAGCGGACGGCACGCAGGCGGACCTGGTGCGCCCGGAGAACGGCATTCAGGTGGCGCCCGGTTCGCAAGAAGAGCTGACCGCCGCCATTCGCGAACTGCTGGCGGATCCCATCCGTCTGCGGAAGATGGGCGCGGAGTCCTTCCGCATTGTCTCCGAGGAGATCAACCTCGAGGCAATGGCGGCCGTCTTCGCGAAGGCGGTTGAATTTGTGAAAGAGAACGGACCGCGAAAATGAAAATCATGCTCATTGCCGACGGACGAAGTCCCATCACCCGGCGCTGGATCGAGACCATGAACGACGTCAATATTGACGTCTGCCTCGTCTCAACTTACCCCTGCGCCCGCCCGGAGAACGTCTCCGGCTTCTACGTCATCCCCGTTGCCTTCTCCGGCGTCGGGCGGAAAAAGTCCTCCGCCGCGCCCGCCGCGCCGCAGCCCGGGCAGACCGCTGCCGTTCCGAGCGGACGGAGCGGATTGATTGCCCGCTTCCGCCCCTATTTTTTGAAGATCCGCTACAAATTCGGCCCGCTGACGGTTCCCTTTTACGGGTTCAAGCTGCGCCGGATTATCAAGAAAGTCAAGCCCGACGCCGTCCACGCCCTGCGGATTCCCTTCGAGGGAATGCTCGGCGCCCGACTCCCGAAAGGCATCCCCTTCGCCGTCAGCATTTGGGGCAACGACCTCACCCTTCACGCCAAAGGCTCCGCCCTGATGGGACGCGAGACGACGAAAGTCCTCCGCCGCGCCGACGCCTTGGCTGCCGACGCCGCCCGCGACATTCGTTTGGGGAAGATTTGGGGCTTCGACCCGGACAAACAGACCCTCGTCGTTCCCGGCAACGGCGGCATCTCCCTCAGCGACATTTGCCTGACCGCCGATGACGGCCAAGTCAACCTCGGCTGGCTGCCGCAGGATTGGCACATCGTCATCAATCCGCGCGGCTTCCGTACCGGTTCCGTGCGCAACGATACCTTCTTTAAAAGCATCCCCATCGTGCTGAGCCGAATGCCGAATACGCTCTTCCTCTGCTGCTCCATGGCCGGGCAGCCCGAAGCGCTCGAATGGGTGAATAAACTGAAGATTGAAAAGAACGTCGTCCTGCTGCCGACCCTGGCGCAGACCGACCTCTGGCCCCTCTTCCGCCGCGCCGAATGTACCGTTTCCGTCAGTCAGCACGACGGCACCCCGAACTCCCTGCTCGAAGCCATGTCCCTCGGCTGCTTCCCCGTTGCCGGCGACATCGAATCCATCCGCGAATGGATCACCCCCGGCGTCAACGGCATTCTCGTCGACCCCGACTCCCCCGAGCAGCTGGCCAACGCCATCCTCTGCGCGATCTCCAATCCCCAACTCCACGCCTCCGCCTCCGACGCGAACCGTTCCATCATCCAACACCGCGCCGAGAAATCCGTAGTCTCCGCCTCCGTCGCCGCGTTCTATAGGCAGTTGGCGGGGAAATAAGTGACCGGGGACCGGAGACCGGAGACCGGAGCGCCCGATACGCGAACACCCGCCCCCATTTTCGAGCGCAATCCTGCCTTCCCCTTGAGGGGAAGGGGGACCACGTAGTGGTGGATGAGGTGCGCGATAGCAACGCCCGCCCGCCATTGCAAGTCAAGCCCACTTTCAGACGCGCATATTGTCCTTCCCCTTGAGGGGAAGGGGGCCCGCTCCGCGGGGGATGAGG
>CAVIKW010000037.1:0-16148 GCA_963643375.1 Flexilinea sp. | reverse complement strand
TGATTAAATACAGTGATGAATATCACATCAAAATTAATCACAAATTTTAAAAATCGGCATTGACTTCATTTTCGTTTGCCATATAATTCAAACCATCTTACGGAAGTTCAGACATCAAAGGAGGACGATATGCAGAATCAGATGACTTACGCATTCACTGCCAATCAGAATGAATCTGCTTGCTCCGCTGCCTGCTTCCGGGATATTGCGAGTGTGAAAACGGCCATCATGTTTATGATGGCTGTTTTGGTTTCTGCTTTCTCCGCTCTCAGCGGGGATATTATTGTCGTTTCCATTGTCATCGTAATTAACATCCTCCTCCTTGGAGGCATTATTATTGCGAAACAAAGAAACGCCTGAAGGCAGAACTAACCAACGACGAGAGTTCAAAAAGGGTCCTGCACTTCAGCAGGGCCTTTTTTTTATGAACGAGTAAAAAACGGTCGGCTTCGAAAAACGAACCGCCGCAAAGACGCAAAGGAGTTATTTTTATGAAGAAATTATTTGTTGTTATGATTGCCGCCGCCATGATGGCTATGTGCTTCACTGCCGCTTTCGCGCAGGACGCTTTCAAAATCGGCGGTACTGCCCCGTTGACCGGCGGCGCCGCGATCTACGGTAACGCCGTGAAGAACGCCGCGGAAATCGCTGTGGCTGAAATCAACGCTCAGGGCGGCATTCAGTTCGAACTCCGCTATGAAGACGACACCCACGATGCCGAAAAGGCCGTGAACGCTTACAACACCCTGAAGGACTGGGGCATGCAGATTTCCCTCGGCTCCGTTACCTCCAAACCGTGCGAAGCTACCGCCGAACTGAACATGGAAGACCGCATCTTCGGCCTGACCCCGTCCGCTTCCTCCACCGCTGTGATTGAGGACAAGGACAACATGTTCCAGATGTGCTTCACCGACCCGAACCAGGGTTCCGCCTCCGCGCAGTACATCTCCGAAAAGGGCCTCGGCACCAAGGTCGGCATCATCTGGAAGAACGACGATGTCTACTCCAAGGGTATTCACGACACCTTCACCGCGAAGGCTGAAGAGCTCGGCCTCGAGGTCGTTTCCGACACCACTTTCAATGACGGCAACGACACCGACTTCTCCGTTCAGATCTCCGACTGCCAGACCAACGGCGCGGACCTCGTCTTCCTGCCGATGTACTACCAGCCGGCTTCCCTGATCCTCGCTCAGGCTTCTGCCGCGGGTTACGCCCCGAAGTGGTTCGGTGTGGACGGCATGGACGGCATCCTCACCATGGAAGGTTTCGACTCCGCTCTGGCTGAAGGCGTTATGCTCCTGACCCCGTTCAACGCTGACTCCACCGATGAGAAGACTGCCGCCTTCGTCGCGAAGTACAAGGAAATGTACGGTGAAGTTCCGAACCAGTTCGCTGCCGATGTTTATGACTGCATTTACGCCATCGCTCAGGCTCTCGAACTCGGCGGCGCCACCCCGGATATGAGCACCGAAGAACTCAACGACCTGCTCGTTGCCCAGTTCACCTCCATGACCTTCGACGGTCTGACCGGTTCCGAAATGACCTGGGGCACCGACGGCGCGGTCTCCAAGAGCCCGAAGGGTATGGTCATCGAGAGCGGCGCTTACGTCGGTCTTGACTAAGCTGTAATATAAGGAAACCGAGGGGAGAGCACCTCTCCCCTCGATTCCGATATTTACGGACGCGGGAAGGCTCCGTTTTCACGTGTCCGTAAGTGTCGGAAATTCAACAACGAGGTAAAGCCTATGCAATTCTTATCTTTTTTGATCAGCGGCCTGAGCCTGGGAAGCATCTACGCCATTATCGCGTTGGGCTACACCATGGTTTACGGTATCGCGAAGATGTTGAACTTTGCCCATGGCGACGTGATCATGGTGGGCGGTTACATCTGCTTTTTCGCAGTTGCCAGATATAATCTGCCTCCGGTTATCGGCGTCATTCTCGCGGTCATCGTCTGCACCGTCCTCGGCATTGTGATTGAGCGCCTGGCGTACAAACCGCTGCGCGCGGCTCCGTCCCTGGCGGTATTGATCACCGCGATCGGCGTCAGCTACTTCCTGCAGAACGGCGCGCTGCTGCTCTGGACCTCCAGCCCGAAGGTCTTCCCTTCCATTGTCGGCAACGGGAAGCTCTCTGTCGGCGGTCTGACGATCTCTTACGTGACGCTGCTGACGATCGTCCTCTGCCTGGTCATTATGTTCGCCCTGACTTGGTTCACCGGCAACACGAAGATGGGGAAAGCAATGCGTGCCTGCGCCGAAGATAAGGGCGCGGCCCAGCTGATGGGTATTGACGTCAACCGCACAATCTCCATCACCTTCGCCATCGGCTCCGGTTTGGCGGCAATCGCGGGCGTCCTGCTCTGCTCCGCTTACCCGAACCTGGTCCCGACCACCGGCTCCATGCCGGGCATCAAGGCCTTCACCGCCGCGGTATTCGGCGGGATCGGCTCCATTCCCGGCGCGTTTGTCGGCGGTCTGCTCTTGGGGATCATCGAAACCATGGCGAAAGCTTATATCTCGACCCAGCTTTCGGACGCGATCGTGTTCTCCGTGCTGATCATCGTTCTGCTGTTCCGTCCTGCCGGCCTGCTCGGCAAGATTCTGCCCGAAAAGGTTTGATGGAGGCATGGAAATGAAAAAGAAGATATCCCAAAAATATGTTTCCTTCGCGCTTGTGATCATCGCTTACGCGGTCTGCCAGTTCCTGGTTTCCGCGGGGAAGATGAACTCCACCATGAAAGGTATGCTCGTGCCGATCACCGCGTACGTTGTCATGGCGATTTCCCTGAACCTGACCGTCGGCATTCTCGGCGAACTGAGCCTCGGCCACGCGGGCTTCATGAGCGTCGGCGCCTTCTCCGGCGTTACCGCTTCCTTCATGCTCGCGGATAAAATCGCCAACACCGGCGTCCGTCTGGGCCTCAGCATGCTCGTCGGCGCGATTTTCGGCGGCATCGCGGGCTTCATCATCGGCATCCCGGTCCTTCGTCTGAAGGGCGACTACCTCGCCATCGTGACGCTCGCCTTCGGTGAGATCATCAAGGTCCTCATCAACAACCTCTACCTCGGTTTTGACAAGTACGGCATTCATATGCGCCTGCTGTCCGATAAGGGTATCAACCTCGAGGAAGGCGGGAAGATGGTCATTGAAGGCGCCATGGGCATCGGGAAGATCAAAAAGATATCCAACTTCACGGGCGGCTTCATTCTGATCCTGATTGCCCTGCTGATTGTCTATCATCTCGTCGAGAGCCGCTACGGCCGCGCCATTATGGCCATCCGCGATAACTTCATCGCCGCGGAATCCGTCGGCATCAACGTCACCCGTTACAAGATGACCGCGTTCATCATCTCCGCCGCGCTCGCCGGTGCCGCCGGCGCGCTCTACGCCATGAACTATTCAACGGTCGTCGCCAACAAATTCGACTTCAACCAATCCATTTTGATCCTGGTGTTTGTCGTTCTCGGCGGCCTGGGCAACATGACCGGTTCCATTGTCTCCGCCGCGCTGCTGACGATCCTGCCGGAGCTGCTCCGCGCGTTCGCGACTTACCGTATGTTGATTTACGCCATTGTTCTGATCCTGATCATGCTCGCCACGAACGCCCCGGGCGCGAAGAATTTCTTCAGCACGCTCACCGCGAAGAAGGACACAGAAGAGGAGGCCGCGCATGAATAAGCTTGTAACGATCCCTTCCGATTCTCATATTCCTGCCCGCGATATGGGCAAGATGCCCGTGCTGGAATGCAAACATTTGGGTATTTCTTTCGGCGGCCTGCAGGCCGTTGAGGAACTGAACCTGACCCTCAGCCCGACCGAAATCTGCGGCTTGATCGGCCCGAACGGCGCGGGGAAGACGACCGTCTTCAACCTGCTGACGAAGGTCTACACCCCGACCCACGGCACGACTTTGCTGAAGGGCAAGGACACCATCAACATGACCATCGAGCAGGTCAACCACGCCGGTATCGCCCGTACTTTCCAGAACATCCGCCTGTTCTCCAACCTGACCGTTGAAGAGAACATCAAGGTCGCGATGGACACCTCCATCAAGTACGGCTTGATTGAGAGCTTCCTGCGCCTGCCCCGCTACCGCAAAGAGGAACGCAAGGCACACGAACGCGCGATGGAACTGCTTCACATCTTCAATATGGAGAAGATGGCGGACGTCCGCTCCGGTTCCCTGCCTTACGGCGCTCAGCGCCGTTTGGAGATCCTGCGCGCGCTGGCGACGAACCCGTGCCTGCTGCTGCTGGATGAACCGGCTGCCGGTATGAACCCGTCCGAAACCGAAGACTTGATGAAGAACATCTCCAAGATCCGCGATACCTTCCAAATCGCCATTCTGCTCATTGAGCATGACATGAACCTCGTCATGAACATCTGCGAAAGTATCTGCGTGCTGAACTTCGGCAAGGTCATCGCCAAGGGCACCCCGGCCGATATCCAGAACAACGAGACCGTCATCGAAGCCTATCTCGGCAAGCACAATACGGAGGCATAAGCATGGACACGATCCTGAATGTTGAGAATATTCATGTCTATTACGGCAGCATCCACGCCATCAAAGGCATCTCCTTCCATGTGGAGGAAAACGAGATCGTGACCCTGATCGGCGCGAACGGCGCGGGCAAGTCCACCACGCTGAACACCATCGCCGGGCTGATGCATCCGCGGAGCGGCAACATCTTCTTCCGCGGCGCGAACCTCGGCAAGATCCCGCCGCACAAGATCGTGGAACGCGGTCTGGTGATGTGCCCGGAAGGCCGCCGCATCTTCCTGCAGATGACGGTTGAAGAGAACCTCGAGATGGGCGCCTTCATTGCCAAGGATATCAACCTTGACGAGGAGAAGGAACGCGTCTTCGAACTCTTCCCGCGCCTGAAGGAACGCCGCCACCAGATCGGCGGTACGCTCTCCGGCGGTGAACAGCAGATGCTCGCCATGGGCCGCGCGCTGATGAGCCACCCGAAGATGATCATGCTCGACGAACCGTCCATGGGCCTCGCCCCGATTTTGGTGGAGCAGATTTTTGACATCATCAAAGCCCTGCACAATGACGGCGCGACCATTCTGCTCGTTGAGCAGAACGCTGCCGCTGCGCTCTCCGTCGCCAACCGCGGCTACGTGCTCGAGACCGGCAAAATCGTCGCCGAAGGCACCGGTGCCGAACTGATGGCCTCCCCGGTAATCAAGAAGGCTTACCTCGGCGGTTAATCGACGCCTTGAATTTCCGAAATGAGAGAGGACAGGATGCTGCATCCCGCCCTCTTTCTTCTTTAAATGCCGGCATTCATATCCGCAAGTTCCCGCCTTCCATTTTGTGGTATAATCTATTCGGTTTTTATATCGAAATTTAAACCTGTTGGAGGCGGCTATGTTGGAAATCTTCAAAAATCAGGAATTAGATCTGCAGCGAATTGATGAATTCGTCCCGAACTCGTGGATCAATCTGGTCAGCCCTTCACAGCAGGAAATTGAGGCCGTCGCGGCGCTCGGAATTCCGCAGGATTTCATCACCTATCCGTTGGATGTCGATGAACGTCCGCGTATTGAAGAAGAAGATGACGGCACCATCCTCATCATTGTCCGCGTCGCCACGAAGCACGGCCAAGACTCCGATATCCCTTACGGCACCGTCCCGCTCGGCATTATCCTCGCCGAAAAGTACATCGTCACCATCTGCTCCCAGGAAACGTCCGTGATTCAGAACTTCGGCGCGGGGAAGATCGCGAAGCTTTCCACCACGAAGCGCTACCGTTTCACCCTGCGTCTGCTGATGGCGTTCACGACCCGCTACCTTGACTGCGTCCGTGAAATCAGCCGCCAGACCGATGACCTGGAAGACAAGCTCAGCAACACGCTGACGAACCTCTGCTTGATGCAGCTCTTCAAATGCCAGAAAAGCTATTTGTATATTTCCCAGGCTTTGAAACAGAATGAATTGGTGTACGTCCGTCTCGCCCGCCTCAGCGGCTTCAAGAAGTTCGAGGAGGATGAGGACCTGTTGGAAGATGTCATCACCGAGAACAAACAGGCCATTGACATGACCAACATCAATAACGACATTCTTGTCGGGCTGATGGACTTCTTCGCGTCGATTATCAATAACAACATGAACATCGTCATGAAGATGTTGGCGTCCGTCACCATCATTCTGGAAATCCCGAATATCATCACCGGCTTCATGGGCATGAACGTCAAATGGCCGGGCGATATCGCGACCGGGGACACGGCGCACCTCGTCATTCTGGGCGTGATCGTTGCCTGCGTGGCGCTGGCCATTTGGGTCTTCAACAAAAAAGATTGGTTCTGATCCATGCAGATCGTCCGTTATCAGGAAAGCGGAGACCCGACCGTCAAAACCGGTTGGCTGTACGGCGACCTCATCGGCGAGATTGAAGGGGACATCTTCGGCGAGTTCCGTCGGCATGAAGCCTCCCACCCCGTCCACACGGCGCGGCTGCTGCCCCCGATTGTGCCGGGAAAAATCGTCGGCTGCGAATGGAATTACCTTGATCAGGCGCGGGAATTCGACCGCGCTCTTTCCGATATCCCGTCTGTCTTTATCAAACCGAATAACACCGTCATCGGGATGAACGATCCCGTCGTCCTGCCGCTGATCTCCAAACAGGTTGAGCAGGAATGTGAACTCGCGGTCGTCATCGGCAAAACGGCGCGCGCCGTGCTGCCGGAGAATGCCTTCGACTTCATCTACGGCTACACCATTGCCAATGACATCACCGCCCGCGACCTGCAAATGTCCGATGAGACTTGGATCCGGGCGAAGGGCTTTGACAGCTTCTGCCCGCTGGGCCCGGTTATCGAGACCGACTTCGAACCGGCGGACGCCCTGCTGACCTGCCGCGTGAACGGTGAGCTCCGTCAAATGGCTTCCACCCGCGACATGCTCTTCCCCGTGCAGAACCTCATCGCCTTCATCTCCTCGTTTATGACGCTCAACCCGGGCGACGTGATCCTCACCGGAACCCCGGCGGGGTCCGCTTTGCTTTCGCCCGGCGATGTGATCCTCTCGCAGATTGACGGCATCGGCGAGCTTTCGAATCCCGTTCGTGAACAGGCAGGATAACTCCCCATGCTCTTCAACTCGCTGCACTTTCTCCTCTTCTTCCCGATCGTGGTCTTGATCTATTTCCTGATCCCGAAGAAAGCGCGCTGGGTTTGGCTGCTCATCGCTTCCTATTACTATTACATGTGCTGGAACGCGAAATACGCGCTCCTGCTCGCGGGGACGACGCTCGTCTCCTGGCTGAGCGGCCTGCTTATTTCGAACTGCGCCGGGAAGCCGAACGAGAAGACGCTCAAGAAGCTTTGGGTTGCGCTGAGCCTGGTGCTCAACCTCGGCGTGCTCTTCCTTTTCAAGTATTTCGACTTCGGCTTGGACTTCCTGAACAGGGTGCTGCGCGTATTGCGCCTCGGCCCTGTCACCGTTCAGCTGGAATTGCTGCTGCCGGTCGGCATCTCATTTTACATCCTGCAGGAAGTCTCGTACACGATGGACGTCTACCGCGGAGAAGTGGCGGTGGAACGCAATCCGTTCCGTTACGCGCTCTTCGTCTCCTTCTTTCCGCAGCTCCTCGCCGGCCCGATTGAACGCTCCAAAGACCACCTCGCGCAGTTCTCCGAGGAGCATAGCTTCGATTACGACCGCGTGAAGCGCGGGCTGTGGTTAATGCTTTGGGGCTACTTCCAGAAGCTCGTCATCGCCGACCGCGTTGCCATCTATGTCAACACCGTCTTCGGCGACCCGCAGATTTACCGTTACGGCGGTGTGGTCAACGTCATCGCGATGTTCTTCAACATCTTCCAGATTTACGCGGACTTCGCCGGCTATTCCAACCTGGCGCGGGGCGCGGCGGAAGTGCTCGGCTTCAGACTGACGACGAACTTCGTCCGCCCATTCTTCTCGGATAACATCACCGAACTGTGGAAGCGCTGGCACGTCTCGCTGTCGCGCTGGTTCACCTCGTATCTTTACATCCCCCTCGGCGGCAGCCGCCGCGGCAAGCTTCGCCGCTATATCAATATCATGATCATCTTCCTCGTCTCGGGCCTGTGGCACGGCGCGAACTGGACCTACCTCGTTTGGGGCGGGCTGAACGGCTTGATCCTGATCGTTGAGAATCTGCTGACCCCGCTCTACCGTAAGATCCGCGCTTGGCTGAAATTTGACGACCGCTCCGCCGGCTGGAAATGTGTGCAGTCGCTGTATGTGATGACGATGTTCGCGCTGACGGTGGTCGTCTTCCGCGCGGATACCATCACCCAGGCGCGGGAGTTCTTCGCCGGGCTGCGGTACCTGAATGTGTATAAGCTCTTCAACGGCGCGATCTTTGAGTACGGGCTCGACCGCGCGAACTTCCTTCTGGCCGTGCTCGCCCTCGGAACGCAGTTCGTCGTTTCGTTTATGCAGCGCGGCGGTACTTCGCTTCGTACTCGCGTTGAGGCGCAGCCGCTCGCCGTCCGTTGGGCGTTGATCCTCGGCGGGATCGCCGCTGTCGTTCTCTTCGGTATTTACGGTCCGGGCTTTGACGCCAGCCGCTTCGTATATTTCCAGTTCTGAGGCAGGCCAATGAAGAAAAAAATCATCTGCACGATCCTCTTCGCCGCCATTTTGATTGGGCTGTATCACTTCGCGACGGTGCTGCTTTTCGAGAAACAGCATTTCGGCACCGCGAAGAACATTGCCTATGAAGAGCCGGAGCAAATCGACGTCTTCTTTGTCGGCGCCAGTCACATTTTCTACGGCATCAATCCGTCCGTGATCTGGGACGAGACCGGCATCTCCGCTTACAACCTGACCACCCATCAACAGCCGCTGTGGGCTTCCAAACTGCTGCTGCAGTACGCGCTGAAGAAGCAGTCCCCGAAGCTGGTCGTCCTGGATCTTATCATGGCGACGAACTTCTCCCGCCCGGTGCTCAAGACCGAGCAGGGCACGAACATGACGCACCTCGCCCTCGACCCGGTGCCGCTCTCCATTGAGAAGATCAAAGGCGTGCTGGAGTCGGATATGATTATCGAGAAGGGCGAGATCCTCTTCCCGATCATCATGAGCCATTCCCGTCTGCAGCAGGGCGGGCTGACCTGGGACGACTTCCATTACTTCACAAGCAGCCGAACGCACCCGACGAAGGGCTACAACTTCACCACGAACATCATCTCGTATGACCGCCCCGAACAGGTCTGGGACTCCACGCACGAGCTCCCGCCCGACATGGAGGCGGTGCTGCGGGACTTCATTGAGTTCTGCCGCGATAGCGACCTGCCCCTGCTGCTGATCAAAACCCCGCTGGTGGAGAAGCAGGAAACGTATGAACAGCTGAATTACATCGCGGAAATCGCCGACGAATACGGCGTGCCGTTCGTGGATTTCAACCATCTTTATGATGAGATCGATATTGATTTCACGACCGACCTCGCGGACAGCGGCCACCTGAATGTCAACGGTTCGCGGAAGGTCTCCCTGTACCTCGCGGATTACCTCGCCGAGAATTACGATCTGCCCGACCATCGCGGCGATGAGGCGTACGCGAGCTGGGATCAGGCCTCCGTGCATTTCCACGCGCTGACGGAGCTTTCCGAGAGCGACAGCCTCGTCCCGCATCTCGAAGCGTCGTCGGACCCGAATCTGCTGACGCTGGTCTTGATGGGCGGCACGCTCCCCGAAGAAGAGCGGACGCCGCTCCCGGATGACCTGGCGGCGGCCTTCGCGGATGCCGGCCTGTCCGCGCCGGAACGTGTCGGGGACGGCGCTTACTATGCGGTCATTCAGGGCGGAAAGATTCTGTCTGAAGGCAGCTCTGCCCGCCGTCAGATCGACGCGGAAATCCCTGTCAAGGATGAACTCTTCACCGTGCAGGTGAGTCCCTCCACACCCGACGGCGGCACGCTGCTGACCGCCGCGTACCTCGGGGAGAAGGGGTACGGCTCATTCGAGGCGGGGATTTTGGTGGTCACCTACGACACCGACCGCATGACCCTCGTCGACGCCGTGAAATTCGAGAATGGGGAAGTGTCGAGGAATATGTAGCTGAAGCTGAGTGGGCAGTAATTAGTGGACAGTGAACAGAGCGCCCGATAATGGATAAGTTGCTTCCATTATCGGGCGCTTTTTGCATCGGCGTAGAACGCTTCGCGAAGGGGAGCGGGTTCGCAGGTCACCTCATCCACCGCAAGCGGTCCCCCTTCCCCTCGAGGGGAAGGCTTAAGCGCGGCTCAAATTAAGGCGAGACTTTTTACAAATGTAATTTCCTCCGCAGTTCGGAGAGGCTCCTTCGGCCGGCGAAGATGATCAGACCGATGAAGAGGGCGAGCATTAAGGTCACCGCGCTCAGGCATAACCATTTTACATTCACCCACCGCAGCACCAGGGAAAGGAGCGGAATCACGCCGACGGCGCCGATGCCGATGAGGGGGAGAAGGTAGTCGCGCCATCGGTCATTGAAGACCAGCGTCAGCGTGACAGAGGCAATGAGCATCGCGATATAGAGTCCGGGAACAACATACGTCAGCGCCCAGCCGTGCCTGCCGGTGAGGCGGTCGATGAGAATGAAATACCCCGTCGCGGCGAGCAGCTGCACGAAGAGCATGGTGTTGACATTGATGCGGCTCAGCAGCGGGATCCCGATGGCCGCCCACAGCAGCACAATGGCGCCGATGGTGATGACGGCCCAGGGGAAGTTCGGGGCGAGGAAGAAATTCAGAAATCCGCAGATGACGGAGACGATAATTGAGACGAAGAGGAAGATCTTCGCGAGGAACGGGAACGGCTCGCGGATTTTCTCCGTCTTCGTGACATTCGGATAATACTCCTGTCCGCTTTCGCAGGTGCCCGTCAGCTCCGACCCGCAGATCGGGCAGACCGCGCGGTCCTGAGCGATGTCGATTTTGCACAGTTCGCAGTGTTTCATTCATTCCCTCCTTCCTCAATCTCGTTCGTATAGACGACGATGCCGTCGATTTCGGCGGAGAGTCCGCGGATGAATTCGCGCTCCACGAGCTTTTCTTTGATCGTGGAGGAGAAGGTGATGTTCATGCTGTCTTTGTAGGAGAGCATGCTCAGCCACAGCGGAATGCGGTCCGAGGTGCTGAGCGCGAATTCGAAGCGGTCGATGTATTCACTGAAGGAGTCGTCCAGTCGGATCAAGCCCATGTTGGAAAGCGAACTCGTGAAGAGCTCGTCGCCGAGCACGTGGTGCGCTTCCCGCAGGACGAGCTGCTTCAGGCCGAGCGGCGCGAGCTTCAGGAACGGGTTCTGTTCGGCGGTGACATTCGGATTGATGCGCGGCAGAATCGTCTCCTTGCGGTTGGCTTCATGCAGCTGTTCCTGCACGGTCGTGAGAAGGCTTTCGAGGCTGTCTCCCGCGCGGCTGTACGGCACGCCGACATTCGCGAAGTAGGTGAAGTTGCGCAGCGTGTCGCTGGGGAGCAGCTTGCGGAGGTTGATCGGGATGGAGATGCGGATCAGGGAAGATTTGTCCTCCGGCTCCGGCAGCACTCGGCAGAACGAGCGCAGCAGCAGCGCCGCCAGGTATTCCGTCACCGTCGCGTGATAACGGTGGGCGAGATCGACCAGCGGCTGATTCGGCACGGAGCAGTTGACGGCACGGAAGCCGTCATTCGGGATCACCGTCCCTTCATAATGCAGCGCCTTGAAATCCTTGCGGTCCGGCTTGATGGCGGGATCGTAGTAGCGCAGGAAGCTGTTCTCGGATTCCTCCGCTGTCGGTTTCGTCTCAAGCGTGCGGATGTTGTTCCCCGGTTTGACCGGTTTCCCGGTCAGCAGCAGGTAATAATAGACCAGCGTCTTCAGAAATTCCATCCCGCCGGTGCCGTCCGCGATGACATGGAAGACCTCGAGGCTGATGCGGCGTTTGTACCACAGCACGCGGAAGAGGAAGCCGTCCTCGTCGGTCGGGTCGATCATGCGGCAGGGATAATCCGTCTCCGGCTGCAGCTTGAGTCTCTTGTCCGTCTCCTGGAAGAAAAACCAGAAGGCGCCCGCCTTCAAATTGACACAGAAGGAGGGATAACGCGTCATTGTCAGGTTCAATGCCTCCTGCAGGATCTGCGGGTCGACATCTTCCGTCAGCACACAGGCGAGCCTGTAGACATTCGGCTGGCGCGGAGAGAGGATCGCCGGATAGATTTTCGCGGAGGTCTCCAGCGGATACCATTTCTCATCTTTCATTTTTATACTTCCTTTACAGAGAACGAAGCATCTCCGTCATCTCGGCGAAGCTGCCCTTCGGCCCCGTCCAGGGATGCTGTTCCGAAGGCAGGACGCAGTCTGTCACGAGGTAGCGGGCATTGATCCCCGCCAGCCCCGCGGCGTACATATCCTCATTTTCATCATTGCCGATCATCAGGCAGTCCGCGGGCGCTACATTCGCGCGTTCGCAGACAGAGAGATAATAATTCGGGTTCGGCTTGCAGAAAGAATCCGTGCCGTAGTCCGTGATGAAGTCGAAATCCTCCGGCTTCAGCCCGATCCAGCTCAGGCGCGTACGCTGCCCGACAGCCGGGAAGAGCGGATTGGTGGCGAGGATGACTTTCGGCGCCTTCTCCCGCGCCGCGCGGATGGCCTCGACCGCGAGCGGATTCTCGCCCGTGAAGCGCTTGATGCCGTTGAGCTCAACAGCGTAGAACGAGTCGCAGAGCGGTTCCAACGCGTCATCGCGGAGGCCGGTCAGTTCCTCGAATTTATTCCAGAAAACCTCGCGGTTGGTCTTTTCGCCGGTGTTCGCGACCATGGTTTTGGTCGCGCCCATGACCGCGCCCACGAATTGCTGCGGGTCCATCGGGTACGCCGGCAGGACCTTCGCGGCGAGCGCTTTGAAATAAGCGCCGGCGAAGTCCTTCGTGTTCATCGGGAGCAGCGTCCCGTCAAGGTCGAACAGTATTGCTTTGTACATATGCTTTCGGTTCCTTTCACCGTCAATTATAACGCTGAATTATGGATAACCCTCTCTGTCATAACGGCGGGACGGTTTTCGGGGCGGATTGCGTATTTGATTCCATCATCACCCTTTTACGATTTTCAAAATAGTTGTATAATGTATTCGTTAATCAATTCTGAAATGACATTGAACGATTTCGTGTTGAATTAATGAGTCAAAATTAATAATCCTATATTGAAAAGGAGAATGATATATGTCAGGCCATTCTCATTGGGCTACTATCAAACGTAAGAAGGGTGCGGGCGACGCGAAACGCGGCCAGCTCTTCACTAAATTGGCGAAGGAAATCGTATTAGCAGCACGTGACGGCGGGGATCCCGATACCAATTTCCGCTTACGTCTCGCGATTGACAAAGCCCGATCCAACAACATGCCGAAGGATTCTATCGACCGCGCCATTAAGCGTGGTACCGGTGCCGACAAAGACGGTCTCGTCTACGAAGATGTGACCTATGAAGGCTACGGCCCGAAGGGCGTCGCGCTCATCATCGAGTGCGTTACCGAGAACCGCAACCGTACTGTTGCTGATGTCCGCCACGCGCTGACCCGCGCCAACGGCAACCTCGGCGAATCCGGCTCTGTTGCCTGGCAGTTCTCCCGCAAGGCTTATTTCCTCATCTCCGAATGCTCCATGGACTTCGATGCCCTCTTCGAGCTCGCTCTCGAAGCCGGTGCCGATGACATTCAGCAGAATGATGACGGCTCTATCGAGATCTATGCCGATGTTGAGAACTTCAAGGCCATCTCCGACGCTCTGTTCGCTGCCGGCATCCACATTGACGAAGGCGAAATCAAACAGATCCCGAATCAGCCGATGGAACTCTCCAAGGAAGACACTCTCCAGGTTCTGCGTGTCGTCGATGCTCTTGACGAACTTGATGACGTCAACAACGTCTATCACAACATGGTCGTCAGCGACGATATCTACGACGAAATGGAAGACTGATCCCGAATGGTCGTCCTGGGGATCGATCCCGGCACCGCGCTGACCGGGTACGGCTTTATTGACGTGTCCGAACGCGGGGACCTCGCGGTCATTGATTACGGTGTCATCTCCACCCCGGCCAAACAGAAAATGGAATACCGTCTTCTGACGTTATTCGATTCGTTAACCGAAAAAATGCTTCTCCATAAGCCCGCTTACGGGGCTGTGGAGAAGCTGTTTTTTTCGAACAATGTGACCACCGCCATCTCCGTCGGACAGGCGCGCGGGGTCGTGCTGCTCTGCATGGCCCGCGCCGGCATCCCGATTGCCGAGTTCACCCCGATGGAGATCAAACAGGCCGTGGTCGGTTACGGCGGCGCGGAGAAGAAGCAGGTCCAGATGATGGTGAAATCCATCCTCGGACTCGATTCCATCCCCAAGCCCGATGACGCGGCGGACGCGCTGGCGGCAGCCATCACCTGCTCCTCCAGTCTCGCCTACCTGCGTATGATGAACGAGAACGGATTATGATCATCACTTCAGCGGCAAACCCGCGCATCAAAGAAATCCGCAAACTCCGGGAACGCAAAGAACAGAAGCGTACCGGTTTGTTTTATATGGAAGGCCTGCGCATTATCGGCGAAGCTTTCGATAAGGGCGCGGATGTGAAGACGCTCATCGTCTGCCCCGAGCTGCTCAAGACGGAATACGGCTTGACCCTGCCCAAACGCGCCCGCGAACTCGGCGTCGAGATCCTTGAAGTCTCACAGCCGGTGTTTGAGTCCGTCGCGGTGAAGGAAAACCCGCAGGGACTGGCTGCCGTGGCGGCGATGCGCTTTTATGAACTGGATGATCTGGACCGCTCGAAGGGCATCATCTGCGCCCTGACGGAGACCGCGGACCCCGGCAACCTGGGGACGATCATCCGCACGGCGGACGCGGTGGATGCGAACGGCGTCATCCTCATCGGCGACTGCACCAGTCCCTACGACATCGGCTCGATCCGCGGATCCATGGGCGCGATCTTCTCGACGAAAATCGTCCGCACGGATTTGGAAAGCTTCCTCGCCTGGAAGCAGCGGACCGGCCTGCAGCTCGTCGGCACTTCGGATAAGTCCGCGACGGATTACGTGGATATCGACTACGCCGATCCCGTCATTCTGCTGATGGGATCCGAACGCGCCGGCATGTCCCAGGCGGAGTTCGAGGCCTGCGACGCCATCGCTGCCATTCCCATGCTCCGCTCCAGCGACTCGCTGAATCTCGCGGTCGCCACGGGCGTCATGCTCTATGAAATTTACAACGCCCATCGCGGCAAATAGGAGGACGGTATGATCGCTCGAATTGAAGGAATCGCCGCGGAAATTCAATCGGACGGCGTCGTCGTCATGGTCGGCGGGCTGGGATTGAAGGTCTACACGCCCGCGCCGCTGCTTGATGAGGTCGAGGAAGGCAAGCCCATCTCCCTGCGGACGCATCTCATCGTCAAAGAAGAATTGCTCGCGCTGTACGGGTTCAAAACCGAGGAAGACCGTTCGATGTTCGAGATGCTGCTCGGTGTGAGCGGCGTCGGCCCCAAGCTCGCGCTGTCGATCCTCTCGAACAGCTCCGCGGATGTGGTTCGCCGCGCCGTCGTTCAGGAGCAGCCGGACTTCCTCTCCCGCATTCCCGGCCTCGGCAAGAAGACCGCGCAGAAGATTGTCCTCCACTTGCAGGGGAAGATCACCGAAAGTACCGCCGGCGGCGGCATTGCCGACCTGCATAACACGGATTACGAGGTCGTCGAAGCCCTGACCGCGCTGGGGTACAGCATTGTCCAGGCCCAAACCGCGGTGCAGTCCCTGCCGAAAGACACGCCGGATGATGTTGAGGAGAAGCTGCGTTTAGCGCTGCAGTCATTAGCGTGAGTAAGGCAATAGTCGGAAGCAGTGACCAGAGACCAGAGACCAGAGACCGGATAACGTAATTTGAGCGGGTCTTAGAATGTCGAGCACTTCAACTCCTCACTCCTCACTCCTAACTCCTCACTGTATGTCCGGGGAAGGGGGACCGCTTGCGGTGGATGAGGTCTGCGATAGCCGCAAACATCCGACACTCGCAATCTCGCCCAACTTCGACCGCGTTTAAGCCTTCCCCTCGAGGGGAAGGGGGACCACGTTAGTGGTGGATGAGGTGAACTGCGGACCCGCTCACTGTCGCGAAGCGGTGGATGAACTTTTACGAAGGATCAACTATGG
>CAVIKW010000036.1:0-16185 GCA_963643375.1 Flexilinea sp. | reverse complement strand
CCTCATCCACCACTACGTGGTCCCCCTTCCCCTCGAGGGGAAGGCAGATACGCGCCCGATAAGGGGAATAAGTCTCCCTTTATCGAGCGCCAACTCCACTCTCCACTCTTCACACTCCACTCTCGCTTCGCGGTGGATGAGGTGACCCGTGGACCGCTCTCCTTCGCGGAGCGTCAAAAAAAGCGCCCGATAAGGGAAGACTCGCTTCCTTTATCGAGCACCTCTACTGACTATTGACTTACCTCCCCCCAATCGCCTTCTCCATCTCCTCCGCGGTATTCAACAACTCCCCGCAGGCGGATTGGAACTCGTCGGACGAAACTCTGCGGAAGAGGCCGATGATGCCGACAGCGTATTTCACACCCGAATCTCCGATGCGGAGCGGGGCCGCGGCGGCGCGGAGGCCTACGCGGTGTTCACCGTCTTCAATAGCGTAGCCCCGCACCCGAATGGCGGAGAGATCCGCGGCCAGGTCTTCGGGGGTGATGATCGTGTGCGGGGTGTACTGCGTCAATCCTTTGTTGCGGGCAAGGCGGAGGGCGTCTTTCTGCGGGAGGGTGGCGAGGAAGAGCTTCCCCTGCGCGGTGGCGTGCAGCGGCTGGCGGACGCCGCTCTCCGGGATGATCTGCAGGCTGCCGCCGCCGGTACAGCGGTCGATAGTGATGACGTTCGCGCCGTCGAAGTAGGCAATGAACGCGCCGGCATCCACGGAGGAGGACAGCCGTTCAATGTATGGGTGCGTCCGTTCGGAGATGTCCCAGCCGGATGAGACCGCGCGGCCGCATTCATAGAGACGGATGCCGAGGCTGTAACGTCCCTCCGCGTCCTGGCGGATCATCTCGTGGGCGATGAGCGTGCTCAGCAGTCCGTGAACGGTGCTCTTCGGGCAGCCGGTCAGGGACGCGATTTCCTTGAGCGTCAGCGGGGTATGACTCCGCATCAGGGTTTCGATCAGCACCGCGGCTTTATCGACGGAATGAATGATTTTTCGGGTTTCTTCCATGGGCTTCCCTCTAAACTGTTCGGCAATGGCGAATGAACGTACGGCATAAGCGAACGTATGTCTCCTTAATTATAACCTGCATAGTTATAATTTGAGTAGTTCTGTTATGAACGATTTTTTATAGGAGATTAATCATGAAAAAATTCTTTGTAATTCTTCTTGCTCTCGCGATGCTCATCGCCCCTGCTTCCTGCTTTGCTCAGGCTGAAGAACAGACCGACCTGATCGTCTTCGCCGCTGCATCTATGACCGAAACCCTGACCGAGATCGCTGACCTGTATAAGGCTGTCGAACCGAATGTCAACATCCTCTACACCTTCGATTCTTCCGGTACGCTGAAGACCCAGATCCAGGAAGGCGCTGACTGCGACCTCTTCATCTCCGCTGCTCCGAAACAGATGAACGCTCTTGACATCACCAAGGACGAAGACGTCAACCCGGATCGTCTGGACTTCGTCATGGAAGGCACCCGCGTCAACCTGCTCGAGAACAAAGTTGCCCTCTGCGTTGCTGAAGGCAACCCCGCCAACATCAACAGCTACGACGAACTCGCCGAAGCGCTGAAGGCCGGCACCGTTATGCTCGCCATGGGCAACAGCGACGTCCCGGTCGGTCAGTACACCCAGAAGATCTTCGCTTTCTACGGCCTCGATGAAGCTTCCCTCGCCGCGAACCTGACCTACGGTTCCAATGTCAAGGAAGTCACCACCGCTGTTGTTGAAGCGACTGCCGACGCCGGCATCATCTACGCGACCGATGCTTTCTCCGCGGGCCTCACCCCGGTTGACACCGCCACCGCTGAAATGTGCGGTCAGGTTATCTACCCGGCTGCCGTTCTGAACACCGCTGCCCACGCTGACGCTGCCAAGGCGTTCCTCGAATACCTGCAGGGCGAAGAAGCTTCCGCTGTCTTCGAAGCTGTCGGCTTCACTGCCCTTTCTCAGGCTGAGTAATTTTTACAAATTCTTGTGCCCCGGCAGCAATGTCGGGGTACAATTTAATTCCGGATAGGCTTATGAATTGGTTCCCGCTAACAAACTCGCTGCGCATCGCCGCAATCTCGGCCGTAATTGTTTTCTTCGTCGGGATTGCCGCTGCCTATTATGTCGCCCGTCTGCCGAAGCTGATCAAAGGTATCTTGGATGTCTTTCTGACGCTGCCGCTTGTGCTTCCGCCGACGGTTGTCGGCTATCTGCTGCTGATGGTGCTCGGGCCGAAACGTATTGTCGGCTCGTGGTTCTATCAGCAATTCGGCGTTAAGCTGACAATGCATTGGTGGTCCGCAATCTTCGCCGTGGTGGTTGTTGTCTTCCCGCTGATGTATCGAACCGCCCGCGGCGCGTTTGAAAGCTTTGATGAAAACTTAGCGGATGCCGGCCGTACGCTCGGCCTCTCCGATACGTACATCTTCTGGCGCATCCGTATGCCGTACTGCCGTCAGGGCATTCTCGCCGGGGCGGTGCTGGCATTCGCCCGCGCGATCGGTGAATACGGCGCCACGTCCATGATCGCGGGCTACACCCCCGGGCGTACAGCAACCGTCGCGACCGAAGTTTATCAACTCTGGCGCACGGGCGATGACGCCGCCGCCATGAAATGGGTCCTGATCAACATTGCCATCTCCGCTGTCGTGCTGCTGACGGTCAACATGCTCGAACGCCGCGAAGGCAGACAGGGAGGGAAATAAACCATGCTGACGGTACAGATCAAAAAGAAAATCGGCTCCTTCAACCTGGATGCGGACTTCGTCTGCGATAATGAGATCCTCGGACTGCTGGGCGCCTCCGGCTGCGGCAAGTCCATGACGCTGCGCTGTGTCGCCGGCATTCAAAAACCGGACAGCGGCCGCATCGTTCTCAATGACCGCGTCCTGTTTGACAGTGAGAAAAACATCAACCTCCCGCCGCAGGAACGGCGCGTCGGCTACCTCTTCCAACAGTACGCGCTCTTCCCGAATATGACCGTCGCCGGCAACATTGAAGCCGGCCTCCACGCCTTCCCGAAGGAACAGCGCAAGCAGATCACCGCGGATATGATCCGCCGTTTTCATCTCGAAGGGCTGGAAGATCATCATCCGTCCCAGCTCTCCGGCGGGCAGCAGCAGCGAACCGCGCTCGCCCGCATCTTCGGCGGCAATCCCGACATTCTGCTGATGGATGAACCTTTCTCCGCGCTCGACGGCTTCCTCAAATGGCAGCTGGAGCCGGAACTTCTGGACACGCTGGAGTCGTTCGGCAAGGATGTGCTGTTCGTCTCCCATGACCGCGATGAGATTTGCCACTTCTGCGACCAGGTCTGCATGATCTCAAAGGGCAAGACCATTGAGAAGCGGCCCGCCATGGAACTCATGCGCGACCCGCGGAATTACAGCGCGGCGCTGCTCTCCGGCTGCCGCAATATTTCCGCCGCGGTGATCAAAAATGAACATACGCTCGAATGTCCCGACTGGGGCGTCACTTTCACGCTGACGCAGCCCATCCCCGCGGATACCGCTTTCGTCGGGATGCGGGCGCGGAAGATTGAGAATGACCCGAACGCGGTGAATTTCATTGACTGCGTCGTGGAACGGATTATCGAGGATCAGTCCGGCAAGATCGCCATTCTGACCACACCGGGCGGCAGACTGATCCAAATGCTTGATGACGGTCAGCGCGGCGTCGGTACGCAGGTCCGCGTCCCTATTGATGAACGGAACCTGCTGCTGCTGACGGATTGACGCGATTAGGAGGATACATGAAATTGATCAAAACGGTTGACGCGGTCGGCCACGTGCTTTGCCACGACCTGACGCAGATCATCCCGGGCGAATTCAAGGGCGCCCGCTTCAGCAAGGGGCACATCGTCACGGAAGAAGATATCCCCGTGCTGCTCTCCATGGGCAAGGAAAACCTCTACGTCTGGGAAAAGACGGAGGGCATGCTGCATGAGAACGAGGCGGCGCTGCGTCTGGCGGCGCTGTGCCAAAACGCGAACATGGCCGCCTCCGACGTCAAGGAAGGCAAAATTGAACTCAAGGCTGAGATCGACGGCCTCTTCCGCGTGAACTCGAAGAAGCTCTACGCGGTGAATTCCATTGATGAATTGATGATCGCCACCCGCCACGGCAACATGCCCGTGAAGAAGGGCGACAAGCTCGCCGGCACCCGCTGCATCCCGCTCGTCATTGATGAGAAGAAGCTCATCGCGGCCGAAGAAGCTGTCGGCGGTGAACCGATTCTCGAACTGCTGCCGTTCATCAAGAAGACCGCCGCGGTCATCACGACGGGGTCCGAAGTCTATCATCACCGCATCGAGGACAAGTTCACGCCGGTGCTTGAGAAGAAGTTAGCGGCGTACGGCATCGCCATGATCGCGCATGAATACGTCCCGGATGGATTGGACAACGTCGCCAACGCCGTGAAGCGTGCCCGCGAACAGAAGCCGGACATGGTCATCTGCACCGGCGGCATGAGCGTCGACCCGGATGACAACACCCCCGGCGGCATCAAGCAGAGCGGCGCCCGCGTCGTGACTTACGGCGCCCCCGTTCTCCCCGGCGCGATGTTCCTCCTCGGCTACTTCGAGGACGGCACCCCGGTGATGGGGCTGCCCGGCTGCGTCATGTATGCCAAGTCCACCATCTTCGACCTCGTTCTCCCGCGGATCGCGGCCGGCGTTGAGATGAAAAGGGAAGATTTCGTCGCGCTCGGCGAAGGCGGTCTCTGCCTCGGCTGCGCGGAATGCCATTATCCCATCTGCCCGTTCGGGAAGGGCGGCGCGAATGTATAGCGCCGCCGTCGTTACCGTCAGCGACCGCGCCTCCGCCGGTGTCTATGCCGACGGCACCGGTCCCGTTGTGGCGGAGCTGCTTCGCGGCGAAGGGTATGAGGTGAAGGAGACGGTCGTCATTCCCGATGATCAAGCGGGGATCGAGGCCGAACTGATCCGCCTGTCGGACGCGGGGATTGACCTGATTGTCACCAACGGCGGGACGGGATTCTCCCCGCGGGATGTCACCCCGGACGCGACGATGAACGTCTGCGACCGCCTGACGCCCGGCATTCCCGAAGCCATGCGGGCGGCCTCCATGCGCGTCACACCGCGGGCGATGCTCTCGAGAGCTGCTGCCGGCATCCGCGGGACTTCGCTGATCGTCAACCTCCCCGGCAGTCCGAAAGGGGCGAAGGAGAATCTGCAGTCGGTGATTACGACTTTAGGGCATGGCTTGGCCATGCTGGCGGGGGAGAGTCACTGACAGTGAGGAGTGAGGAGCGAGGAGTTAGGAGTTATTGAAAGAGTGCGGTGTGGTTCCCACGCCGCACTCTTCTATATTAAACGCGGCGAGCGAAACGTTGCCGCGATGCCCGACAGGGAAAGTCACGTCCATCTTTGAACCGCGCTTAAGCCTTCCCCTCGAGGGGAAGGGGGACCACGTAGTGGTGGATGAGGTGACCTGCAGACACCTCCACTGTCGCGGAGC
This sequence comes from Flexilinea sp., assembly GCA_963643375.1. Taxonomy (GTDB): domain Bacteria; phylum Chloroflexota; class Anaerolineae; order Anaerolineales; family Anaerolineaceae; genus Flexilinea. The sequence continues at coordinate 10,723 of CAVIKW010000036.1, read as the reverse complement.
GTGAAAACACGCGCCCGATACGCGAACACCCGCCCCCATTATCAGGCGGCAACTCCACTCTTCACTCTCCACTCTCCACACTGAAAAAAAACGGACCGCGTTACGCGGTCCGTTTTTTTTCAAGAAAGCTGTGCTTTGGCTTTATTTCGCGGGAGCTTCGAAGTAGAAGTCGCAGAAGTCTTCGCTGCCGCTGCTCAGATGGAACTCCATCCACAGCGGATCGGTGCCGGCGTTCTCGGCATCCAGGGTGATGTCGAAGCTGACTTCGGCCGTCTCACCCGGCTGGGTGGCGGGGACTTCGATGGAGTCGGACGCCAGGGTCAGGGCCGGGTTGGCGTCGTTCTTGACGAGGGTGTAGCCGTCCCAGGCAGCGGTGCCGTCGTTGACAGCGGTCCAGAGAACGGTGTAGCCGGCGTCGGTGAGCTGCATGGCGATGGACTGTTCGCCGCACTTGTTGGCAACGGTATTTTCAATCATGGAAACTTCGACGACGTTCTTGTTTTCGTTGTCGACCAGGGCGGCATCGGTGCCGTCAAGCGCTTCGGCTTCGGCTTCCTCAATCTGCGCGGCGGTCTCGGCGGCTTCGGCCTCGGCCGGGGTCACAGCGGAGGCATTGCCTTCGGGGAGCTCATCCGTGGAAGCGGCGCTCTTGCTGATGGAGTCGGAGACGGTGATGCGGACCCAGAACGGTTCAGCGGCCCAGGAGCCGAAACCGAATTCGTAGCCCATGTTGTCGCGGAGCTTGTAATAGCTCTGGTAGGTGCCCGCGGTTGACGGGGCCTTGAGGTCGACGGAGAATTCAACGTAGTCGCCCGGGTAAATCTTGTGGGCGGCGCGCTTGCCGTCGTAATCACCGTAGATGATGTTGACCGCGTTCAGGCGGACGAACTCGGCACCGCCGAGGTTGTCGCCGCCGGCGAAGACCATGACGTAGTTCTCATCCCAAACGCAGGTGCCGCCGTTCTTCATGCGCCAAGTCTTGCGGAAGACGGAGCCGGGTTCAACAACGGTGCCGTCGGGGATGGTGACGTCTTTGACGTCGCGGATCTTGTTATTGCAATAGGGATTCTTGCCCGCGCGGGAACCGGTGGCGGAGCAGTTGGAGCCGGAGCAGTAGCTGTAACCGTAGTTGGCGATGCCGTTATAACCGTAATTGAAGGTGGAGATGGTCACCCACAGCGGAGTGGCGCCGTTGCAGCCGACACCGAAGAGCGTGCCGTCGGGGGCCTGCAGTTCCCACTGACCGGAGAAAGAACCCTGAGAATTCGGGGCAACCATGGTGACGGAGATATCAACCGTCTGACCCGGGGCGACGCTGTACGGGAGCGCGACCGCGGCGGGGGCGCCCATCATGTCGCCGCCGACCCAAACAAGGGACGTGCCGGCGGGCCAGCAGGCGGTGCCGGTGTTCTTCACGCGCCAGGTCTTCAGGAAGCTCTGACCCGGGCTGACGAAGCTGCCGTCACGGTAGGTGACGTCGGTGACGAATTCGGCCTGATACGGCGCGCTCCAGGAGGTGGAGCAGTAGTAACCGCTGTTGAAGCCGTAATTGTAGTTGTAAGCGTTGACGCCGCAATTACCGGAAGTGCAGTAATAGCCGCCATCATACCACTGGGCGTGCGCGGAAGCCGCAGCCATCAGGGCGATGATAACAGCGAGACTCAATAGGAAAAGTTTATTCTTGTTCACAAAAACCTCCTCGGTTGTTCTTCCGGTACACAGCTTTCTGATTCGTTTCCGGAATGAATGAGATTAACTCAATATCCTATAGTGCAAGATGTGTGCCAAGGACGAGGTTTTATTTAAGGAATTTTTGTGAACGGGATTCGCGGACGGGGGGATTAATTGATCAGAACGGTGCAGTGAAGCACTGCACCGTACCGATTTGATCTAAAGAACAAATGCTACCAACGCGGACCGGGTTCCGGACCGGGGCGCGGACCCGGTTTCGGGTTCAGGTCGCCATCCAGCGGGAAGCTCGGGACGCACGGCTGCGGACGCCAGCAGTAGTTATAACCGTAGTTATAGCTGTAAGTCGGCTGAACGTAGTAGTTCGTGAACTGGGCATAGATCGGGGTCTGGCCGTTATAGCCGACGCCGAAGCGGACGCCGCTCGCGTTCTCAAGCATCCAGCTGCTCTTGAATGAGCCGTTCGCGCTCGGTACGGTCAGCGTGACGCTGAGGTCGACGGTCTGACCCGGGGCGACGGTGGTCGTCAGCGCGACGGTGTTCGGGGCGCTGAGCTGATCGCCGGAGACGAAGACGAGCTTATAGCCGCTGTCCCAGGTGGTGTTGCCGCTGTTGCGGACGCGCCAGGTCTTCACGACAGTGCTTCCGGGGGCGACGTAGCTGCCGTCGGCAATGGTGACGTCGGCAACGAAGGCCGCGGCGTCGCGGGCGATGGGCTGGGCGTACGTGTAGGTGTACTGCCCGCAGCAGTTATAGCCGTTGTAGCAGTACGGGTTGCAGTACTGCGCGGAGGCCGCGGCGACGCTCATCAGCGCGATCACGAGGACGAGTACTGACAGTGTGACGTTTCTCTTCATGGTTTCTCCTCCTTTTCAGATTCCGCGCCGCTCCCGGCACGGTTAATTCCCTATAGGTGCATGAATCGTTCCTGTTTCATGATGAACTTTTGTCAATTTTCTTTCTATTCAAACGTTCGTGGAGGGGAATTTGTTTCGGAGGAAAAAGAAATTTGAATCAATGTATAATGAATTAGAAGCACGAAAGGAGTACCCATGCTGAAACCCGGATTGTATGAACAGGTCGTCAATGAACAGATTTCTCAGGAGATGAATAAGCTCCCGGAAAATCTGAAAGATACCCGTGATATTGATAAAGCCGAAGCGGCCGATATCCTTTCGTCTTACCTGGCCTCAGTGGTCCGCAAAGGCATGGAAAACATTCAGGATTCCAACGAGGACGGATTGCAGGGGCAGATCGAATTGGCGAATCAAATCATCTCCCTGGTTGAGAAGAAGACCGAGAACGCTGCTTATAAAGATTTCTCCGTCACGCCGGAAGCAAAAGAATTACTCTCCATTTTGGACGCAAACGATGACCGCGCGATCTTAGGCAAGAATGCGTCCTCCATCAAAAGGCCGGAGTCTTCGATTGCGAAAAGCTCGATTTTTACCGGCGGTGCGGTGAAGGAACCGGAGCTCTACACGGAACTAAAAAAGGAAATCAGCACTGCCGACCGGATTGACTTCCTTGTCTCTTTCATTAAATGGTCCGGCCTGCGCAAGATCATTGAAGACCTGAAGGAATTTACCAAAAGCGGCAAGCATTTGCGCGTGATCGCGACTACATACACCGGTGCAACGGATCCGAAAGCCATCGAAGCGCTGAACGAGCTCCCGAACACGGAAATCAAAATTTCCTACGACACCAAAACCACGCGTTTACACGCCAAGGCTTACATTTTCTACCGCAATACCGGCTTCTCTGTTGCGTATGTCGGCTCGTCGAACCTGACGAATGCGGCAATCTCAAGCGGTCTGGAATGGAATTTCAAGATTACGGAAACCGACCTGCCGGACACGATGACCAAGATTTCGGCTTCGTTTGAATCCTATTGGAACTCTTCCGATTTCACGCTTTACACCAAAGCCGATGAGGAACGACTGCGCAATGCCTTGAAAGCGGAGCGCTTCTATGGCTCGGACACACAGCGCTCGTTCGTTTTCGATATTATTCCCTATTCCTATCAGCAGGAAATCCTGGATAAACTGACCGCTGAGCGGGAGATTCGCGGGCGGTACAAGAACTTAGTCGTCGCAGCAACCGGGACGGGCAAAACCGTCATCTCGGCGTTTGACTACAAAAACTACTGCGCCGCACATCCGCAAGAGAAGAATAAACTCCTGTTCGTTGCCCACCGCGAGGAAATTCTGAAGCAAAGCCGTGACACATTTCAAGGCATTTTGAAAGACTTGAACTTTGGCGACCTCTACGTCGGGAATTACAAACCGGAATCGCTTGAGCACTTGTTCGTATCCATTCAGACGCTGAACTCTCAAAAGCTTTGGGAGAAACTCCCGGCGGATTATTATGACTTCATCATCGTGGATGAATTCCATCACGCCGCAGCGGATTCCTACCAAAAGCTGTTGAAATATTTCAAGCCGAAAATCCTGCTCGGCTTGACCGCTACGCCGGAGCGCATGGATGGTGAAAGCATCTTACATTGGTTCGATGATCATATCGCGGCTGAAATTCGCTTGCCCGAAGCGATTGACCGCAAATTGCTGGTGCCGTTCCAATATTTCGGCGTAACGGATTCTGTGGACCTGTCCCAACTCCGCTGGGTCCGGGGCGGGTACGATGTCAATGAACTTGACGCGCTGTACGTGAATAATGAAAAGCGTGTCAATCATATTATTGACTCGCTGGATTATTACGTGACGGAAGTGGATCAAGTCAAGGGCTTGGGCTTCTGCGTCTCGAAGTCGCACGCGAATTACATGTCGGAGATGTTTAACCGGAAAGGCATTCCTTCCATCAGTTTGACATCGGATTCCAAAGATGACGACCGCTCCACCGCCAAGAGACAGTTGATCTCCGGTGCGGTCAAGTTTATCTTTGTGGTCGATCTTTATAATGAAGGCGTTGACATTCCGGAGGTCAACACGGTGATGTTCCTGCGCCCGACGGAATCCCTGACTGTGTTCCTTCAGCAACTCGGACGCGGTTTGCGTCTGGCTGACAATAAGGACTGCCTGACGGTGTTGGACTTCATCGGTCAGGCGAACCAGCACTATAACTTTGAAAGCAAATTCCATGCGCTGACGACAAACCCGGGGAGAAGCATCGCGGAGCAGGTTCGCCGAGGGTTTAGCTATGTCCCGAAGGGCTGTTTTATCCAGCTCGAACGAGGCGCTTCTGAATATATCCTTAACAATATTCAGAAATACTTCAAAGGAAAGAATGCCCTCGTTGAACGCATCAAGACCTTCGAAAAGGATACGGGGATGACGCTCTCCTTAAAGAATTTCTTAGACTATTACAAGCTGGATATTCGTAAGGTTTATTATCGTGATGTCACCTTCTCCGAACTGAAAGTGCAGGCAGATGTGATCCCCGCGTTTGATGAACCCGCCGGGCCGGCATTCAAAACGGCTTTCCAGCGCCTGGTCTCAATTGATTCTCGAAGATGGATCGATTTCCTCTTAAACAAGTTCCTCCCGCATTTGGAGGAGCCCTTCAACCCGGCTTTGTATTCGCTGGAAGAGCTCAAGATGATCCAGATGTTTTATATCTCAATCTGGATGAAGGCGATCCCGACTTGGGATGATGCCGAAGCGCTGGAGAATCTCCACGATTTGGCGAACAGTCCGGTGTTGCTAAGCGAGATCAAAGAGGTCCTCAATTACAAGAAGGAAACCATTGACTTCGTTGACGAAAAAGTTGATTTCGGCTTTGACTGTCCGCTTGATCTGTATTGCACCTACACCCGCGATCAATTGCTGGTCGCGCTCGACTTGATGAATCCCTCCACCGTTCGTGAAGGTGTGAAGTGGCTGCCGAACAAGAAAACCGATTTGCTCTTCGTCACGCTCAACAAGTCGTTACAGGAATACTCCCCATCGACCATGTACCACGATTATTCGATTGATGAGAATACATTCCATTGGGAGAGCCAGAGCACCACTTCCGAGGATTCGCAAGCCGGTCAGCGCTACATTCATCATCAGGAACGCGGCAGCCAGGTGCTGTTGTTCATCCGCGAGTTCAAGAAAGACGAATTCGGGATCACCGGCGCTTATACCTTCTTGGGAAAGATGGATTACATCTCGCATCAAGGCAGCTGCCCGATGGCAGTCAAGTGGCACATGGAGCGACCAATCCCGGTGAAATATCTCAAAAAGACGAATAAACTCGGCCTTCTGTAATCCACCATCAAAAAAACAGGGCAGCTCATCCGCTGCCCTGTTTTGGTGTTCAATTATTCCTCTTCGGAATCTTCCGGCTCCTCGGAATCCGGCTCGTCTTCCTCCGGCTCATCTTCCTCGGGGATCGTGTCATCCTCCGGCAGAGCGTCCTCAATGGGAGCTTCGTCCGCGGGGGAATTGGGATCCGGGGCGTCGACAATGGCGTCGTGGTCGTTGGCGGTAACGCTCGCGATGGAGGCGCCTTCCTCCAGCTTGATCAGGCGGACGCCGCGGGCGGAGCGGCCCTGGACCGGGATCAGCGTACCGCGCAGGCGGACGACGCTGCCCTTCGAGGTGACGAAGGTGATGTCGTCGTTCTCATGCAGGATGAGGGCCGCGGCGATTTTGCCGATCTTGTCGAGGGCGTGGACGTTGGTGATGTTCTGACCGCCGGTGTTGCGTCCGTGAACGGGGACGAGGGCGATGTTGGTGCGTTTGCCGATGCCGGATTCGTGGACGATAAGGATATCATCTTGATCCGAACCCGCGCCGCCGTAGACGAGCTTGTCGCCGTCGACGAGCTTCATGGCGTTGACGCCGGTGGCGCCGCGTCCCATCGGGCGCAGCTTGCTTTCCGGGAACTTCAGGCATTTGCCGTTGCGGGAGACCATGATGACGTTCATGTTCCCATCGGTGCGGCTGACCCACTTCAATTCATCGTCTTCCTCAAGGTTGACCGCGATCAGGCCGTTGGCGCGGATATTCATGTAATCCTTCATGCGGCAGCGCTTGATCTTGCCGTTGGCGGTGACCATGACGAGGTAATCCTCAGCGGACGCTTCGCTGAACGGCAGCATGGCGGTGACTTTTTCGTCTCCGTCGATATTGATGATGTTGATGACCGGCGTGCCCTTATCCGTGCGGCCGCCTTCCTGAATGCGGAATACCTTCTCCGCGTAGACACGGCCCTTGTTCGTGAAGAAGAGCATGGTGTCGTGCGTGTTCACGAAGACGATGCGGGAGAGGGAATCCTCTTCCTTCAATCCGTGTCCGGCAACGCCGCGGGCGCCGCGGTTGTACTGGCGGTAGACGTTGGCGTCGACGCGCTTGATGTAGCCGCGTTCGGTCATAGTGACGAAGACGCCGCGTTCGGAGACCAAGTCGCCGTCGGTGAAGCCTTCGAGCTCATCCGCCTCAATGGAGGTGCGGCGGTCGTCGCCGTACTTCTCGGTGACTTCGTTCGTCTCGGTCTCGACGACCTTGAGCTGGCGTTCCGGCCGGGCGAGCAGGTCCTCGAGGTCGGCAATCGTTTCCTTGAGCTGACGCTGTTCTTCCTCGATCTTGAACTGTTCCAGCTGGCTCAGGCGGCGCAGCTGCATATCGAGAATGGCCTGCGCCTGAATCTCATCCAGGCGGAAGCGCTCCATCAACTGCGCCTTGGCCGTCTCGGTGTCCTTGGCTTCGCGGATGGTGCGGATGACTTCGTCGAGGTTGGCGAGGGCGATCAGCAGGCCTTCCAGGATGTGGGAGCGGGCCTTCGCCTTCCGCAGGTCGAATTGGGACCGTCGGACGATGACCTCAAGGCGGTGCTTGATGAAGATCTCGAGCGCGTTCTTGAGGGAGAGGTACTGCGGGCGGTCATCCACGAGGGCGAGCATCTGCGCGCCGAATGTGGATTGCAGCATGGTGTGCTTGTAGAGCGTGTTGAGGACGGCCTTCGGCTGCGCGTTCTTCTTGAGCTCGATGACGATGCGCATACCCTCGCGGTCGGATTCATCGCGCAGATCATGGATGGTGTCCACCTGTCCCGTGCGGACGAGCTCCGCGATGCGTTCGATGAGGGTGGTTTTATTGACCTGGTACGGGATCTCGGTGATGATGATGTTGAAGCGGTTCGGGTGGTTCGGATTTTCCTCAACATGGCTGCGGGCGCGGACGATGATGCGCCCCTTGCCGGTGGTGTAGGCCTGGCGGATGCCTTCGTGGCCGATGATAATGCCGCCCGTCGGGAAGTCCGGTCCCTGGACGAACTGCATGAGGTCGTCGACGGTGATATCCTCAATATGATCGTAGTTGTCGATCATGTACGCCAGCGCCGCGTTGATCTCGCGCAGGTTGTGGGAAGGGATGTTCGTCGCCATACCGACGGCGATGCCGTTCGAGCCGTTCAGCAGCAGGTTCGGCACCTTGGAAGGCAGCACAAGCGGTTCCTTTAAGGTTCCGTCGAAATTGTCCTGAAAGTCGATGGTTTCTTTGTCAATATCGGCGAGGAGCTCATCCGTGATGGGGGCGATGCGGGCTTCAGTGTAACGCATGGCCGCCGGGGAGTCGCCGTCGATGGAACCGAAGTTCCCTTGACCGTCGACGAGCATATAGCGCATGGAGAAGTCCTGCGCCATACGGGCCATGGCGTCGTAAATGGAGGCGTCGCCGTGCGGATGGTATTTACCGAGCACTTCACCGACGATACGGGCGGATTTCTTGTGCGGGCCGTTGGAGCGGATCCCCATGTCCTGCATCGCGAAGAGGATGCGTCGGTGGACCGGCTTCATGCCGTCGCGGGCGTCCGGTAACGCGCGGGAGACGATGACGCTCATCGCGTAGTCCAGATACGCGGACCGCATTTGTTGATCAAGGTCGACCTGGGTTACAGCATCGGCCGGGATGTTTTCGTTGTTTTCCATAAGAGTTCCAAGCCTTTTCGTTCTGTTTAAAGACTGTTTCAATAATCAATTAATTATACCATTATCGGCGGGGATTTTGCGGAAAGGGGGATTAAAACGAGGGGCGGAATCCGCCGAAATCCGCATAGGTTGATGTATAATTACCCGTGGACAACGGAGACCGTAAATGATCAAAAACACAGCCCTTATCGAAACCATGATGCGCGTATGGCGCCGCGAAGCCGGCAGCGATGTGGAAGCGCTGAAAAAGGAACTGGCGGACAAATCCCGCGCGGATATGAACCCGCCGATCATCCCGCCCATGCGCAGCCTCAGCGTGGACGAACACAGCCGCGGCGGCTTCTCCGTGTACACGCTGACGCCGGAGACGCTGAAGACGGAGCGGACATTGCTCTACCTTCACGGCGGCGGTTACAAGGACGCGGCGAATGTCTTCCATTGGCGCTTCTGCGAACGCTTCGCCGAGGAAGCCGGCTGCCGCGTGCTCTTCCCGATCTATCCGCTGACGCCGAAATACACTTACAAAGACGCCTACGCCTTCCTCGATACGCTCTACGCCGAGGAACTGAAGGGCACGGCCTGGTCCGTGATGGGCGACTCCGCGGGCGGCGGGCTGGCGGTCGGCTTCATAATGGAGCTGGCGTCGCGATCCGAGGCGCTGCCGGAGAAGGCGGTGCTGCTTTCGCCCTGGCTGGATATTACCATGTCCGACCCCGACATGAAGGATTACATCGCGGTGGAACCGCTGCTGGATATTGACCGCCTGCGTCTGCAGGGACTGAGCTGGGCCGGGGATACCGATCCGCGGGATTGGCACGTCAGCCCGATCAACGGCGACGCGTCCGTCCTGCCGCCGACGCTGATCTTCACCGGTACGCATGAGATCCTCCATCCCGAGGCAGTGAAGTTCGCCGCCCGCGTGCCCGATTGCAGGCTGATCACGGCGGAAGGGATGGCGCACTGCTATCCGCTGTACCCGATCCGTGAAGGGGAAGAGGCGATGGGGCAGATGCTGGAATTCATGGGAGCGGCCGAATGAAAAAGCTCCGCATCACCGCGGTCCGCAAAGTCTGGCACCGCGACCTCTCCGAGAAGTACGAGAACCCCATGGAGCATCCCTGCGATGTGGAGGAAGGCCAAGTCTGGATCGCGGACGGATGGGAGAAGCCGGCGGGGTTCTGCGAATCCGCGTGGGAGACGATCTCTCCCTTCGCCATGACCCTCGCGCACGGGGGCAGTGATATTTATGACGGCTGGATGAAGGATCCGCGTTCGGTGATGATCTCCTGCAACGACGGCTTCCGTCCGGTTTCGTTTTATGTCGAAGTGATCGACGATAATGATTGAATTGAGAGGAAATACATGAAGAACTCAAAGAACACAAAAGCCGCGAAAACCGTGAAGACGTACATACCGCGGCAGAGCAAATTCGCCGCCATTCTGTGGACGGTGATCCTGATCGCGTTCACCGTCGTGGCGGCCCTTGTTGACGTGCAGGCAATCGGCCCGGAGGGCTCCTCCGTGGGCCTGGCGACAATCAACGGACGGTTCCGTGACTTGATCGGGGAGAGCTCCGCGTTCAAGATTCTCTCGAACGTCGGCTTCTATTTCCTCGCCGCGGTCTGCCTGTTCTTCGCCGGGTTCTTCCTGTTCCAACTGATTCGCGGGAAGTCGCTGCGGAAGGTGGATAAGAACCTCACCGCGCTGATGTACCTCTACGTGATGTTCGCGGTGCTTTACCTGGTGTTCAACAGCCTCATCGTGATCAACTACCGCCCGGTTCTCAAAGACGGCGCGCTCGATCCCTCGTATCCGTCGACGCATATGTTCCTCGGCATCATCGCGGGGATCTCCGCCATCGACCAGATCTTCGTGTACGTCAAGGACGAAGACAAGCGCTTCGCCCTCATGGCGGTCCTCTGGGTCGCGATCCTCCTCTCCTGCCTCGGCCGGACGATGTCCGGGATGCATTGGCTGACGGATATCATTGCCGGCTTCATCTTCGCCTCGACCTGCCTTGCGTGGTACAGGAGACTGTGGAGGAGATTGGAAAGTAAGTAAGCAAGAGACCAGAGACCGGAGACCGGATAACATAGCGCGCTCGATATGCGGAGTCATACTCCCTTTATCGAGCGCGTTTCTGCCTTCCCCTCGAGGGGAAGG
>CAVIKW010000035.1:0-16500 GCA_963643375.1 Flexilinea sp. | reverse complement strand
TCCCCTCGAGGGGAAGGGGGACCGCTTCGCGGTGGATGAGGTGACCCGCAGACCGAATCCCCTTCGCGAAGCGTTTAAAAATAACGCCCGATAATCGAAGACTTGCTTCAAATTATCGGGCACCTCTATTGACTATTGACTACTGACTATTGACTTACTGTAACTTAATCCGATAGATATTCGTCTCGCGGGTCTCGAATCCGCAGCGGCGGTAGAGACGGTTGGCGGCTTCGCGGGAGGGACGGGAGGTCAGGTCGACGGTCTTCGCGCCTTCCTGCTTCGCGCGTTCAACCGCGGCGCGGACCAGCTTCTCGCCGATGCCCTTTCCGCGGGCATTGCCGTCGACGACGACATCCTCAATCCAGGCGCGGATCCCGGTCGGGATGCGGAAGACGACGAGTGTCATCATACCGAGGATTTCGGCGTTCGGGTCATCCGTGTCGGTTGCGGCAAGCACGATCCCGGCTTTGGAGTTGATCAGATCTTCAATCTCCGCGTAGGTCGGAATGGACGCGGAAGAGGAGAGCTGCGGGACCAATCGGGCGAAGGCATCGCAGACTTTCTGAGACATTTCGGTGATTTCTTTTACTTCGATCATGGGTTACTCCTTCTTGTCACTTCCCACATTCTCAACCGGATCGTCGTCTTCAACGGGGTCGTCGATCGGGGCAGCGGGATCGGATCTTTGATATGACTCTGCCGCGGTCTTGGCGGCTTTCTTGTTATTGAACCAGTTCGTCAGGGTGAGGATCACCGCGCCGATACCGAACATTTCGGCGATGAGCTCAACGGAGCCGCCCAGGCAGGGCACGAGACGAATGAGGACGAAGGTTACAACACGGAGCAAGGCCGCGCCGAGGAGCGTCACAGCGGCGGTCGGCCACTTCAGTTTCAGCAGATCGGCCGCGCGGGCACCGAGCTGATGGCAGACGACGATCAGCCCATACAGGCAGAAGAGCCAGAACGCCGCCAGAAGCAGCAGCGCGAGCGGGATCAGCACCAGGGTGACGCAGAGCGCGAGCTCCAGCATCACGAAGAACACGACGCAGAGGAAGCCGATCAGCAGGGACTGCCACGGCAGGGCGCGAAGCTTGGCGGAGTTCTTCTTCAGCTGTTTCGGCATGACCGCCGAGATCAGCAGCGCCAGCAGCAGGAAGAGCAGAACGCGGATCACCATCACGGTGAAGCTTGTCAGCGAGAGCAATATATGAGAGGCCGCGTTGCTGAGGCTGCCGGCGTACGCGGTCACCCCATAGGATTCGGTGTCGCCCTCCGTCCAGCGCGTCAGGCGGTCGCCGGTGATGACGGAACTGTCCGCCTGCACCAAGTCGCCGTCCAGGCAGGTCACGTCGCCGTTCACAACGGAGACAGGCCCAATCTTGACGTTGCCGTCGAAGGCGGTGACATTCCCATTGACGGTGCCGTCAATCACGACGCTGCCGCCGAAGATGAGCACGTCGCCATCCACGCGGGAGCCTTCTTGAAGCTCCGAATTCCCGCCGAAGAGGTAGAGGTCATTCGAGAGGACCTCGCCTTTATTCAGGACGAAATCGCGGTTGGCGATGTAAGTCGCGCCCTGGGCGCAGACAACGGAAAACCCCGCGCAGAGCGCGAGGATAACAATAATCGCAACATTTATCTTTTTAATGTATTTCAGCATCGGAAACGGCTCCTTCCTTTTCCAAAGACTTGACAGCGATTCCTTTGATCAGCCAATACCCGCCGAAGCCGATCAGACAGGCGCCGAGCAGGCCGGCAATCAGCGCGGCGGGCGCGCGGAAGATCTGCAGCGCGTTCCGCAGCGCGCCGCCGACAGCGGCGGCCGAGCTGACGAATTCGGACAGGAAATCCGAATAGGTTGAGGAAACGGCCGGATTGCGAAGCAGGCCGAAAAACAGCACAATGCTCAGCGCGAGCAGCCCGCCGAGGACCGCCGCGGCTTTCGCGGCGAACCGGCGCACAGCATCTTTCTCGTACTGCCGCGCGGCGGCGTATACCTTCCATCGGTCGGTAAAGCCCGGCGCGGGCTTCGCCATACCCATGGAACGCACGGCGTTCTCGAACCCTGTCACATCCGGTAAATCAAGGTCAATTCGGTCATTCATGGCAGTCACCTCAGTCAATCCATTTTTCCGCGACTTGTTTGCGAATTCGGAAGAGTCTGCTCTTGACCGCGCTTTCGGTCATGTTCACCGCTTCCGCGATGTCCTTCATACTCATCTCATTCCAGTATGCCATAATCACCATCGCCCGGTCGACTTCATTCAATCCGCTGAGGATGCGGTGGACCTGCGCCTCCCGTTCCAGACGGACGACCTCGTGTTCGGGGTTCGGCGTACTGTCGGGGAGCAGCTCCTCCATCTCCTCCGTGATCTCAACCTTATCCACCTGCTTCTTCCGCTTCCTGTCAATACAGTAATGCGCCGCGATTGACATGATCCACGTGCTGAAGGGACGGGCACGGTCGTATTTCTCAATCGCGCTCCAAGCGCGCCAGAACGATTCCTGGGCGGCTTCTTCCGCTTCACCGTCGTTGTAAAGCATTCGGTAGCAAAGGTTGTAGACCGGGACCTGCAGGGTGTTGACGATTTCGGCATAGGCATCTTCGTCGCCGTTACAGGCCGCGTTTACAATATCAAGAGGAAGCTCAATCATTTGGATCCCTCCTCCGATATATCATTAATACGCAAGTTTTTCTGTTCGGTTGCGAAGATTTTCGCCGAGATTTTCATTTTGCTTTTTTCTCCCGGATGATCAACGCGATCGCGGAAACGACCGCTGTTATGCCCATAATGGTCTGGTTCATGTTGAGCCCGCCCATCTGAACGGTATCGAGGCGCAGGAACTCAAGGAAGAAGCGCCCGACCGGATAGAGGACGAGGTACAGCAGGAAAACGCTGCCGGGCTTCAGATGAATCTTTTTCGAATGATCGATCTTCCACAGGATGGCGAAGACGATCAGGTTGTAAATCGACTCATACAGGAACAGCGGATGATAGGTCGCGATGTTCTCGTAGCCCGCGGGCCGGTGCGCGGCGTCAATCGTAATCGCCCACGGCAGCGTTGAAGGCTTGCCGTAGAGCTCCTGATTGACGTAGTTGCCCCAGCGGCCGATGGCCTGCCCGAGCGGAAGGCCGACGCCGATGGTGTCAACCAGGTCAATGAAGGAGACCTTATTCTTCCGGCAGAAAAGCCACACGCCGAACACGCCGCCGATCACGGCGCCGGGGATGCCCAAGCCGCCTTCCCAGACGGCGAGGATCTTCGCCGGGTGCTGAAGATACCACGAGAACGAGATCCCGGAGGAGCTTGACGGCAGCAGCACATGCCAAAGGCGCGCGCCGATGATGCCGAAGATCAGCATCCACGGGAGCATATCCCAATAAACATCCTTCTTCAGCCCGCGTTTCTTCCCGCACAGGGACGCGACCCAAACGCCGACGAGGATGCCGACGACGATGATCAGCCCGTAAAAGTGAAAGAACAGCGGACCGATGACGATCCCTTCACGAAGCAGACGCATATTATTTATCCAAATTCTTCTTCATGTGCAGCAGGCGCTGAATGGCGGTGATATTGCCGAAAACAGCGACCATCGCCACAGCAATCTGCGGCCAGCCGATCAGCAGGGAGAGCACGAGGACGATGTAGCGTTCCAGACGGGACATAATGCCGAGGCGCATATCCAGTCCGTAAATCTCACCCTTCGCCCGGGTGTAGGGGACCAGAGCGGAACCCGCCATCGCGGCGACACTGATGACAACCCAAACGAGCTGCTGATGCGCGGCGAAATAGTAAAGGATGCTGCCGAAGATCATGAACTCCGCGTAGCGGTCCGTGGTGGAATCCAGGACCGCGCCGAACTTCGTGCCGGTACCGCCGGTGGCCTTGCGGGCCATGGTGCCGTCAATGAAGTCGAAGACCGCGAAGAGGATCAGCAGCAGGCCGGCGACCCAGAATTTACCGGTGGCCGCGAAATAGGCGGCAATAATGTGGCCGAGGCAGCCGATCACCGTGACGGTGTTGGCAGTCAGGCCGAGTTTCAGCAAGAAGTCCGCCGCGCCGTCGGCGAACCACTTGAACCATACGCGCATATGTTCCGTGAATGTGACTTTACGTTTTTCCTCACTCATCGAAAACTCCTTCATCATCTTCAAAGTTGATATTTTTGTTATTCTTCAAACTCGCGGCGAACTCTTCCGCCTCGGATTCATCCCATAAAACTTCGCGGGCCTTGCCGCCCAGCTGCATCGGGCCGACGACGCCCATTTCTTCCATCCGGTTCAGCAATCGGGACGCGGTCGGGAAGCTGACGTTCAGCTTGCCGGAGATGTACGCCGAGCTGGCCTTCTTGGTCCTGCAGACGAGACGGATGGCGTCCTTGAGCTTCTTCTCGTCCTTGTTCATCTCGTTCTGCTTCCCCGCCTCGAGGATCTCCTCCCACGGAGCGGTCTCACCGGTCGGCTTCGGCGCGAGCTTCTTCCAGATATTCACGACCTTCTCAATCTCGTTATCCGTCAGCAGCGCGCCCTGCACGCGCATCGGGACGTTCAGCGTCGGGTCGATGAAGTACATATCACCGCGGCCGAGCAGCTTCTCCGCGCCCTGCTTGCCCATGATGACGCGGGAGTCCACAGCGGAGGCGACATTCAGCGCGATGCGGGCGGGAATGTTCGTCTTGATCTTGCCGGTGACGATGGTCGTATCCGGACGCTGGGTCGCGACGACCAAGTGCATGCCGGTCGCGCGGGCGAGGGAGGCGAGCTTATCAATGCAGACTTGGCCCTGCTTGTCGGCGCCTTTCATGATCTCCGCCATTTCATCAATGATGATGACAATGTACGGCAGCGGCTTCTGTCCGTGCTCAACCGCATATCTATTATAAACGGATAGCTTGCGCGCGCCGACAGTTTCAAACAATTGGTAACGGCTTTTCATCTCCTGGACGGCCCATTCGAGGACCGCGATGGAACGTTCGTATTCCGTCTCGACCTTGCCGAGCAGGTGCGGCAGCCCGTTGAAGCGGTAGAATTCGACGCGCTTCGGGTCGATCATCACGAAACGCAGCTGATCCGGCGTGTTGTTCATGGCGAGGCAGACCGCCATCGCCCGCAGGCAGATGGATTTACCGGAGTTCGTGGTACCGGCCACCAGCAGATGCGGCATGTTCTCAAGGTTCACCACCACCGGGTCGCCGGTGATGTCACGGCCGAGCGCGACATTCAGCGGGGAGGGTTTTCGGGTGAACTCCGGGCTCTCCAGCAGCGGACGCAGGCGGACTTTCATGGCGTTCGGGTTCGGGATGTCGATGCCGATGTAGGATTCGCCCGGCACCGGCGCCTGAATGGAGAGATTGCTGACGCCGAGACTGACCGCTAAATCGCGTTCGCACTGCGCCACTTGATTCACGCGGATGTTCTTCGCGGAGACTTTGCCTTCCTTCGCGGTTTGACCGGGGATGACCTGGTATTGAACGACAGACGGACCGACCGAACAGCCGATCACCTTCACGGGCGCGCCGAACTCGGCCATGGCCTCTTCGATGCGCTGAATAAACTCCTGATGATCCTCGTTCTGCCCGTAAAAACCCAGCTCCGTATCCAACAGGTTCAGCGGAGGCAGGTTATTCAGCCGGCGCGAACCTCCCGCGGAGGAAGCTGTCCGCCGTGAACCCTGCTCCGTTTGAGCGGGTTGGATTTCCGGGATCGGGTTTTCCATTGATTTGAAGATTTCAGACATGTTCATCACTCTTTTCGGCGGGATCACGGGCTCGGCGACCGGGTCCGTTTCCGCTTCGGATTCAGCGGAAGCGCTCTCCCGCTGTTGATTTTGTTTTGACTCCGCTTTGTATTCCGACTTCCAATCGAAACCGGGATCGGTTTCCTTGGGGCGGCGGGCATTGCGCTCGGCGTTCCGCGCGTTCGTGACGGCGCCTTTGATCTCCCCGCCGAGTTCACGGAAGAGCTTCGGCCCCCAGTTCAGACCGCCCGCGAGAATACACACCGCGATGATCAGCGTCACCCAGACTTCAAAGGCGAAGAGCATCGGCGGTTGACTCCCGCAGAGCAGCCGCGCCAAGCCCATCCCCGCGCTTCCGCCGGCAGCCTCGCCGCCGTAGTACGCGCAGAGCAGCAGCACGTCAATGATCACGATAAGAAAACAAAGCAGGTAGATCACGCGCTTGGGGATGCTCATCCGCACTTTCGGGAACACCCGGCGCATCAATAAAATCGCGAGGCCGACGACCACGGTCAGGATCGAAAGCGCCACTGCCATGGAGCCGAACCAGGCCTTCATCAGCAGGCAGAAGGGACGGACGAGCTGCCCGGGGTTGCTGCTGAAATACCCGACGGAAATCAGCGTCCCGGTCAGGATGAGCACAACGGCAATAATATCGGGCGCGCGTCCGCGGCTGTAGAGCGCGAGTTCGGGTTCACCGCGGGCGGATTTGTCCTCAGCCATGGCGTTCCTGCTCCATGCGGATGATCTCCTTGGCCATCGCCTCGACGGCGACTTTCTGCTTGCGGTAGAAATCCGCTTCGGACATCGCGAGCCGGCGGACGATATCCTTGACCTTCTCTTTCTCGAAGAATTTCAGGTCAATGATATTATACAGCGTCCACTCGCCGTTATAGGCGCGTTCACCTTCGGGGCGCAGTTTCTCAAGCGCTTTCTTCAGCACCGAACGAAGCGCGTTCGTCGGCGTGTCGTTCATTTCTTCCGCGGTGGACTTCACGACTTCCAGCTCCAGCAGCGGGCTGTCGGAAAGGCGCGGCCCGCCCCAATAATGGGAGAGGGCATCCTTCGTCCAGGCGGTGACATTTTCAACCTCGCTGTCATCCGCCAACAGGGATTGATCATTCAGCACGGAGCCGCTGCGGAAGGAGTTCTTCGCGTCGGACGCGGTGCTGCCGCGGAGGACCTGATAAGCAGTGGTCAGGTAACGGCGCTGCCGGAGCACCGTGCAGGCATTATTCAGCGCGTCCTCGAGGGTCGCGCGGCCGTTCTCGGAATCCAGCATAGCGGAGGGATCGGACAACCCCAGCACGCCGAGGAAAACGGCGGTCTCATTCGCGCGGGAGATGACGGGGAAGATCACCCACGGCTCCTCACGGTAAGGTTCGTCCCCATTCTCGGCGAAATACGCGGGCAGGGAGGCGGTCAGGTTTTCGGGAATCTGTTCCGAACCGCCGGCGATGATCATTGAGTCGATCTTGCCGGACTCATCCATCACGGCGAAGAAGCCGTTCCGTGCCTGGAAGCGGTCGCAGAGGGCGCCGGTCAGCGCCTCGAGGAAGGTTTCCAGTTCCGGTTTGAAGACCATCATCCCTTGGAAGTCGCGGAAGATGGCGTAGTCCTCTTTGCCGAGACCCACGAGGCTGCTGCGCTCAATGAAAGGCATCGCGAGCCCCGCCAGGTATTCCAAAACGATGATCGCGAACACCGTCGCGAAAGTATTTAAGCCCGCCACGCGCAGTCCGAGCGTGGTGGAGGTTCGGTTGATCATGGTGACAATCCACAATGTCAGGGATGCCGTGACCGGTCCGCGCAGGATCCATTCGAGCATGCGCAGGCGGGAGAGGCGGTCCGACCAAGGGACGGAGAAGTTCGTGACGGAGTACGCCAGCAGCAGCACCATCGCGGTCACGAGCAGGTTGCCGATGACCGAAAGCGTCCAGAAGACGACGGGGTGCTGCGAGATGAGCAGGCCGGAGCCGAAGAGCAGCAGCGGGAACGAGCCGGCCAGAACCCCGGTGACGCCGAGGATCAGGTACAGCATACGTCTGCGGCCGGTGTGCGTTTTGGTGCGCAGGAAGGCGATGTTCAGCAGTTCGAAAGTGAGCGCCAGACAGGCAGCGCAGAAGATCCAAAAATACACCGTCTCGGAGGAATGGATCATCGTCGTGCCGATGTTGGAGATGGTCCTCATGCCGGCGAAGAGCTTATCCTGCCACAGGCGGGCGGTGAAATACACGGAGCCGAGCACCGCCGCGCCGGCGAAGCATTTGCCGAACCAACCCGCGGAGCGTCCGGTCATTCCCGGCAGCGGCAGGACGAAGAAGAAAACCAAAGACGGCAGGAAAATCAGCCCCGTCCATTGGAGCTTCTCCCACAGCAGATGCGCCGCGTCACTCATCGCGACGGTTTCCAAGGCGTCCGCGCTGTAGATGAGAACGATGCAGATGAAAAGGGGAACGGAGGTCCAGGCGAGGACCCTTTTGCGGCGGATGAACTGCAGGGAAAACAGCAGCATGGAAAACGCGGTCATCGCGACCGCCGCTGTCAGGACCTCACTGAGCGTGCGAAGAACAGGAATAATGTACGTCATGGCAGACCTTTACCGGATATGTTTCGAGAAGAACAATCCGATCTCCATATTCCTGAAATAGAATTCCTGATAACCGCAGAAGACGAAACCGTGCCCGGTCAGGAAGCGGATCGCGGGGTCATTCTTCGCCTGAACCATGGCGACGAGGTTATGAATGCCGTTATGAAGCGCGATCTCCTCGACGCGTTCCAGCAGGACGGCGCCGATCCCCTTCCGTCGGTAAGCGGGGTCAATCCCCGCCGTCTTGAGCACGAGACGGTTGACCGCTTCATCCTGTTCCAGGCGAAGGTAGCCGACGACAACGTCTTCACACCGCACGACGAGGATCTCCTTGCGCCGGATCATGGCTTCGAGGGTGGTGGGGCAGTACGCCTGAAAGGAGACCTTGATCGTCTTCGGCAGACGGATGCGCTGCAAAGAGGTCTGGTAGGAGTCCAGGTCTTCGATGATCTGGGTCTTCCAGACATAGTCCGATTCAAAGCTCAGATCAATCTGAGAGATCAACGGATATTCTTCAACTTTAGCCGCGCCGATTTCAATTTCTGCCATAGTAGTATTTTATCACAGATTAAGGCCGGTTTGTATGCGGGGTAGTCGCCCGACATTCGCAGACACGCCCACTTTTCCGTGTGTTAAGGCCTTCCCCTCGAGGGGAAGGCTTAAGCGCGGTCGTAAGTGAGCGTGTCTCTCCATATCGAGCGTTAGACGCGCTCAATTTTCAAAGCCATGCCCCAACTATGTTATCCGGTCTCTGGTCTCTGGTCTCTTGCCACTCCTCTCTCCTCACTTCT
The DNA here is from genome assembly GCA_963643375.1 of Flexilinea sp. Taxonomy (GTDB): domain Bacteria; phylum Chloroflexota; class Anaerolineae; order Anaerolineales; family Anaerolineaceae; genus Flexilinea. The sequence continues at coordinate 7,380 of CAVIKW010000035.1, read as the reverse complement.
CCACCATCCCTCCCCCCTTTTCCATGTTACAATATACTCAGAAAATTATTGACCTGAGGCATTGAAATATGTTTATTGATGAAGCTGAAATTTACGTGCGTTCCGGCAAAGGCGGGGACGGCGCGATGCACTTCCACAGAGAGAAATTCGTGGCCCGCGGCGGTCCCGACGGCGGTGACGGCGGACACGGCGGAAACCTCTTCCTGAAAGTGGACAAGAAACTGAACACCCTGGCGCAGTTCCGTCATAAGATGCGCTACATCGCGGGCGACGGCCAGAAGGGCGGCAGCTCGAACAAGACCGGCAAATCCGCGGATGACCTCTTCGTCATGGTTCCCGCCGGCACGATCGTACGCGACCGCGACACCGGCGCGCTGCTCGGCGACCTGACCAAGGACGGGCAGGAGCTGCTCGTCTGCAAGGGCGGACGCGGCGGCAAGGGCAACCAGCACTTCGTCACCCCTTCCAACCAGGCCCCGCGCACCGCTGAAAAGGGCGCGCCTTACGAAGAGAAGAACCTCGCTCTTGAGCTGAAACTCATCGCGGATGTCGGCATCGTCGGCGAACCGAACGCGGGGAAGTCCTCGTTCCTGGCCGCCGCGACCAACGCGAACCCGAAGATCGCCAACTATCCCTTCACCACCCTGGAGCCGAATCTCGGCGTGGCGGAGCTCGACCTTGACCATTCTCTCGTCCTTTCCGACGTCCCGGGCCTCATCGAAGGCGCGCACATGGGCGTCGGCCTGGGCGACTCCTTCCTCCGCCACATTCAGCGGACGAAGGTCATCATGCACGTCCTGAACGGCGAATCCGAGGATCCGATCGCGGACTTCGACCAGATCAATCAGGAAATGGCGCTCTTCGACGCGAATCTCGGCGAAAAACCGCAGCTGGTCGTCTATAACAAGATGGACATTCCCGAAGCGGCGGAACGCTGGGACGAGATCAAAACGCAGCTTGAAGGACGCGGCTATACCGTGATGAGCATGTCCGCCGCCGCGCGGGACAACATCAAGCCCATCCTGTGGAAGCTCTACGAGATCCTGCAGACCGTGCCGGAAGTTGAGGACGAGGACACCGAAGTCATGCCGCTCTACACACCGGAAGACGACCCGCGCGCCTTCACCATCAAGCGCAACGACTACGGCGACTTTGTCGTCCGCGGCGTCGCCATTGAACGCGCGGCGAAGATGACTTACTGGGAACACAGCGGTTCCCTGCGCCGCTTCCAGAACCTGCTCCGCACTCTCGGCATTGAAGACGCCCTGCGCGAAGCCGGCATTGAGGACGGCGACACCGTCATGATCGGCGACGATTTCGAGCTTGAATGGCTTGATTAAAACACAAATTCCCCGTCCGCGGCTCCGCGGGCGGGTTTGTTTTTGAACGAATTAAGGAGAAGAGAAAACATGAGTGAAGAAACCAAAGAAACACCCGTCTGCCCGGAACCGACCGACAATCTGATCACGAGCAAGCATTCCGTCACCATCAACGGGAAGAAAATCAACTACACCGTCACCGTCGGCACGATGGTCGTCAAGCAGGAAATCAAGAAAGACGGCGTCTACGAGGGCGAGAAAGCGAAGTATGAAATCTTCTTCACCGCTTACACCCTTGACGGCGTCAAAGACCCCGGCACCCGTCCGTTGACCTTCTCCTATAACGGCGGTCCCGGCACCTGCTCCATGTGGGTGCATATGGGATTCCTCGGCCCGCGCCGCGTGCAGCTGGACGCCGACGGCAACGTCACCAAGCTCCCCGCGCCAATTGTCGACAACGAATATTCCATCTTGGACATGACCGACCTGGTCTTCATCGACCCGGTCCAGACAGGTTACTCCCGCTCCGTCTCCGGCAACAAAGACGAGGAATTCATCGGCTACACGAATGATATTCATTCCGTCGGCGACTTCATCCGCCTGTACGTCAACCGCAACGAACGCTGGGGCTCCCCGAAGTACCTCGCGGGCGAATCTTACGGCACGCCGCGCTCCGTCGGGGTGTGCAAATACCTCTCCGAGGAATACGGCCTCTACCTCAACGGTATGATGCTCATCTCCACCGCGAACGATTTCTCCACGCTGGAATTTGAGCCGGGCAACGAGCTGCCGTTCGTGCTGTTCCTGCCCACTTACGCCGCGGACGCTTGGTACCACAAGTGCCTCGACGCGAAGTATCAGAACATGAAGCTCGAAGACTTCATGCAGGAAGTCCGCGAATTCGCGGGCGGCGAATACCTGACCGCGCTCTTCAAGGGCAGCCGCCTCACGGACGCCGAGCGTGACACCATCGCGGATAAGCTCGAAGCCTACACCGGTCTCAGCCGCCGCTTCATTCTCAACAGCAACCTGCGCATTGAAATCTCCAGCTTCTGCAAAGAGCTGCTCCGCGACAAGCATCTCGTCGTCGGGCGCATTGACAGCCGTTACACCGGCACCGACCGCAACAACATCGGCATCGAGTTCGAGGACGATCCCTCCAGCTATCTGCTCTCCGGCGCCTTCGGCGGCGTGATCAATGACTACCTGAGCCGCGAGCTCGGCTTCCATACCGACCGCCGCTACAAGCTCTCGACGGACTTCTGGACCGATCACCTCTGGCATTACAAAGAATACGAGAACCGCTACCTCCAGCAGCAGGCGACCATCCGCGACGACATCGCCCGCAATCCGTTCATGAAAGTATGGGTCATCTGCGGTTACTACGACCTCGCCACGCCGTTCTTCGCCGCGGAATGGGTCTACGACCACATCTTCCTCGAGCCGGAATACCGCAAGAACCTGAACTTCACCTACTATCCCTCCGGCCACATGATCTACCTCCACGAACCGTCCCTGAAGAAGTTTAGGGAAGACGCAATGAAATTTTATAACGAGTGAACAGAGTCCGGCAATTGGGAAAAAGAGACCAGAGACCAGAGACCGGCAATTAGTGACCAGGGACCAGTGACCAGGGACCGGACAACATTGTCCGGCATCCATGCCTCAATCGTCTGAGACTGAAATTGAGATAATATAAAAACCGCGGGAAATCCCGCGGTTTTATTTGCAAATCGTGCCGGCTTACATTATCCGGTCACTGGTCCCTGGTCACTGGTCACTTATATCTAATCAATGCCCCCTGCTCACCTCATTTATCGCTGCGGGCAGGAAGTTGATAATGTCGGAGGCCATCACGGAGTACTTGTTGCCGAAGTGTTCCGCGGCGAGGAGGCCGGCGCGGGCGTGAAGATCGGCGCCGAGGCAGGCGGCTTCGTAGGGCTTCATCCCCTGCGCGCCGAGACCGGCAATCACACCGGAGAGCACATCGCCGCTGCCGGCTGTAGCCAGGGCGGAGGTGCAGTAAGTCAGAATGCGGATGCGTCCGTCGGGCGCGGCGATGACGGTAAACGCTCCCTTGAGGAGGACGACCTGGTGCCAGCGCTTCGCGCAGTAGAGCGCCGTATCGCGGCGGTCATACTGAATCGCGGGGATCGAGGTTCCGCAGAGACGGGACATTTCCCCCGGATGCGGCGTCAATACGCAGTCATCGGGGATGGATTTGTACCATTCGGGTTCTTTCGAGAGAATGTTCAAGGCATCCGCGTCAATGAGGGTCATGGCGTGATTCTCGGACGCGCTTTGAATGAACTCCGCCAGATGCTCCACCGTTTCGGGACTCTGTCCGAAGCCGGGCCCGATCACCGCGGCCATCTGCTGTTTGTGCGCCGGGATGATACCCTTCTCGTAGGCGTCGCAGTTCCAAATCGCTTCCGGCAGGCTGCCCGCGCCGCAATTCCGCACGACATCGGGGACGATCATCTCGACCAGACCGCAGCCCATCCGATAAGCCGCCTTGCCGCTGAGCAGGGGCGCGCCGATATAGTTCTCACACCCTCCGACGACCGTAACCGTCCCGAATGTGCCTTTGTTGCCGTCATCCGTTCGATAAGGGAGAGAAATTACCTCATTTTCATCGCTCATATTCTCAAAACCTCCGCGGACCCCTCCGGGTTCATGAAATATTGGTGCTTTGATTATAGCATAAAGCGGGCAGAGCGGGGCAAGGTTGAAGGTTTCCGAAATCCCATAGTATAATGAAAACAGACCGAGACATGTTGACCTCCTTTCATTTTTCATAAATAACATGCTCGGCCGCGTACGCGCACAGGCTCTGAGGAATGCAGGGCCTGTGTCTTTATCGGGCGGAGGCAGAAATTCTCCCCCGAAACCGGATAATAAAGGGTATAATTTTCTCACAGAAACTGTTATTTTCGGGAGGGCCGTATGTCGCGACAGCAAGATCCGCTGACGATTGATTTTCTTCTGCTCGGGCTGATTGGGCAAAACCCGGTCCACGCATATGAACTGTACAAAAAACTCACCAAAGACCCGGAGCTCAAGACGATCTGGACATTCCGCCAGAGCCGTCTTTACGCGGTTCTGGACAAAATCGAGAAAAATGGGCTGATCAAGACCACGGTCGACCCCAGCGGCCAGCTTCCCGTGCGCCGCATCTGCGAACTGACGAACGCCGGATACGCCGCGTTCGAGGAATGGCTTCACACGCCGACGCAGCACGTCAATGAACTGCGCTCCGACTTCCTGGCGAAGCTCTACTTCCTCAAGGACCGTCCCGAAGCGGAACGCCGCGGCGTGATTGAGGGGCAGATTGTCGTTGCCGAAAAGTGGCACGCCAACGCTTCCAAAAAGCTGAAAGAGTATTCCGACCCGGCGTCTTTCCTTTACACGATCTATTCCTTCCGCGCGCGTTCCATCGAGGCCGCGCTCGCGTGGCTGAATGAGCGGAAAGAAATCTGATGAACGAGAACAACCGAGAGCTCGAGGCCAAGATCCCGATCCGAAGCACAGTCGAGGTCGAAGCGAAGGTCATCGCCGCGGGCGGCGAACTTACGCAGCCGACGATCCTCGAACGCAATCTGCGTTTTGACGACGAGGCGCGTTCGCTTTCACGGACGCACCGCGTGCTCCGTCTGCGCGACAACGGCGGGGAATACATCCTGACCTACAAGGCGGACAAAGTCAACAAAAGCGGGATCGCCGACCGCGAGGAGATTGAAACAACCGTCGCCAACCTCGACCAAGTCCGCTTGATTTTTGAACGCCTGGGCTTCGGGGTTTGCTTCGTTTATGAGAAATACCGCGCCGTCTATCATCTGAACGGCACGGACGTCATGCTCGACCACACGCCCATCGGGGACTACGTCGAGATTGAAGGACGCGGCGAGGCGGAAATTCATTCGACCGCCGAGCTTCTCGGCCTCGATTGGGATGCCCGCACGGCGCGGTCTTACCACGCGCTCTTCCTTGAGTGGAAGGAGCGCGCCGGCAGCGCCGCGCTGAATATGACTTTCGGAGAATGCGCGTGAAACATTTCGTCACCGTCATCCTGTCCGCGCTCGGGGGCGCCTGCGCCGCCCTTGTGCTTTACTGCGAAAAGCTGCAGTTCGTCCCGCTTTTATCCAAATATTCCCTGCTCCGCCTCGGTGTTGTCTTCGCCGCGGCGTTTGCCGTTTTCTTCGCGCTGCTGACCGCGGTCCTGCCCGCCTTCCGCAAACTCGAGCCGCGGGTCAGGGTCTGTGTTCTCGCGGTCACGCTGATCCTTTCCGTCTGCGCGCTGGTCTGGTTTGACATCCCGCAGACCGGGCTCTACGGCGAACATACGCTGACCGTGCGGGCCCTTCCGGATGAGAACGGCGTCACCGCGCCGGTCACATTGACCTGGATCAACCATGTCGGCGGGGACGCCTCCCTGAGCGCGGTCCGCTGTGAAGGCAGCTGCGAGGACCTGACGCTGACGGACAGCGAATCCGCCTTGACCTGGACCGGGAAGACCGGCAGCACCGCGACGGTGGAATTCGTCTCCGGTGAAGGGATGGGCATCGCCGAAATCACTTGGGACGGCAGCGTCCGCACGGTCGGATTGAACAACCCCGACCTCGACCGCATTTCGCTGGATCAAGCCTTTCCCTCCGCGGACGGAATGCCCGAATTCTTGGCGGAATGGGGTCTCGCGCTGCTGCTCTGCTTCATCGCGCTCACATCGGCGGTGGGATTGCTGCCCGGATGGAGCGTCCGCCGCTTCTTCATCATCGCCTTCGTCTGCTTCGCGCTCTTCCGCGTCTGCGTATTCATGACCGTCGAGGAGCCGCTGTACTTCATCGACTCGCAATCCTATCTCGGCATGTCGGAGATGTCCGTGGGGGACATTCTCAAGGGCACGCAGTACTGCCACGACGGCTTATGGTACTGCATCAGCCGTCCCGCCTTCATTCCGCTGGTGTATAAACTCTGCGGGCAGAACGGTACGCGCATCGCCGCCGTGCAGTTAGCTGTCTCGATCCTCGCCTGGGGATACGCCGCGGCGGCCTCCTCAATGCTCTGCCGCAAGCACTCCCGCCGGGAGATCATCATCGCCATGTTCCTCGGCCTCGGCTGCGTGCCGAATGTGACGCGCTGGGATCCGATTATCATGTCCGAATCGCTCTCCATCTCCGCCGCCATGGCGCTGGCCGGGAGCTGCTTTTGGCTGACCGCACCGGACGAAAACCGTACATGGAAGACCGCGCCCGCGGTCTGCGCGGCTGTCAGCGCGCTGCTGTATGTGCAGTCGCGTGACAGCGCTTCGTGGACGGTGCTCTTGATCGCGGTGCTGCTCGTGATCCTCGCCCACCTTCGCGGACGCCGGGCCGTTCCCTACGCGCTCGCGGCGCTGATGACTGTCTTCTGTCTCAGCGTCATGACCAACACCGGCGGGCGCTGGCAGTACCCATTCGAGAACGTGCTCTTCAACCGCGTCGCCCGCGACCCACAGGCGGAGGCATTCTTCATCGAAGAAGGGATGCCGACTCCGCCCGGGATCGAGGAGCTTTACGGCGAGGAACACATGATGGGCTCGGCGCTCTTCAATTCAGACACGATGGCGCCGCTCCGTGAATGGATCGCCTCGGACGGGTTGAAGACGTACATCCGCTGGCTGCTGAAAGAGCCGCTGCGGACGCTGCGCATGACCTGGTACGGCGGCTTCGAGACGGAAGCCTTCGAGCAGATCGGATACAAATTCGCGCCGAAGGGCTACAATTCCCTGCTGCCGGATGTGTTCGGTAAGCTCTTCTCGATGAACCTCCCCGGCGTCCTTGTCATCGTCCTCGGCCTCGCGTGCCTGTGTTTCACTATCTTAAAGAACCGCGGAGAGAGATTCGCATTTCCCGCGCTGCTGATTTTGTCGTCTTACATTCTCTGCACGGGGGTATTCCTCGCGGATGAATACGAACTCGCCAGGCATTCTATGGTGATAATATTGTTAATGAAGGCAGCAATTGTTCCCAGTTTGTGTGCAATCTGTGAGAAGAGCATCGAGTAATTTGGCATATTATTAACA
>CAVIKW010000034.1:0-16626 GCA_963643375.1 Flexilinea sp. | reverse complement strand
TTACAGCAAAGCGTTCTTCGGGGTGCGGGGGAAGGGGAGGATGTCGCGGATGTTGGCCATGCCGGTTTCGTACATGATCATCCGTTCGAAGCCCAGGCCGAAGCCGGCGTGCTTCGTACCGCCGAAGCGGCGCAGGTCCATGTACCAGGCGTAATCCTCTTCGTTCAGGCCGCATTCCTTGATGCGCTTCGCGAGGATCTCCGGGCGCTCTTCACGCTGGGAACCGCCGATGATCTCGCCGACACCCGGGACCAGGAGGTCAACCGCGGCGACGGTCTTGTCGTCATCGTTCACGCGCATGTAGAAAGCCTTCAGCTCCTTCGGGTAGTTGATGACGAAGAGCGGCTTCTTGTAAACCTGCTCGGTCAGGTAGCGTTCATGCTCGGTCTGCAGGTCGGCACCCCAGAACACGGGGTACTGGAACTGATCCTTCACCTTCTCAAGCTGCTCAATCGCTTCCGTGTAAGTGACGGTGGCGAAGTCGGACTCGATGACGTGCTGGATGCGCTCGAGGAGGTTCTTGTCGTAGAAGTCGTTGAAGAACTTCATCTCCTGGGCGCAGTGTTCCATGACATAGCTGAGGATGAACTTGATCATATCGCGGGCCAGGTCCATGTCGTCCTGCAGATCGGCGAAAGCGACTTCCGGCTCAATCATCCAGAATTCCGAAGCGTGGCGGGCGGTGTAGGACTCTTCCGCGCGGAAGGTCGGGCCGAAGGTGTAAATCTTACCGAAGGCGAGGGCCATGGCTTCACCCTGCAGCTGTCCGGAGACGGTCAGGGAAGTCGGGACGCCGAAGAAATCCTGGCTCCAGTCGATGGAACCGTCCTCGAGGCGGGGCGGGTTCTGCATGTCCAGCGTGGTGACGCGGAACATTTCGCCGGCGCCTTCGCAGTCGGACGCGGTGATGATCGGGGTATGCGCGTAGACGAAGCCGCGTTCGTTGAAGAACTTATGAATGGCGTACGCGGTGACGGAGCGGACGCGGAACGTGGCGCTCAGGGTGTTGGTGCGCATGCGCAGGTGCGGCAGGGTGCGCAGGTATTCAAGCGTGTGGCGCTTCTTCTGCAGCGGGTAATCCGGGGAAGAAGGACCTTCGACCTCGATGGAAGCTGCTTCAATCTCGAAGGGCTGCTTCGCGGTCGGGGTGAGCTTGAAGAGACCGTTGACGATCAACGCGGCGCCGACGTTCTGACCGGCGATTTCCGCGTAATTATTCAGCGCATCCGCCATCGCAACCACCTGCACGGGCAGATGGCAGGTTCCGTCGGAAAGGCTGATGAAAGCCATGTGTTTCTGGTCGCGGATGGCTTTCGCCCAGCCGCAGACCGTGATCTCTTTCCCCTCAAAAGCTTCGGGGTTGGCGAATAACGCGCTGATATCTGTATGTTTCACTTTTTAACATCTCCTAAAGTGTTATGTGTTCTTGTTTGTTTGACTTAGTGGATGTTCCAGCAAGTCGAGACGTAACCATCGGTGATGACAATGCCGGCGTCGGTGTAGAGCGCGAAGGTCGGGCAGCGGGAGCCGAGGGCCTGGTTCGGGTTCGCGGAGGCCTGGAAGCTGAAGCAGGCATATTCGTTGTTGGCGACAGTCTTGCCCAAGTAAACTTCCGACGGGTTGATGGTGGTGCCGCCGCCGTTCGTGCAGACGCAGCGGTAGCTCGTGTTCCAGACGCCGGAGCCGGCATTCTGGTAGCAGACCTCAATGTAAAGGGTGTCCAACGGCACCCAGTCATAGGAACGGTCGCTCGGATTGCCGACAGGGTAGACCGTAATGGATGTGTTGCCGACGGAGTAATACGGCAGCGGAGCTTCGGTCGCGGTCGGCGGGATCAGCGGAACGGCCGGCGTCGCGGTAGGTTCCGGGGTCGGGGTCTCCGTATTGGTGGGCGTCGGGGACGGATTGTCCATCGCCCACTGGGTCTGGGTCGCGGCGGCCTGGGCTTCGGCAGTCTCCTGCGCGGCGGCCATCAATTCCTCGGCGCTCATGGTCGGGGTCTTCGTGGGATCCTGCGGGAGGTTCTGACATCCGCAGAGGAGGATGGCGAGTATCGCGAAAATGAGAATGGTCGTTGTTCGTCTCATGGATTTTCCCTTTGGTTTCTAGTTAATACAAATTCTACCTAAAACCATTATACTCAAGAATCCCGCCGAACCGGCAACCGGATTACAGCGCCATGCACCTCATCCACCGCGAAGCGGTCCCCCTTCCCCTCGAGGGGAAGGCTTTAAATGCTCTCTAATTATAAAAATCGCCCGGTAATAGAAAAAAGAGACTGCCGTTTCTGCGAGAATCTACAGCTGCGGCAGCCTCCTGTAATCTGTTTTTAGGATGTTTGTCAGATGGCGTGGTAGGTGAAGGAACCTTCGCCGCCTTCAATGACGGAGCCGGAGTCGGCGTCGTAGAGCTTGAAGTAGAACGTGGTCCAGCCCAGGTTCTCGCTGCCGTAGCAGGAGACGGAGAAGCCGGCTTTGTCGCCGGGTTTCACCGGGTCGTAGGTGCGGTCAATGTAGATGGATTCGGCGTGGCCGGTGTATTCGCCGACGTTGCCGACGTGGCGCATCTCAATGTGGGCCGGCCAGACTACGGAACCGTCATTCTCGAAGACGACGTCGATATTGAAACGGACATTCGGCGTGTATTCGGTCTTGAATTCCTTCTCGGTGCCGTCATCGCCGCCCAGCGTGTAAGCATAAGAATTCACGAACTTGGCATGCAGGCCGCGGTAAGTTCCGTCCTCCTGCAGCACGGCGCCGTCCCAATAGTCCATCGCGTCGTCGATCACGCGTTCAGCGGCGGGCTCAACAGTCGCGGAGGCAGTATCGGCAGCGGCGGCTTCTTCGGTGACTTCGGCGTCGGCATCCGCGGCATTATCTGCTGCGGTCTCCGGCAGCGGAGTCGCGGTCGGAGTCGGGGTGGGCTCAGCGGTTTCGACGGATTCCTTCCCGGCGGAGAGGGCGCCCGCGATGCCGTAATATTCCGCGGCGTTCAGGCGGTCGATGATGTCCTGCTCCACATTCGCGGAGACAGTCGCGATGAAATCCGGGTCGGCGCACAGGGTCTGCGCGGCGGCTTCGATGACGGCATTCTGTTCGTCAATGGTCAACTCCGGGCGGGGCGCCATCGCGGCGGCGGCCAGCAGCGCAAGCATCGCGGCGGCAAGGAGTAAAATTTTATTTCTCTTCATAAAATCTTTTTCTTCCTTAGTTATCGGTTTTCTTCTATTCTATCCTAAAAAAGTGCATTCCGTAAGCCGCGCGGATAATGGTGATAAAATTGAAACCATGAAAAAGCGCCTGTTCATCTTAATGCTGTTGACTGTATTGATCCTCACCGCCTGTTCCGCATTGCCCGGGAAGACGGAGCCTACCGCGACCGAAATGCCGCCTACGGAGACGCCGGAGCCTACGCCGACAATGACGCCCCCTCCGTCCTCCGCGGTGGTCAACGGTCTTTACATTTGGAATGACGACGTGGACCTGAAGAAACAGCAGCTGCGCGAAGCGTATGAGACGATCGGTGAGGATGTCCCCGCCGATGACGCGCTGCGTGAAGAGGCGTTGAATGAACTGATTGACGAGACCCTGTTCCTCGCGGCGGCCGACGAACGCGGACTGCGCCCCTCCGACGAGGAGCTTGACAGCCGCATCCGCGCGCTCAGCGAAGAGATGGGCGGCGACGACAAGCTCCGTGAATGGCGGGACAAGAACCATTACACCGAGGAAAGCTTCCGCCGCGCTCTGGAACGCGAACTGGCCGCGTCGAAGATGCGCTCCGTGATTTTTGATGAGAAGCTCGCGAACGTCGAGCAGATTCACGTCTACCGCATTCAGTCCGATGACCGCTCCGACCTGACGGAAGTAATCTCCCGTCTGGATATGGGGCTCTCCTTCATCGACCTCGCCAAGGAATTCGATTCCGTGACCGGGGGCGATATGAGCTGGTTCCCCCGCGGCGTGCTGCTGGATCAGGGCCTTGAGGACCGTCTCTTCGGCATGAACGCCGGCGAACATACCGACATCATGGAGATCAACCGCTCCTATAACCTCTTCTATGTCGCCGAGAAGCAGACCGGCCGCGAGATGGATATGCAGGTCAAGCAGATCGCCCGGCGGCAGGCGCTGGCCGAATGGCTTGAAGAATACCGCGGCAGCGCGTCCGTCGAAATTCTCTGATCCATGGCCGGGAAACGCGTCGACGATGATCCGCTGGCGATGAGCCGCGCCCGCCGAAAGAAGCGGAAGCAGCGCGAGCGGGTTTTCAAATATGTCCTCTTCGCCCTCACGGCGGCAATTATCATCGCCGCGGTGTGGTTCCTGCGCTCCGCGATCATGGAGAACATCAACCGAATTTACAACCCCGGACAGGACCCGACCTACGCCTTTGAACTGACGCAGGAGGTTCTCTTCCGCACGGCAACAGGAACGCCGACGCTCAGCCCGACTCCCACAGCAACCACCGCCCCCTCCGAAACGCCGACACCGACCGTCAGCCCCACGCCGACGGTTTCGCCGACGCCGAAGCTGCGCCCCCGCAAAACGGTGGAAGGCTCCGCGGCGGAACTGCTGGCTCAGGCGGAAGCGACCATGGCGGCCAAGCACGTTCTTGAGGGATCGAATTCCCCGATCAGTGACGTGTGGTTCGAGCTTTACGGCAATATCGCCACCTTCGACGCCGAGGAGATTTACCCGAACAACGGCTGCAGCTGGATGGGCGCGGCCGGTGTGCTGGTTGATAAGCGCGGGGAGCCGCAGGTCGGCTATTATGTTCAGGTCGGTTACGCGGACGGTTCCGTGGCCGAGACGCTCTCCGGCCTCTTCCCGGGATACGGCACTTCCGGGTATGAGATCACCCTCGCCCGCCCGGTGCAGGCCTTCGATAAACCGGTCTGGATTCAGGTCCTGGATTCCAACCGCGCCCAGGCTTCGGAGAAGGTCTATTTCAAGCCCAGCTCCGACTGCTCGAAATCCCTGATTATGATCAACTTCCAACGGATCAAGTAAGCCCATGAAGAAGTCCCATGTTCTCAAAGCAATCACCGCCGCGGCGCTCTTCGCGATTTACGCGGCGTATGTTTTCAACCAATCTCAAAACCTCCCGCTGACGGATGTTACCGCGCAGCGTGTCATTACCGCTTCCCAAATTCTGAAGGGGGAGGCGTCCCTGTCGAGCTGGCGGTATGGGATCATCGACCTGCCGATCAACCTGATCCTCGTGAAGCTCCTCGGCGTCTGCACCTATGCGGCCGACTTTTCGACAGCGGTGATCTACCTGCTGTTGTTTGCGAGCGGGCTGCTGATCCTGCGCCTGAACGGGATTCTGTCTCCCATGACGACGCTGATCTGGCTGACGCTCGCGGGGATGCCCGACACCGGGATGTTCGCGGGGCTCACGCGAAGCGCGGGGCCGTGCCTGTGCCTGCTCTGGCTCGCGCATTTCATCGCCGGGAAGAACATCCGCGGAATCATCGGCGCGTTGATCGCGGGCGTCCTTTCTCTGGGACATTATCCCCCGCTGATCAGTGATGACGGACACAGCCTGTTCTTCAGCGCAATCCGGGCGCTGCAGACGGTGTTCCGCGCGGACTTCTCCAATCAGCCGCTGTTCCGCTTCGAGACGGGGCGCTATTTCTGCATGACGCTGGTATTGCTGCTGACGGTCTGCGTTACGCTCTACCGCCTGTTCCGCGGCGGGTGGAGCCTTTCGAAGGTCTGCGCCGTCGGCATTGTGCTGTCTTACGCTTTGTGCTGTCTTCCTTCCAGCGGAGAAGCGAACGCGCGGCCCGAACTCTGCGCGTGGATCCCCTTCGCCGCGGGATTGATGTTGGCGTCCGAGTACGTGAAGAGCGGGATCGGAAACATCCGGCTCTCGAACGGCCGCGTCCCGGTGCGCGTGCTGATCTTCCTCTTCTGCTGCGCGGCTGTCTTCTTCGGCGCGTCCGAAATTGTCCGCAGCCGTCCGGTTTCCGCCGCGGATCAAGCCGCCATTGAGATTGGCGAACACGGTTGGACGGCGGGATTATGCGAGGAGGAGCATATCGCCGTGATGACGGTCGCGTGCAAAGACAGCGTGCGCTTCACCGCGGACGCGTCCGCCCCGGATATTCAGTTCGAAGTGAGCAATTGGCAGGTGACGGAATATTCACCGAAGAATAAATAAAGAAAGAGAATAAGATGTTCAATCATCACGATATTTCAAGAAACGCTTACATGCTTCACGGTCCGCTGGCCCATCACGGCTATGACTGGTGGTGGCATTCATTCACGGCGCAGGATGCCGAGACCGGCGAGGACAAACCGTTTTTCATCGAGTTCTTCGTCTGCAATCCCGCGTTGGCGGAAGACGAACCCGTTCTCGGCCAGCTTCCCGCGAATCAGGCGGCGGGGAAACGCCCTTCCTACCTGATGGTCAAGGCGGGAACCTGGGGCGAGGATCACTGCCAGCTTCACAGGTTCTTCGCGTGGAAAGACGTTGACCTTCACGGGGACGCGCCTTACCGAATCGCCGCGGCGGACTGCTTGGCCTGCGAAACGGCGTTGAAGGGCAGCATCGCGATCACGGAAGAAGACGCCGCCGCGCATCCCGAATGGATGTGTGACGCGGGCAGCATGAAATGGGATCTGACGATTGATAAACAAATCGCCTTCAATGTCGGCTACGGCGCGAGCAGACCGCTGCGCGACGCCGAGGCGTTCGCGATGTATTGGCACGCCGAGGGCATGAAAAGCGCGTACAGCGGCACGATCGAGTTCAACGGCCGCCGTTATACGGTAACGCCGGAGAAAAGTTACGGCTACGCGGATAAAAATTGGGGACGGGACTTCACGAGCCCCTGGGTTTGGCTCTCCTCGAACTGCCTGGTGAGCCGTAAAACCGGGAAGAAACTTGAAAACAGCGTCTTCGATATCGGCGGAGGCCGTCCGAAGGTTTATTTTGTTCCCTTGGATCGGCGACTGCTGGGCGTATTCTATTACGAAGGGAAGGAATACGATTTCAATTTCTCGCACGTCCTGCTGCGGGTGAAAACGGAGTTCTCTTTTGAGGAAGGGGATGAAGAAGTCGTCTGGCATGTGCGGCAGGAGAATATCCACGCCGTGATGGAGACGGAAATTCATTGCCTGAAAAAAGACATGCTGCTTGTCAATTATGAGGCCCCGGACGGGAGCAAGAAGCACAACCGTCTGTGGAACGGCGGGAACGGATTCGGAACGGTTCGGCTTTATGAGAAAGCGGACGGCGCGTTGAACCTCATTGATGAGGTTGACGCGGCCCATGTCGGCTGCGAATACGGCGAATACGATACGGAAGAATAAACAGATCCGATAACAAAAAAGCACCGTCCGAAAGGACGGCGCTTTTTGTAAGGAGTAAATGAAAAAACCGTAAGTTATCTGCTTCCGGAAACGGAGACGATCTCCCCTTTGGCATCCGCTTTGACGCGGAGCTGCATCGGGAGCTCGAGTCCGTCGGCGGTTTTCTGCGAAGTGCTGTAGACCAGCGTCATCCCGCCATCGGCTGCCGAGGCAACCCGCGGTTTCACGCCCTTGAAGAGCGGATAGTCGCGGTAGACGGATTTGTTGATCTTATCGACGGCGTTCATGGCGTGCTCCATCAGAGACGGCGGCGCAGGAAGGTCGGCGTATCGTAATCCACGGTGTCAACCGCGGCGCGGGTTTCGGAGGAAACCTTGCGGGAGGCGGTTTCGATGCCGCTCAATCCGAGCGGTTCCATGAAGGTATCGAACTGGGCGTTGGCCGCGGCGGACGGCGTGTAAGCCGGGACGTCGGCGGGCGCGCTCGGGATGATGCGGTCTTCCGTTTCCATGGTCATGTCGTCGGTGCCGGCGTAAGCCATCACGGGTTCGAGCGCTTCATAATCTTCAACGGGTTCTTCTTCCTCATCGGAGATTTCTTCGATGGGCGTCTGAACCTGAACCGGTTCGGTCTCGACGCGGATGGGTTCGGGCTGGGTGAAGACGCGGCGTTCCTCGGCCTTGGCCGGGGTGGAGGCGATGCCCGTGATGATCAGGATGATTTGGACTTCGTCGTGCATGTTCGCGTCAATAATCTGGCCGGGGATGATTTCCGCGGTGTTGCCGGTGAGCTGCTGCAGGTAGCTGAGGCCTTCCATGACTTCGCTGAAGGAAAGGTCCGCGTCGCCGGTGAAGTTCGCGATGATGCCGGTGGCGTTCTCGATGGGCAGATGCTCAAGCAGCGGATGATTGAGCGCCTGATAGAGGGCGTCGGCGACTTTGTTCTCGCCCTTGCCGGTACCGATGGAGAGGATGGAGCCGCCGCCATTCGCCATCATGTGGCGGATGTGGGAGAAGTCGACGTTGAGTTCGCCGGTGTTGTTGATGAGCTGGGCGATGCCGATGATGCCCTGGCGCAGCACATCGTCGGCGTAAGTCAGCGCTTCGCGGATGGTGCTGTTCGGGGAGATGACCTTCAAAATCTGGTCATTCGGGATGGTGATCATGGTGTCGCACTGGGAGGCGAGCTTCGACAGGCTCTTGCGGGCGTTGGAAACGCGCTTGCCGGACTCGAAGGAGAACGGCGTGCTGACGACGGCAACCGTGATGGCGCCGAGTTCGCGGGCAACGCGGGCCGCGACGCTGATGGCGCCGGAGCCGGTGCCGCCGCCCATACCGGCGGTCAGGAACACAATGTCGGCACCCTTCAGCGCGTTACGCAGCGCGGATTCGGACTCCAACGCGGCGCGTTCGCCGATTTCCGGATTGCCGCCGGAACCGTTACCGTTGGTGAGGTTCGGCCCGATCAAGACGCGGGTGTCCGCTTCGCAGTTTCTCAATGCCTGAAGGTCGGTGTTCGCGGCGATGAACTCAATGTCCTGACCGCCGTAACCCATCTTCATCATGCGGTCGATGGCGTTTCCGCCGCCCCCGCCGAGGCCGATCACTTTCATAACCGGCTTGTTGTACGTGATTTCCTGTTGAATATACTGTCTGTTTTCCATAGGGCCCTCTCTCAATCTCCCCGGGGCTGCATGGATATCGTGCGGATTTTCACCCCGCGGTCCTGCAGCTGCTGAAGCATATATGTCGGGTACAGCGCCCGGTCATCCAGCATGATAACGGTTTTGGATGCCAATGCTTCGTTCAGATCGTTCCCGGACGCGCACTTTTCGAGTTTCACATACTGGTTTAGGATTTCCAGCTGTTCTTCCGTAAAGAGGCTGCTCACGTTCGGGAGCAGAAAATATTCGGTCGGATTCTCGCCGTGCTTGGCGATTTGAACCAGATACTTAACAATGGTTGCAAGATTCGTGCCAAAAGCTTTTATTAAAGAAACCAATTTCGCGGGCCCGATTTTCGCGAAGCCGTCCGTCAGCTTGTCACGCAGCGAACGGAGCTCGCTTTGGGCGGATTTCCCGCCGACAGCGGCCTTCCCGACGGGGTTCGTGTTCGTGCCGGTCCGCGAAGTGTTCCGCGAGCTTAAAACTTCCGTGGCGGGAAGCTTGTACATGCAGCAGGCCAAAACGTAGTTCGGAACGCGGCTGCCGCCTTTTAAGGTGACTTCCTGGATCAGGTTGAGGATGTTCAGGTATTCCTGCTTCGATTCGCGGGTGACAACGTCAAAGACGCCCGCGGAGGCATCCCACGAGCCGGCGTTCATCATCAGCATCGGTACGTTTTTGCCCAGTTCCTTGCGGAGGAGCTCTTCGTACCAGGTGTAGAGATAGAAGCCGCGGTGATCCACGCCGTTCGAGGCGTAGGGGATCGGGTCGGGGTTCGCGGACGGGCCTTCTTCGTTCCAAGTGATCTCATGGCGGAAGAGGCACGCCGAGCCGGAGAAGACCAGATTCGGCAGCAGTCCGTCGCTGTAATCCTTCTTGAGCAGCTTGGCGCTGGCGCGGAGGAACGAGAGATCCCAATAGTCGCCGCCCGGCTCAAGCATCGGGAAGATAGGGATGACCTTCTCGCTGACGCAGATGGCGGCGTATTCGGCGAATTTGCGGACGAAGCGGGAGACGAGATTCGGCTTGATCCATTCCTCCGCCGACCACGAGGTCTTCATGTTCGGGCGGTTGAAGAACTGAACCATGTGAATGCCGATGCTGCGGAAGTACGCCATGCGCTGGCGGAATTGTTCCGTCGAGGGCGGTTCGGAGATGGAGAAGGTGAGGACGACGATCGGCTCAATGCGGGCGCCGCGCAGACGGATGATGAAATTCTCGGGGATCTCTCCATCCTCGGGAACGTAAATCACCAGCCAACTCGTGCCGGCGGCCTGCAGCTTCGGGAGCCAGTAATCCAGACTGGGGTCGTCAAAGTGCCCCGCGTCTTTGTAATAGTGGAACCCTAATTTTTTCGATTTTTTACCGACTGTGAATCCGTACTCTTCCATTGCTCTCTCCGTCTCTCTTCAATTCTTAAGGTTGCAAAAAGTGTGCCAAGTTTATAGAGAGTGGAGAGTGGAGAGTGAAGAGTGGAGATTAGTGAGGAGTTAGGAGTGAGGAGTGAGGAGTGGACAGTGGGCAGTGGGCAGAAGCGCTCGATAATTGAAGACTTGCTTCAAATATCGGGCGCTCTGTCCACTGTTCACTGTTCACTAATTAATCGCCGTCAACGTCGGACGCAATGTATCCGTCGGGCGAGGGGTTCTTGTCGGGACGAGGGTCGCGGACGGGGTCAGCGTCAGGGTCGGGACGCGGGTGTCCGTCGGGCGCGGGGTACGCGTCGGCGTGATGGTGAAGGTCGGCGTGACCGTCGGTGTGTTCGTCGGCGTATTGGTTGCCGTTGGTGTGTTCGTCGGGGTGCGCGTAATCGTCGGCGAAGGGGTAATCGTCGGCGTCCGCGTAATGGTGGGTGTCGGCGTGATGGTGGGCGTCAACGTGATCGTCGGGGTGTTGGTGATCGTCGGCGTATTCGTCGCGGTGGGCGTGAAGGTATCCGTCGGGGTCGGCGTGTAGGTCTTCGTGTTGGTCGGCGTGATCGTCGGCGAAGGGGTGATGGTCGGCGTATGCGTCGGCGGCATCCCCTCGACGGTGAAGCGGCCGGAGGTGATCCATTCCTCATTGACGAAGATCTGCAATTCATACTCGCCGGGCAGCCAGCGGTCGGAGGTCTCGGTGGCGCAGGAGGTGTGGTAATACCCGCCGGTGGAGCCGTCATAGACCTGCGCGGAGGAGCACATCGTCACCCAATCGTCCACGCGGTACCAGACGAACGCCAGGTGCGAACCGCCGACGAGGCTGTCATAGCTGAAGAAGGCGATGATCTCCTTGATCGGGTTCGCGAAGGTCTCGAGGGTCTCGATCGGCATGCCGCCGGCGCTCAGCTCCAATGTGAATTGGATGGGGCTGACGATGACATTCGTGCCCGCCAGCTGCGTATCGGACCGCAGATGAAGATCCGCCGGCAGGGACGGGGTGTTCGTGACGGACGGCGTGTCCGTGACGGTGGGCGTTGATGTGATCGTCGGCGTGGTGCTGATCGTCGGGGTGAGGGTGATGGTCGGCGTCAATGTCGCGGTGGGTGTCGGGACGATGACGGAGTAAATCGCCGTCTCGCCGAAGCGGTTCACCGCGAAGGAAAGCCCGCCGCAGAGAATGGCGCAAAGGATGAGACGCCACCCGCGGGAGACCATGGATTGGCGTTTCTTGAAGAAGGTGATGCGGCTGCCCTTGCGAATGGTGATCACGCCGACAATGAAGAGAACCGCCGCGAGTACGGCGGTCAGCAGGAACGCTGTCTGCACACCGGAGGTGAAATCCATGTGCAGCGATTCATTGTTCAGCGGGAAGATGTTTTTCAAGGGCGGCCTTTATATCAGAAGCGGAAGCTGGTCCAGTCGGTACCGGTGATGGTGGACAGGATGAAGAGGACCAGGACGATGAAGAGGACCGCCGAGCATCCGCAGCCGAGGCATCCGCCTTTTTCGCCGAATTTGGACTTGAACCAATTGTAAAGTTTGACGGAGATGAGGATCTTCGCCGCGCCGGTGATTGCGCCCTGCTGACGGGCGCCGCTCGGGGTTCTTCTGTTGTGTTGGTTCATAGGTTACTCCTTATATTAATGAAGCGATGACGCTCCGCGAAGGGGAGCGGGTCTGCAGGTCACCTCATCCACCGCGAAGCGGTCCCCCTTCCCCTCAAGGGGAAGGACAATAGCGCGGTCGAAATTGGGGCGAGACTTTGCGTGGCGGGCGCTTGGGCCGGTGCGCATGGCACCTCATCCACCGCTGACGCTATGCCGCTTCGCGGCAGTGAGGAGTTGGAATACTGCTTCGAACGCTTGAATTGCAATATCGGGCGTATTCATTCATCTCACCTCATCCACCGCTAACGCGGTCCCCCTTCCCCTCGAGGGGAAGGCATAAGCGCGGTCGAAAGGGGAGTGAGGCTTCGGGAAGCGGGCGGTAACTCCTCACTCCTAACTCCTCACTCCTCCCTGTTTTTATCTTACGTCTATTGTAAGCCGGTAATAGGACGGGGAGTTCATCGAAATGACTTCAATCAGGTAATCCTGCGTCGCGGGGACGACGGAATACCAGCTCGGCGAATACATCGTGTAGTCCATGTAGACCACCCCCGTCTGCAAACCGGAGACGCGGAGGTAGGAGGTCGGCTGGGCACCGGAGTAGCAGTCGACGCGGGCGGTCTGGCCGGCGTACATGTACGCGGTGTAGCTGACGACGCCGTACGCGCCGATGGAGCCGTTATAGACAGTGGACGTCGCGCCGTAGGGGATCGTCACGCGGGCCGGGATGAAGACCTGGATGGTGAAGTTCTGCGACGGGCCGTAATTGTAGATGTCGACGTAGTATGTGTTCGTCGCCGGCAGGTACATATTATAGGCAGTCTGGTACTGATCGCGGCTCAGGTAGGTGTTGCCGTAGGCGTCGGAAATTCCGAGAACGCAGTTGCCCCCGTCGGAGCTCAGCAGGACGAGGAAATTCTGCTGGGCGAAGGCGTACAGATTGTAGCGCACCCAGCCGTTCTGCGGCAGGTAGGCGGTGATGACCGCGGAGGTCTCCCCCGCGCCGAACTGAATGCTGCCGCCGGAAGCGAGCTGCTGCGGCGGGATCGAGCTCAGCGGGGTGAGCTGTCCCTGGGGAACGGACTTCGTGATCACCTGCTGGTTTTCCTGATAGACGATCTGATGATCGTTCTGAATCATCAGGTCGCTGTCTCCGTCCGCATAGGCACCGCAAACAAGGACTGCCGTCAAAAGGACGGTAATGATCATGGATAAAAGTTTATTGTTCATTTTCATTGCTTTCTCCTTCGGCTGCCGCGGCGGTTTCTCCGCTGCTCACAGCACTGATTTCGGCAATCGAACTGCCGATTTGCTCCCAGATGTTGGGAATATCCGCCGATGTCGCCGAGAGATTGAAAATATAGGCGAAGCCATCGGAGAGAATCAAACGATCCGTCAACCAGTTTTCATCCGCGCCGCTGTTGACGAGGTACTGCCGCTGCGAAAGGGACTGATAGAGCTTGTCCTCCCCGCTGTTGCGGTAAAGCTTCGTGACCGCGTCGTTGTCCTGAACCGGCCAGGCACCGGCGGACAGGGACAGGGAAGCCGCGCGTTCGTCGGCGTAAAGCCATTCGATGAAGGTCCACGCCGCGCGGATGTGATCCGCGTCCCCGTTCGGGAGGGCGATGGAAACCGCGTCGCCGTAGATGCGCGGGTCGTCCGCGGCGGATGAACGCGGATAAGGCATCAGATCCCAGTTGTCAAAACCGTGATCGGGCGCGTTCTCGAACGCATTTATCTGACGTTTCGCGTCGGCATAAGTTCCCGAATAAACCAAGGCGTATCGGTCCGCGAAGTAATCATACGGCTCGGTCAGGCGGCTGGTCCATGCCCCGCCGTCATCGAAGAGCTGACGAAGCCATTCCGCGGCCTCGCTGAAGGTGCCGTCGTTCGGGTCGCGCAGCATCTCCCCCGGCGTACGGCCGGCGTCATCGAAGGCGAGCAGCCAGCTCATCACGGCGTCCGCGTCGGAGGTGACAATCCATCCGCCGGTGCCGTGCTTGCCGTCGTCTTTTTCCTTGTAATTCGCGTTGAAGGCGGCCATCACCTGATCGTAAAACGCGCTCAGGGACGCGGGCTGCGAATCGAAGCCGAGCTCCTGCGCCCAGGTGGCGTTATAGAAAAGGAACGCGGGCTCCACCCACAGCGGCAGCGCGTAATAAGCGCCGTCTTGATCCTCGGCCGCGAGCATCACATCCATCAACGCGGTCTCCGGCTCGGTCAGCACCGCGGAGGCGTTCATCAATTCACTCAGGTCAAGGAAACGGCTGTTGTTCTCCGCGCGCAGCCACGAACTGTCGGCGAGGATGAGATCGGTCTCAAGCCCATCCTCCAACGCCCGCTCCAGCTCCTCCGCGGAGTATGCGGCTTCGGCGTGAACGGTGATGCCGTACTCGTTTTCCTTATTAAAAGTGTCGGCCAATTCCCGCACAGCCTCAATCGCGGCGCCGTCCAAATTGAAGCGGAGCGTCAGCTCCGTCCCCTTCAGCGAATCCGTGTCGACGCTCAGATACTCCGGCAGCGGCGTCTCCGTCGGGGTCGGCGTATTCGTCGGCGTGGACGTCGGCGGGATCGGCGTGGCGGTCGCGTCGGAGGTCGGCGTCGCTGTCGGCACGGGCTCCGGCATGTTGCAGGAAGCGAGCAGCGTCAGGCAGAGCGCGGCGAGAATGAATCCGGTCAGTTTACGCATCAATAAAACATCCGTTCGCCGCGGACCGAGGTGAAGTCATTGTGTCCGGGCATAATCAGCGTATCGTCGGGGAGGGTCAGCACCTTCTCCCGAATGCTCGTCATCAGCGCGTCCTCACTCCCGCCGGGGAGGTCGGTGCGGCCGTAACTGTGCCAAAAAACCAAATCGCCGGAGTATAGCCACCCCGCCGCTTCACAGTAAAAGCAGCAGTGGCCGGGCGAATGGCCGGGCGTCAACAGGGTCGTGAACTCATACTTCCCCACGCGCAGCGTCCCGCCGTCCGTAAGGTCCATCACTGGCAGCGGGCAGTCTTTAATGAAGGGAATGGCCGAAGCCATCGACCGCTGATATTCGCGGAAGACGTTCTCGTCCGACGGGTGCATGCGGGCGTCGATCCCCAAAGCCAACGCAGCCGGGTACCCCGTCCCGACGAAATGGTCGAAATGGCCGTGCGTCAGCCAAATCTCCCGCGGCTTCAATCCGCGTTTCTCGATGATAGGGAGCACGCGGTCGAAGTCGAAGGAGGGATCGATGACGACGCAGTCCTTCGTCTCCTCATCGTAGAGGAGGTACGTATTGTTCTCAATCGGGCCGAGAACGTAAGGGACGGAACGCAGGGTTCCGGAAGAAACTTCGTTTATTTGCATAAGATCCTCAATTCGCGGGACATATCCGTCAGGCAGGCACCGCCGTCCGCGGTGCAGGTGAGGTCGTCCTCAATGCGGACGCCGCCCCGCCCGGGAAGGTAAATCCCCGGCTCGTCGCTGAAGCACATCCCCGGCTCAAGCAGGACCGGGTTCCCGCCGAACATGTACGGTTCCTCGTGGTCTTCCATGCCGAGACCGTGGCCGAGACGGTGGGTGAAATATTCGCCGTAACCCGCGGCGTCGATCACAGCGCGTCCGGCGGCGTCAATCGATCCGCAGCTCACGCCCGGACGGACCGCGGCAAGCGCGGCGCGGTTGGCCGCCAGCACCGTGTTGTAAATCTCAATCTGCCAATCCGACGCTTCGCCGATGACGAACGTCCGCGTAATATCGGAGCAGAAACCGTTCCAACGCGCGCCCCAATCGAAGAGCAGGAAGTCGCCGCGCTGAATTTCGCGGTCGGATACGCCGTGGTGCGGGTCGGCGGAGTTCGGACCGCTGCCCACGATCGGGTCGAACGGGAACCTCGGCTCGCTCCCCAGGCGGAGGAGATTCGCCACCAGTTCCGAAGACAGCTGCCGTTCCGTGACGCCCGGGCGGACGATCTTCAACGTCGCCTCCAGCGCGTCTTGGGCAATGACGGCCGCCTTGCGAATGTCGGCGAGGTCCTGTTCCGTCTTGCGGATGCGGAGCTCCGTATAAAGCGGCGCCGCCCCGACGATCTCGCAGTCCGGGACCGCCTCGCGGAGGTAGTTATATTCGAGGAAACGGAAATGCAGCGGCTCGACCGCGATCTTCTTTCCGCTCAGCTTCAGGTACATCCCCGCCCGGCGGAAAGCATCCGCCCATTCGGCCGGATTGTCGGAGTAAGGGAAGATCTCGAACGGCTTCGTCCATTCCGGCGCGGCGGCCACCTCGAACCCCGCGATGACGAGCGCCGGCTTCATGCCGGGCCGAACCAGGACGACCACCGGCCGTTCCATGAGGTCCTTACTCTTCCCCGTGAGCCAAGTAAACCCCGCCGACGGGATGAATGCCGCGGCGTCATATCCGTGTTTGTCGAGCAGTGATTCCAACAGCGCGTATTTTTCGTTCATATGTGTCTCCGTTTTCTATCTATTATCATTATAAAGCAAAAAAAGGATAGTCAGTAGTCAATAGTCAATAGTCAATAGCCGCTTCGCGAAGGGGAGCGGGTCTGCGATAGCGCGTAACGCCCGATATTGCAAGTCTCGCCCCAATTAATGAGCGCGTATCTGCCTTCCCCTCGAGGGGAAGGGGGCCCG
>CAVIKW010000033.1:0-17219 GCA_963643375.1 Flexilinea sp. | reverse complement strand
GACCGCTCCGCGGTGGATGAGGTGACCTGCAGACCCGCTCCCCTTCGCGGAGCGTGAAATCGCGCGCCCGATAGGGAAAATCAAGCCCCACCTTGGACCGCGCTTAAGCCTTCCCCTCATAGGGGAAGGCTTAAGCGCCCGGTCTAAGAGGAGTGTGACTTTCTCTGTCTGGCGTTTGGGGCCAACGCGGACCTCATCCACCGCAAGCGGTCCCCCTTCCCCTCATAGGGGAAGGCTTAAGCGCGGTCGAATGAGGGGCGAGGCTTCAATTGTCGAGCAAAGGTCATTGAACCGCAAATCGCCGAACGCCGCGTTTCTCATAGTATAATGAAACTAACTTACAAACACCCGGAGCGCATATGAACAACGAACAATCGGTACCCAAACGAAATGCCGCCATGGACCTCGCGCGGATTATCGCCATCCTGATGGTGATCTGCATCCATGTCACCAGCCCGTGGACACGCGGCGAAATCACATCCGCCAAATGGCACGCCGCGATATCGTGGTCTTCACTTTGCAGAAGCGCTGTCGTCATGTTCTTCATGATCAGCGGCGCGTTTTATAAGGATGCTCCGGTAAGCAAGACCGTAAAAAAGATCATCAAATACACCATCATATTTTTTGCCGCGAGCCTGGTCTATTCCATAAGCGACGCGTACCGGAGTTCGCTGTCCGGCGGGGAAGCGGTCCAATTAGGCCGGATCCTCAAGGGAGTCGCGAATTACAAGTATCATTTATGGTACCTGCCGGCATATATCTATGTCATCTCAATCGCTCCCGTATTGGTAAAAGCCATCGATCATGATAACAGCCGATTGACGGAATACCTGTTAGGCCTTTGGATTGTATTCGTGATCGCAGCCAATACTGTGACAGCGGCGGTCGAGGGTTTCGAGAAGTTCGAGATGATCGGTAAGCTGGTAAAGTTCTGCTCGTCGCTCGTGTTTTTATACGGGAATCAAATCGGCTTTTTTGTATTAGGCCGGTATTTGGCGAAGAAGCAGTATCCGAAAAAAACGCGCATCGTGATTTACGTGTTGGGGCTCCTTTCAACCGCGGCGATGTTCTTTTTGACAGAGTGGTATTCGCGTTATTTCGGGCAGGGAGATACCCGGTGGTTCGAATTCAACATTTTTGAACTCATGCAGGCGATATCGTTATTTGTCTTTTTCAATAACATCACCGTCGCCGGGAAGCTCGCCCGCCCGGTGACGCGTATCGGTAAATGTACGTTCGGGATTTACTTGATCCACGTTTTGTTCTTGGATTGGGGCGGGGATTTGAAATTCCTGACGGAGTCCGGGATCGGTGGGCTTGAGATCAACCCGTTCTTGAACATCCCGCTGCAGGTGATATTGCTGTTTTTGGTGAGCTTTGTGATTGTCTTCGTCGTGAAGACGATTGAAGCGGATTTTAAAGCGCGCTCGTAAAGAACCGTTTTCAATAAGCGGCGCGGCGATTGAATGCCGCGCCGTTTTTTTATCTTTCGTTGTAAAAATCAACAGACTTTTCAGAGCAATTATTGTAAACTATAATCAGAAACAAAAAATCGCGCGGTGAAGGACCCGCGTCAAATCAATGAAAAGAGGATAAACCATGAGAAAGCTTGTAAAGAACAACGTCAGCTGGGTCGGTTATATCGACTGGGAACTGGAAACCTTCCACGGCGACGATTACTCCGTCCTGAACGGCTCCAGTCAGAACGCTTATCTGATCGAGGAGGAGAAGACGGTCTTGATTGACACGGTGTGGACGCCGCATCGTTTTGACTTCGTCGAGAACCTGAAGAAAGAGATTGACCTGAAGAAGATCGATTACATCGTCGCCAACCACGGCGAATGCGACCATTCGGGTGCTCTGACCGCGCTGATGGATGAGATTCCGGGGACACCGATTTACTGCACCGCCGCCTGCGTCAAGAGCCTTGAAGGACAGTACGGCAAGCGCGGTTGGAATTTCCGCGTCGTCAAGACCGGCGACACGCTCGACCTCGGTAATGGGAAGCAGCTCGTCTTCGTTGAGATGAAGATGCTGCATTGGCCGGATTCCATGGCGGCGTACATGACCGGCGACAACATTCTCTTCTCGAATGATGCCTTCGGCCAGCACTTCGCGGTGGAGGAGCTTTTCAACGACAGAGCGAACCAATGCCTGTTGTGGAAAGAGGCGGTGAAGTATTACACCAACATCCTGAACCCGTTCTCGCCGCTGGTTGCGAAGAAAATCAAGGAAATCGTCGGCATGAATCTCCCGATTGAGATGATTGCCCCGAGCCACGGCGCGATTTGGCGCGACAACCCGCTGCAGATCGTGGAGAAATACGCCGAATGGGCGGAGGCTTATCAGGAGAATCAGGTGACGGTCGTTTACGACACCATGTGGGAAGGCACCGCGAAGATTGCCCACGCCATCGCGCATGAAGTCTCGAAGCAGAGCCCGGACACGGTAGTGAAGCTTTTCAGCATCGCGAAGGCCGATAAGAATGAGATCATGACCGAGGTCTTCAAGTCCAAGGCCATCGCCCTCGGCAGCCCGACCGTTTCCAACAGCATCCTCGCGAGTGTTGTCGGGTGGCTTGAGTTCGCCAAGCAGCTCAAGTTCAAGAACAAGCGCGCGGCGGCGTTCGGCTGCTACGGCTGGAGCGGGGAAGGTGTCAAGATTTTGAAGGAACGCCTTGCCGACGCCGGTTTTGAAGTGATCGACGAGAATGTCCGCTCGCTGTGGAACCCGGAAGAGGCGGATTTGGAACAGGTTCCCGCGCTGGTGACGAGCCTGTTGGGCATGGATAAGGTCAATGAAACAGAAAGTACGGAGGGCAAAACTATGGATAAATATGTATGCGGTCCGTGCGGGTATGTGTATGATCCCGCGGTAGGCGATCCCGACAGCGGCATCCCCGCGGGAACTGCGTTCGAAGACCTCCCGGCGGATTGGTGCTGCCCGGTCTGCGGGGTGAGTAAGGATATGTTCGAGAAGGCGTAATCATTGCGGGAAAACGCTCCGCGACAGTTAGGAGTGAGGAGTTGAAGCGCTCGATAAAGGAAGACTTACTTCCCTGATCGAGCGCTTTTTTGTTGGGATTAGTTGACGCTCCGCGAAGGGGAGCGGGTCTGCGGATCACCTCATCCCCCGCAAGCGGGCCCCCTTCCCCTCGAGGGGAAGGCTTAAGCGCGGTCTAAGGTGGGCTTGACTTCGCGAATCGAGCTCGCTATGTTATCTGGTCTCTGGTCTCTGGTCTCTGGTCTCTGGTCTCCGGTCACTTACTTACTTTTTTTCTTCTTTTCTAATTTATCCATAAAATCCTTCAGCGAATCGGCATCGAGGTCTTCAACATCCATTTCCTCGAAGTCCATCCACAGCGCATCTTCTTCGTCGTCGCGGTCGGCGTTTTTCTCGTAAGATTCGAGGTCGTCGACGATGCGGAAGCGGGAGAGGTCCATGCCTTCCAGCGGATTCTTGTCGTGGTGGTGGTGATGGTGGCCGCATTCGCATTCGTCATCGTCGTCGTGGTCATGTTCGTGCTCATGCTCGTGGTCATGGCCGCAGGCGCAGTGATCTTCGCCTTCTTCATCGTCCTCGCCGCTGTCCTTCGGGAGCTTTTCTTCGAGGACGGCGATGCAGTGGTCTTCGGCTTCTTCAATCTTCTTCTTCAGCGCGGAGGTGAGCTTCGTCTTGGCGGCTTTTTTGCCGGGCATCGGGGGCAGGGCACCCATCTCAATCGTCACATTCAGCGTGTCAATGGCGTCGTCAATGACGTCCGTGACTTCGCTGTCCATATCGGAGGCGGCCTCGCCCAGGAGCTCGAGCACGTTCAGCGAACCGTCATACCCAATCTCCTGAATGGAGTTCACCGCCGCGAGGAGCAGGCCGCGGTCAACACGGTCGAAGTTCTCGAGGATGGCGTAGAGGGCGGGGAGGGCTTCTTTCAATTCCAGCTGGCCGGCGGAACGGACGGCTTCGAGGCGGATCTCGTCTTCGTCGTGCTCGAGCAGCTCCAGCACGGAGCGGTCCCAATCATTCTCCAGCGAATGGCGGACGGCGATCAAGCCGGCGCGGAGTTCGTCGAAATCGTTCCCGGCAAGCAGGCGGGTGATCTTTTCCTTCACCGCGGGGTCGTTGGCGTAGGCGTAGGCCTGCACCGCGGCAAGACGGACGGCCTTGCGCTCGTGTTCAAGCAGGCTCTTCAGCGCCTCGCGAAGCCGTTTCGCCGGCAGGGGAATTTTCTCCTCTAATTCCAGGTCGAACATGTACTGCCCGAGCTGATTGACCGCGGCGGTCTGCGCGGGTTCGTAACGGTCGTTGAGGGCGGCGTTCAGAATGCGCGTGCCGGTATCGCGGTCATCCTCGAAGGAAAGCAGCTCGATCGAAGAACGGCGGACCTCGCCGTCATCGTCCAGAATGCCGATGGAAGCAATCGGGCCGAAGCTGTACATGTATGTCTCGGCGCAGCAGTCCTCAAGCGCGCGGAAGAATGCCCGCTTCTGCTCAACGGATGTGTCGTTCAAAACCGTTTCCAGCGCGGCAGCCCGCTCGGCGGAAAGATCCGCCAGAACCTTCATCCGCGCTTTCTCCGCGGAGAACGTCCCGGCTTTCAAATCCTCAAGCGCGTTCTGAAATGTGTATCGTGTATTGGCCATTGTTCCTCAACCTCTTATTTGCCCAGCATAAAAATATCTTTGAACATCACTACCGCCATCAGTACAATCAGGAGCGTCATGCAGACGCCGTTGAAGGCGGTCTCCACCTTGAGCGGAATTTTCTTCTTGAAAAGCAGCTCCGGCAGCAGGAACAGAATGCGGCCGCCGTCCAGCGCGGGGATCGGGAAGAGGTTCGTCACCCCGAGGCACACCGCGATCAGCCCCATGAAGTTCAGGCGCGTCGTCCAGCCGGAGCCGGAGTTGCTCGCGGTGCGCTGTACGTTCTCAACGCCCGCCGCCTCTTTCTCTTGGTTGCGCTCCTCGATAATGGCGGCATTCTCCTCGTCAACCTCGGCGGCCTCCTGATAGTAGGAATACATCCCGACCGGGCCGACGATGGATTCCAACCCCATCTGAACCTTGCCGGTGATCATCTGCCCGAGGCCGATCAGGTACTGCTTCGTCATGTAAACCATGCTCTCGAAGCCGCCTTTGATCCCTTCCCACAGGCTCAGGTCATTGACGGCGTACGTGATCAGCACGCCCATCGCGCCCCGGCCTTCGGGGGGATTGGAGAGCGGCGTCACGGTCAGGTCAATCAGCTCACCGTTGCGGCGGACCGTGACCGGGGTCGGCTGATCCATATGGTTCTGAAGGGCGGGCGTCACCAATTCGAAGTCGGTGATCTCCGTTTCGCCGATCTTGACCAGCTGGTCGCCGGGGCGCATCCCCGCCGCCTCGGCAGGGGAATCCGCCTGGACTTCGTCAAGGATGACGGTGGAATAATCCGGCTTGCCGTACTGTCCGAGCACGATGGAGAAAATCACCGCCGCGGTCAGCAGGTTCATCACCGGGCCCGCGAGCAGGACGAGGATCTGCTGCCAGGCGGGCGCGGAACGGAGCGAATTGTCGGTGCCGTCCTCGAACTCGCCTTTCGGGCGGACAAACGCGCCGAAGGGCAGCAGGTTCCAGGTGAACTCGGTCCCCTTCCAGGTGAAGAGTTTGCAAATGCGGGGCGGCAGACCGATCCCGAATTCCTCGACCTCGATGCCGAAGAGTTTTGAAACGAGAAAATGTCCCAGCTCGTGCAGGAACATCATAATCGCGAAAGCTAAAATGAATTGAATGATCAAGAGCATAAATTTCTTTCTCCTCGTAGAATTTTACACTGCTTTACGGGAGTTTCTCCAAGGATTTATATTTTTCTAAACAAGCCGCCCGCGCCCGTGCCTTGACGTTGCCGTTCCCGAGCCAACGGACAGGGTCGCGAACCTCCCGCGGCATGGTTTCATAATCCTGCCAGCGGAGGTACGAGAGCATGGTGTCCTCGATCCAATATTGGAACGCCGTGCCGGGGAATTTCGGCTCATATTGAAGCATGCGCAGATAAAGGGGAACGCCGTCCCCGGCGTCGTGCCAGATGTCCCCATAAGCGAAGTCGAATTCGCCGGGCTTCATCCCATGCTCCAGGAAGTCAAAGGCATCCGCCTCGACGACTTCAATCTTCTCCCCCTGCTCGAACTGCGGGAGGATGTATTGCTTGAAAAGGCGGATCGCGGCGGGGTCGCGCTCAACAACGGTGACCCGCTCCACGTTCGGCTTCAGCGACGCGAGATAGGGATAATACCCGAGGCCCAGACCGAAGGTCAGGCAGCGTCCGCGCGAAGCGTTCACCGCCGGGCGGATGGTCTCCACCTCGTTCGGGGTGACGAGCATCCATTCACGGCCGTCTTGGAGCACGACGGGATATTCGAAAGCTTCGGGGAAGTACCCCAGCGGCGGGAGTTCGCGAAGATCGTCGTCGACGCGGATGTCATCCATGATGAAAGCCTGATACGGCTTATACGAATCCACGCGCAGCTCCCAGGCCCCGTCCGTGACGTTCGGGAAGCGGATATTCCGATAATAGGGATCGGCGCGGTAGAGCGCGGGATCGAGCGGATGAACGGACGGCGCGAGCCATTCATTGAAGAAGGTTTCGTCGTCCCCTCCGTCGGTCGGATGCACGCCGCAGGCTTCCGAGAGCAGCAGCAGAAAGGCCTCGTCGGCAGTCAGTCCGCCGATGCCCGCGACTTCGCGCACCATCTCCTCGGAAATAAAATCCGCCCGTTCGTTGATGTACAGCGCGTACAAACGGAAAAGGCGGAAGTTGTTTTCACGGATTGTTTCAAGCGTCATAGCCCGAACTTCGTCCCGCGGTTTATTTTGTAATTTCCTCCCAGGAATGTCCCTCGACGCCGTAGAGACCGGCTTTGAGGCATTTCAGGGAGAGGAGGGCGCACTTGATCCGTGAGGGACCGAGCGTTTCCAGGCCGAGCAGGTCGAGAATGTCCTGCTTGGTCATGTTCTTGACGTCATCAACCTTCTTGCCGATGATGTCTTCCAGCAGCAGATCCGCGGACGCCTGGGAAATGGCGCAGCCGTGCCCTTCAAAGCGGGCGTCGGTGATGGTTCCGCTGTCGTCCACATTCAGCATAATGCGCAGTTCGTCGCCGCAGCTGGGGTTCTCGTCCTCGTAGCTGCAGGTACAGTGTTCGAGCTCTCCGCGGTAGGCGGGATTTTTGTAATGCTCGATGATCATTTCGCGGTACATATCATCCATAACGCGGTTTTCTCCTTTTCAGCGGCTTCAGCCGAAGATTTCACGCACTTTCAACAGTGCCTCGGTCAGGCGGGAGACGTCCTCTTCATTATTATAGAGGTAGAGGCTGGCGCGGGTGGTGGCGGGAATGTTGAAGCGTTCGTGCAGCGGCATGGCACAGTGATGCCCGGCGCGGACGCAGACGCCTTGACTGCCGAGAATGTCGGCGACATCATGCGGGTGAGCGTAATCCAGCGTGAAGCTGACCGCGGAGCCGCGTTCGCCGCTTTCCGGGCCCAGGATATGCAGGCCGGGGATCTTCTTCAGCTCGTCGATCATGTAGCGCGTCAAAGCCTCCTCATGGGCGGCGATGTTCTCCATACCGATGTTGTTCAGGTAGTCAATGGCGGGGCCGAAGCAGACTTCTTCCGCGATGGACGGGGTCCCGGCCTCGAATTTATACGGCAGCTCGTTGCAGGTGAAGGAACGCAGATGCACTTTGCCGATCATGTCGCCGCCTCCGAGGAAGGGCGGCATTTCGCTCAGAATCGCCTTCTTACCGTAAAGGATGCCGAGGCCGGTCGGGCCGAGCATCTTGTGCGCGGAGAAGACGAGGAAGTCAACATCCAGCGCCCGCACATCCACGGGAGCGTGCGGCACCAATTGCGCGCCGTCCATCAGGAAGAGGGCGCCGACCTCGTGCGCTTCTTTGATCATCTCCGCGATCGGCGGGACAGTGCCGAGGACGTTCGACATACCGGTGACGCAGACGAGCTTCGGCGACTTCGTGCGCAGCAGCTCGCGGTATACCTCCATATCCAGCGTGAAGTCATCCTTCACCGGGACAAATTCCAAATTGACGCCGCGGCGGGCGGCCAGAATATGCCACGGGACGAGATTCGCGTGATGCTCCATCTCGGTCAGGATGACCGTATCCCCCGACCACAGCGAAGCTTCGCCGTAGGTGCGGGCGACAAGGTTGACGGCCTCCGTGGCGTTGCGGGTGTAAATAATCTCGCTCGTGGAGGCGGCGTTGATGAAGGCGCGCACCTTCTCGCGGGTGGCTTCGGTCGCTTCCGTCGCCGCTTCGGAGATGGCATACACGCCGCGGTGGACATTCGCGTTGAAGTGCTCGTAATACTCGCGTTCGAGGTCAATGACGCACTGCGGTTTCTGGCTGGTCGCGCCGGAATCCAGGTAGCAGATGCGGCGGCCGTGTTCGGTCACATCGCGCAGGAGCGGGAAGTCGCGGAGGATGGCATTGGTGTCAAGCATGCGCTTATCCTCTCGTGTTCGGGCGGACGCTGGGGGAGTTGACCGGATACCACAGAATGTGATCCGGAACCATCCAGCCGTCGGTCAGATAGACGTTCGCGCGGAACTGCACGGCGACCATCTTCGGGTCCACCTGCACGACGATCCCGCGGATCCATCCGTGAAGGCGTTCGCCTTTGCGTTCGTAGTCGCAGTTCACCTCGACGATGTCGCCGACTTCGTATTGGTCTTTAAAACTTGAGTCGCGGAGAGGGGGCGTTGAATGAGACATAACTTAATTCTCCTGCATTTTCATTCCGATCTTTTCCTGCAGTTTCCCGCGGATCGGAGAATAGGTTACAAGATTGAGGATCGTGTCAAAGAATCCCTGCACGATCAGGCGTTCGGCTTCTTGGAACGGGATGCCGCGGCTGGTGAGATAGAAAACCTGGTCGGGGTCGATATCCGCGACGGTGGTGCCGTGTGAACACTTCACGTCGTCGGTGACGATCTCGAGGCCCGGTTTGGTGTTGACCCGCGCCTTTTCGGAGAGGAGCAGGTTCTCGTTCTTCTGGTAGCCGTCCGTCTTGTCCGCGGCGGGGTCGACGTAAATCATGCCTTCCCAGTCGGCGCGGGAGCTTCCCGTCAACGCGCCTTTGTACAGCAGGTTGCTGTAGGTATGCGGGACGATATGGTCCTGCCGCGTCAGCATGGTCATCTTCTGTTCCTTATTCGGGAAGTAGAGACCGTAGATCACGGCGGAGGAATTCTGCCCTGCCAGGCAGACGTCCAGGCTGTCGCAGACTTCGGCGCTGCCGAGTTCGCAGATGTTCCAATGGAAGTCGCCGCTTTCGTCAACCACGGTGCGCTTCCGCAGCATGGAGACGGTATTGGGGCCGAGGTCCTGCACTTCATTCAGGACGAGGTGCGCGTGCTTGCCGACGGAGCAGTAAACCACAACCGCGCAGCGGTTCGCGGCGGACTGCCCGCGGGAGTGAAGGTTGACGGTCACGACACCGGAGGCGTCGTCTTCCATGACGATGAAGACCTTCAACGCGGCGGCTTTATCCGCTTCGGAGAGAATGACGTCGAGCAGATACTCGCGTTTCTGGCACATCTTCTTGGGGATGACCAGCACGACGGTTTCCTTCGCCAAGGGCAGCAGCCCGTTCGCGATGGGATCGGCCGCGTCGGCCTCCTCAAAGGACTTGAGTTTCTCCGCCAAATCCGGGCGGGACGCGAGGGCGGTGCTCAGGTTCGTGAAGAGCGTACCGCGCTGCTCCGCTTTCGGGCAGAGGAAGACGGACTGACTGCCGTTATCCCAAATGTAATGGGCGCAGAGGTCGTCCGCGTGTTTTTCGGTGCTGATTTTCTCGAGCGCGCTCACGGAGGCATCGCAGCCCTTCAGCGCGTCCGTGAATTCGGATAAAGTCTTATTGATATCGTTTTTCATCCTTCACCTCTATCCGATCGAGTTGGTCATCTGCAGCTGGATGAGGCGGTTCATCTCGACCGCGTATTCCATCGGCAGTTCTTTGACGAGCGGTTCAATGAAGCCGGAGACGACCATTGAGGTCGCGTCCTCTTCGCTCAGACCGCGGCTCATCAGGTAAAACAGCTGTTCCTCGCCGACCTTCGAGACGGATGCCTCGTGGCCGATGGAGACGTGCTCTTCCTCAATATCCATGGTCGGGTAAGTATCGGAGCGGGAGATCGGGTCAAGGATCAGCGCGTCGCAGACGACGTTCGCCTTGGCGTTCTCCGCGCCGGGCATGACCTTCACCAAACCGCGGAACGAGGACTGCCCGCCGTTCTTGGAGAGGGACTTCGAGATAACGCGGCTCGTGGTGTTCGGCGCGAAATGCACCATCTTCGAACCGGCATCCTGAATCTGGTTGGTGCCGGCGAAGGCCATGGAGAGCATCTCGCCGTGCGCGCCCTCTTCCATCAGGTAGCAGGCGGGGTATTTCATCGTCACGCGGGAGCCGAGGTTGGAGTCAACCCATTCCATCGTGCCGTTGGCGAAGACCTTCGCGCGCTGGGTGACGAGGTTATAAACATTGGTGGACCAGTTCTGAATGGTCGAATAGCGGACGCGGGCGCCGCGCTTGACGACGATTTCAATCACGCCGGAGTGGAAGGAGTTCGCGGTATAGGCCGGGGCGGTGCAGCCCTCGACGTAATGCACGTAGGCGCCTTCGTCGGCGATGATGAGGGAACGCTCAAACTGCCCGACGTTGGCCATGTTCATGCGGAAATACGCCTGCAGCGGCAGCTCCACGTGCACGCCCTTCGGTACATACACGAACGAACCGCCGGACCACACCGCGCCGTTCAGGGCGGCGAACTTATTGTCGGTGTAAGGCACCACGGTGCCGAAGTATTCCTTGAAGAGGTCGGGATAGAGGCGGAGGCCGTCTTCAATGGAAACGAAGATCACGCCCTGCTTCTGCAGCTGTTCCTGGATGCTGTGATAGACCATCTCGGACTCGTACTGCGCGCCGACGCCCGCGAGGAACTTCTGTTCGGCTTCGGGAATGCCCAGCTTGTCGAAGGTGTTCTTGATCGTGTCCGGGACGTCATCCCAACTCTTCTCGGATTTCTCCGTCGGGCGGACGTAATACACCAGATGGTCGAGGTCGAGGTTGGAAACATCCGGGCCCCAGTTCGGCATCGGGCGCTTGCGGAAGTGCGCGAGGGACTTCAGGCGGTAGTCGAGCATCCACTCGGGTTCGCCCTTCATCGCGGAGATCTGGCGGACGACTTCCTCATCCAGACCTTCCTTGGTCTTGAACACAGAGACGTCGGGATCCTGAAAGGCGTAGGCCTCGTTGCTCTGCTCAAGATCGTCGAATTGATTTTTGTTGATATCGGTCATGCGCAGCCGCCTTATTTCCCGGACTTCTCCAAATCCTCACGGATCCAGTCGTAACCCTTTTCCTCAAGCTCGAGCGCCAGCTCCGGACCGCCGTCACGGACGATGTGCCCGTCCATCATGACATGGACGGCGTCCGGCTTGATGTAGTCCAGCAGGCGCTGATAATGCGTAATGACGAGGACGCCCATGCCGTTTTCCTTGACAAGCATGTTCACGCCTTCGGAGACGATTCGCAGGGCATCGATGTCCAGACCGGAGTCGATCTCATCCAGAATGGCGACATCCGGCTTCAGCACGGCCATCTGCAGCACCTCGGTGCGCTTCTTCTCACCGCCGGAGAAACCGTCGTTCAGATAACGACCCGCGAAGGCGGAGTCCATCTTCAGCGCGGCCATCTTTTCGCGCAGCATCTTGCGGAATTCCGGCACCGGGATGCCGTGGTCTTCCGGGTTGCGGGCTTTGCGCTGGGTGTTCAGCGCGGTGCGGAGGAAATTCGCCACGGTGACGCCGGGGACGGCGACAGGGTACTGGAGCGCGAGGAACAGACCCGCGTGGGACCGCTGATCCGGCGACCAGTCATTGATGCGCTCGCCGTTCATCAGAATGTCGCCCGAGGTCGGACGGTAGGCGGGATGCCCCATAATCGTGTAAGACAGGGTCGACTTACCGGTTCCGTTCGGGCCCATGATCGCGTGGATCTCGCCCTTCGGGACGGATAACGAGAGGTTTTCGATGATTTTTTTATCGTGAACGGTGACGCACAGATTTTTGACTTCCAATCCTGTCATTCTTTTCTCCCGATCATGTGTTCATGATCTTGATTGATATATTCTTGCTTCAGGCACTCCCGGACGCAGGCCCGGTAGTCCCCATATACCACACCATTATATCACGCTCTTCTTCATATCACCCCGGCGGGGAGGGTTTTTATATAATGTTAACGCGCCCCTCACGGGGCGCGTTAAGTGACCGGAGACCGGAGACCAGTGACCAGGATAACATCAGCCGGCATCCGTCACGCAAAAGGATAGACTTATAATAACGAACCGCCCGATATGGAAGCAAATTTCCGAAAATCGGGCGGTTCGTTATTTATATATATTTCGCTTTAGCAATGCCAGCCGAAGTACGTTATCCGGTCTCTGGTCACCGGTCACTACTCAATATCATCCAACGGCAGCTTATCCGTCACCTCGTCAATGAAGTCGGCATCGAGGCGGTCGGCTTTGGCGTAGTTGCGGATCGTTTCCTTCAGCTTGCTGAGCGGGATGGTGTCGTACTTGAAGTTCTGGCCTTCCTCAATCACAGCCTGCGGGTTGATGAAGACGAGGACCGGGTGGATCTTGTCATCCGGGAAGTCAATGTCGCGGCTGACGAAGTAATTGCGGACGGCCTCGAGGTTGGCTTCGCATTCCTGGTCCGGACGGCCGAGGGATTCCTGGCCGAAGAGCTTCATGAACCAATTCGCCTTCTTCTGGGTCCAGCGCTGTTTCTTCTCATCATAGCCGATGCGGCCGCCCTGCATATAAGGCTGCAGGATGAAGGCGCCGGCGGTCCCGACGAGGAGATGGTCGACCGGGTCCATATAGTGATAGATGGAGAAGTTGTCGCTCAGGCCCTTGAGCTTGACGTTGAAGATATTGTTATTGGACGGCTCGCGGCCCCACTTCGAGGTAACGGCGATGGAATACTGGGAGAGGAAGAACCCGACGACAAGGCAGAGGAACGAGATCGTGACGTACTTCTGCGAGAACGCGGCAATGGCGCCGCCGATCAGGACCGCGAAGCTCGCGATCGTCGTATATTTGGAGACATTCTTATACTTCTTCAGCTTTTGTTCGTTGGTGTAAATATACATGTAAAAGGTCCTTTCGCTTTATTCAGCCAGTTTTTCCTGGAGAGATTCTTTGATCTTATTGAGCAGATCCGCGTCGACGGCACGCTGCGCGGTTTCAAGGGCGGAGACGATCGCGGTGGAATTGGAACGTCCGTGTCCGACGAAGGACAGGCCGTCAATACCGAGCAGCGGCGCGGCGCCGATGGAGTTCGGGTCGAGCTTCTTCTTCAGCTTGCCGAGGGACGGCTTGATAAGGGCGCCGCCGATCAGGCCGAGGGCGTTGCTTGAAATGGCTTCTTTGATCAAAGTCATCACCATCTTCGCCGTGCCTTCGGTCGCCTTGAGGAGCATATTGCCGGTGAAGCCGTCCGTGACGACGACATCCGCCTTGCCCGCGTAGACATCCTTCGCCTCAACGTTGCCGATGAAGTTGATGCCGCAGTTCTCAAGCAGCGGATAAGTCCCGCGCATGAGTTCATTGCCCTTGCCGGGTTCCTCGCCGTTGTTCAGCAAACCGACACGCGGGTTCTCGATGCCGCGCATGATCTGCGCGTACACGGAGCCCATGACGGCGAACTGCTGCAGGTATTCCGGACGGCAGTCGGCATTCGCGCCGATGTCGAGGACGACGCAGTTGTCATCCTTGGTGGGGAAGAGCGGCGTCAGCGCAGGGCGGGCGACACCCTTGATGCGCCCGAGCTTGCGGAGGCTGTTGAACATGGCGGCGCCGGTGTTCCCCGCGGTGACGAACGCGTCCGCCTTGCCTTCCTTGACCAGGGTCAGGCCCACGGCCATGGAGTTGTTCGGCTTCTGCTGCGCGCTTTTGACCGCCTTTTCGCCCATCTCGAGAATGTCCTCGGCGTGGACGACTTCGATGGGAAGGCCGGCGAAATCGCTTTCGGAACAGTGCTTGAAGATCTCGTCTTTGTGTCCGACGAGATAGAGCTTGTTTCCTGTCTTTTTGGTGTATTCAATGGCCGCGGCGATCTCCGGAACGGGATTCTCGTCGCTGCCCATGGCGTCAAGTACAAGAGGCATGATTGCCCTCCAAAAATTGTGATGGTACTATTATAAACGCATTTGTGCCCCGCGCGGTAATGTTCAAGAGAAAAAGGCTTGACTTTTTTTGGCGGGCGGATAAAATTAGTATTGCGCGGCGCGATGGCGGAATCGGCAGACGCAACGGACTTAAAATCCGTCGATGGTGACATCGTGTGGGTTCGACCCCCACTCGCGCTACACACGGACCGGGATGAACTCCCGGTCTTTTTTATTTCCCCGTCCCGAGACGGATTTTATATTCGGTTATTGTTTACACGAAAGACATAACTATTTCGGTGATATAATGCATATATATTATATGGAGACCGTCCCATGAACGAGATCAATCTGCAGCAAGTCATTATCACCGACCTGATGGGGGCCATCACGCTGTTCGTTATCGCGACCGCGAATCATTGGCGTCTCCGCGGCAAGACCCCGGAGAACCGTTCGCTGATGTTAATGATCACCGTGACCTTCATCTCCTGCGTCACGGAAGCCATTGTCTTCGTCGTGGACGGGAAGCCCGGTATGCTGTGCTGCGTCCTCCTCTGGGTCGGAAACACCTGGCTCTTCAATACCAACCTGATCCTGATGCCCTGCTGGATGGAGTTCGTCCGCAGACACATGAACATCCCGAAGTCGGGCTTCTTCACCTTCCTTGTCAAAGGAATCAGTTACATCGGCATCGCGCTGCTCATTGTCAATCTCTTCACGCCGCTCGTCTTCAGCATCGACAGCAATAACGTCTACCACCGCGAACCCTTCTACCTCTTTTTCGGCGCCGCCATGCCGCTGATGCTGGTCTACAGCATCGGCATGTATCTCCACGCGAGCAAAAAGGGCGGCAGCCTGCAGTTCTTCCCCGTATGGGTCTTCGTCATCCCGGTGATTCTCGGCGCGACCATTCAATACTTCTTTTACGGCGTCTCCACGCTCTGGCCCTTCACCGCCATCGGCATCGGCGCCCTCACCTGCAGTCTGCAAAATGAGACCATCTTCCGCGACCCGCTGACCGGGATCTACAACCGCTTCTATCTGGACCTGCTGAAGCACCGCCTCAAACAGAATGCCAGCGGCGATTTTTACTTCATGATGCTCGACCTGAACGGGTTCAAGTCAATCAACGACACCTACGGACATTCCGCCGGGGATGAAGCGCTGTGCACCGCCTCGGATATCCTTCGTAAAGCCGTCGGCACCCTCGGCGTCGTCATGCGCTACGCGGGGGATGAATTCGTCATCGTCCTCAACACCCGCGACAAAGCCACGGCGGACCAATGCATCGAGAACATCCGGGCGGCCTTCGACGAATTCAATCATTCGAAAGCCACGCTCTATAACCTCTCCGCCTCCATCGGCTGCTGCATGATGAACCTCCGCAAGGACTCCGATGACGAGCTCATGAACAAAGCCGACAAGCTCATGTTCGAGGACAAGAAGCGGTTCTATGAGACGCGGGGGAATGATAGACGGAGTCAATAGTGACCAGTGACCAGGGACCAGTGACCAGAGACCAGAGACCAGAGACCGGATAACATTAATCAGCACCATTGCCAACAGGAAAAGCAGTTAATCATACAGAATCATACAGAACGTCGGATAATTGAAAGTTCGCTTCAATTATCCGACGGTTCGTTATTATAAGTCTATTCTTTTACGTGACGGATGCCGGCTGATGTTATCTGGTCTCTGGTCTCCGGTCTCTTGCAGCTCCCGGTCTCTTTTTCAACTTCTCACCTTCTTTATTCTCCATTTCATGACCGCTGCTTATACCATATTCCATTCCATGATATAATATGTTACGCATAGAAATACAGGAGAGGAGTGTGCGGCGTGAAAGAAATTGATATCCTCGAAATCGTAATCACAAACCTGATGGGCGTTGTGCTGCTGGTCGTGCTGGCATTCGCGAATTCCTGGCGTCTGCACAACAAGTCCGGCGAGACCCGTGCCCTGCGGGCCATGATCATGACCACGCTCATTTCCTGCCTCCTCGACCCCCTCAATTTCCTCGCCGACGGCAAACCCGGCACACTCTGCCGAATCGTCGTCTACCTCGGCAACACCTGGCTGTTCTTCTCGAACACGATCCTGATGCCCTGCTGGACAAGTCTCCTATACGAACATCTGAACATCCGACGGCCCGCTTTTCACAAGCCCGTCGTTCTCATCTGCAATTTGATCGGCGTCGCGCTGCTCCTTCTCAATTTCTTCACACCGGTTGTCTTCAGCGTGGACGCCAATAACGTATACCACCGCGGCCCCTATTACTTTTATTTCGCCTTCATCATGACGGCCATGCTGATCTACAGCGTCGGGCTGTATCTTTACGCCAAACGCGTCGGCGGCATCCTGCAATTCTTCAACGTCTGGGTCTTCATCATCCCGGTTATCATCGGCGAAGTCATTCAGACCCTCTACTACGGCGTATCCACGATCTGGCCTTTCACCGCGATCGGCATCAGCGCCCTCATCTGCAGCCTGCAGAATGAAACCATCTTCCGCGACCCGCTGACGGGCCTTTACAACCGCTTCTATCTCGACCTGCTGAAGAACCGCATCGGCCAAAATGACCGCGGCGAGTTCTATTTCATGATGCTGGACCTGAACGGCTTCAAGGCAATCAACGACACCTTCGGCCATGCCGCCGGCGACGAAGCGCTGTGCACCACCGCGCACCTGCTGCGGACAGCTGTCGGAACCCTCGGCGTCGTCACGCGCTACGCGGGGGATGAATTCGTCGTCGTGCTGAACACCATGGATCAGGCAACGGCCGATCAAACCGTGGCGGACATCCGCGAAACCTTCCGTGAGTTCAGCAAATCGAAAGCCACGCTCTACGACCTCTCCGCCTCCATCGGCTGCTGCATGATGAACCTCCGTGAATGCACCGGCGACGAGCTCATGAACAAAGCCGACAAGCTCATGTTCGAGGATAAGAAACGGTACTATGAGATGACCGGGAATGATCGAAGGAACAGATAG
>CAVIKW010000032.1:0-17266 GCA_963643375.1 Flexilinea sp. | reverse complement strand
GTCTTCGGCTCATACTTCGGAATGGAAGTGATGCGCTCCGGCTTCGCTTCGGGCGCTTCAGCAGCAGCTTCTTCAGGTTTTACTTCCTCGGCGGGAATGTTTTCCGCCGAGGGCTGTTCAATCGGTTCCGAGACAGGCGCCTCGGGCATTTCATTGTTGATTTTTTCGTCAAAGTTGTTGTTTTCCATAATTACCTCTAATCGCCGAATACAATGTTCGGATCATATCTGTCCGGGTCAATCTCCCCGGTCCAAGGGCCGTGCTTTTCCTGCTTCATGCTGGTGATGATCGCCGCGATTTGGCAGGAACGTTCCGGCGTGTGCTTCAAGCGGGAGCCGACGTAAGCTGTGAAGCTGGTATCGCCGCGTCCGGTTCGCCCGGAAAGATTCTTCGGGGTGAAGGGATAGCGGTAGAATTTCCCGTTCGCGTAAACCGTCAACTCCTTCGCCTGGGTCAATACAATTTCACTCGGTCCGTAAGACGAGAGCTTTTCAGCGGCCCGTTCAAGATCGGACTCGCCGGTCATATGCTTGGCTTCGAGGATATCGACCTTCAGATATTTCACGTGCTTTAGGCCTTCTTCCATGTCCTTCCAAGGACGGAAGTTCAGGTCATCGCCTTCGGGTACGCGGACGAAGCCCTGCACGTCAAGCGCGATCGGGGCTTTCTCGGAGAGCTTGATCAGGGTTTCCAGCGAAACTTCGCCCGCGATGATCGGCGTGATCATGATCGTCTTCGCGTTGACGTCCGGAATGTCTTCATAAGGGATCTCGCCCGCGAAGCCGAAAAGCTTGCAGACGCGGTCATCCATGTCGTCGGAATGATAGATATTGATGCAGCCCGAGGATTGCGGCGCGTCGTGGGAGTCAATCTGAATGCCCATGTCAATGAGCGGCTGAAGGCTGGGATAATCTTCCGGGTTGCCGCGTGTAGCGACGCCGACTTTCAATCCCAAGCGGCGAAGAACGACCGCGCCGTAATAGACCGCGCCGCCGGCGCTGATCATCTCATTGCCGTCGACGATGATCTTATCCTTCGCGAAATGACCAACCATCAAAATATCTAAGTCTTTATCCATCTACGAAGCACCTTTCTTATTGTTCTTCCGGAACCGGGGTCAGGTATCTTTCTCCGTCATAGTAGCAGACGGGGAAAGTGTCCGGGTACGTTTCACAAAACAGCTTGCAGTCCTGCAGCTTGGAACGTTCGCGGTCAACGCACATCCAGGCGAGGGAATCCGGCGTGGCGGTGATGCCATCCGCGGAGTAATACGTCGGGGTCATGGACGGCGTGTACGTGATAATCGGCGTGATGACGGAATATTCGCCAACAGTCAGAACGTAATCAAACTCGCCGAACTTCACGCCGTAAGCATCCTGAATGTAGAAGTTTTCGGGATAAGAGCCGGCAGTTGTCGGCGCGGCGAGATAGATGGAAATCAACACCGTACCGCCGGGCGCGACAGCGTTCGGGAGATTGTATTCCTTCGTCACGGCCATGGCGTTGTTGGAATAGTCGATAATCTTGTAGCTCGTCTGCCAGGTCGTGGTGCCTGTGTTCTTCAGCGTCACGTCCAAGTGCAGCGCCTCGCCGGGCAGCACCGTTGAGCCGCTGGCCGGCGCGAAGCTGTACACCGACATCTCATCTTTCATCGCGGAAGACCCTGCCGCGGGAGCAGCAGTCGGAACTGCGGTGATATATTGAATCTCTGAAGTATCTTCCGCGATGTCTTCGCGGACGATCATCGAACCTTCACTGCCCTTCTTCACAACAGAAAGGACAATCGGCGTCACGGTAGGGCCGTCAATGCTGTCGGCCAATGGGGCGCTTCGCTCTTGCGAGGACTGCTCCGCGTCTGTTGTATTGACATCGGCTTCGGCGGTCTGGGTCTCGTAATAAACCTTTACGCTTTTTCCCGGCGTGTTCGCGCAGGCGGAAAGGATCAGAAGAACAATGAGAGCCGTTGAAAACAGGATGATTTTATTCCTCATAAGTCACCTCCTCGCCGTACGCGTAACATTTCATGCCGTTCATTTCCATGTCGATCACGACGGATTCCGTGCAGTAATCGGCGCATCCGTCTCCCTGCTGAAGGCTGCGCTCGGCGTTGGAGCACATCCATTCAAATGAAGAGGGCGTCGCGGTTGCCTGAGAAATCAAGGGAACATCGGTAATGTAGGTTTGGTCGCCGACGATCGCGTAATAATAGATGTTGTAAAAGGCGATGCCGTCGGGATTCGTCAGCGTCCAAGTGGTTTTGAAAGTTCCCTCGGAATCCGGCGCGGTCGCGGGCATCTTGATCGTCAGCGTCCCGCCCGGCGCCACGGTTTGATCGATAGTATAGGTATCCTGATCGGCAAGGTGGATACCGTCCGCGTAGGCGAAGGTATACTTTCCGGACCAAGTGGTCGAGCCTGTGTTTTTGATTTCCCAGGTCAGATTGAATTTCTGGTTGGGGACGAACTGGTTCGGGCTCGGGAGCACGGAGATATATTCCGCCTTGTCGGGGAATACGATCGTCGCGGTCGGCACAGCCGTGGCGGCGTTATCATTCCGGGTGATCATGTATTGTTCATCGGAGCTGTCGTTCCGAGAGATCATCAAGTTCTCTTCTTCGGTGGGAACAGGTGTCGCGGTTGGTTCGGGAGTGTTCGTCGGCTCGGGCGTATTGGTGTTCGTCGCGGTCGGACGAGCTTCGAAAGTTTGCGTGATCTTCGCGGCGGCGGTTTGCTCCAGCACCGCGTAATCAACATCTTCCGGTTCGTTTGAACAGGATGACAACAGCGCGGCAAGCGCCAGCACAAGGATGAGTAA
This sequence comes from Flexilinea sp., assembly GCA_963643375.1. GTDB lineage: Bacteria > Chloroflexota > Anaerolineae > Anaerolineales > Anaerolineaceae > Flexilinea. The sequence continues at coordinate 14,452 of CAVIKW010000032.1, read as the reverse complement.
TGTTCGTTTCATCATATGTTTTCGGCTCCCTTTCCTACTAAATTCCATTATAGCAGAAACGGCGAAAGGAGTGTATCCCTTTCGCCATTTGGTGTGTGTATTGAATGTCGAAATCCGAAGATTTATTTGGCCTGGGCCTTCATCATGTCGCGAATCTCGGTGAGGAGCTTGACTTCATCGCTGACAACAGGGGCTTCGGCCGGCTTCGGTTCTTCCTTCTTCTTCGCTTCTTCTTTCTTCTTAGTCAGGGACGAAGCTTTGGCAACAGCCTTCATGATGAAGAAGAGCACGATCGCGACGATGAAGAAATTGACCACGGCGGAGATGAAGTTGCCGATGGTAATCATCGGAGCGGAGGCGGCCTTCGCGGCGGCATAGGACTCGTAGGTATTGCCGTCAAGGGGGATAAACCAGGAGTCGAAGGCGATGCCTTTGCAAAGGCGGCCGATCACCGGCATGATGACGTCGTTGATCAGGGAGTTGACGATGGCATTGAAGGAATTACCGATGATAATACCGATAGCCAGACCGAGGACGTTGCCTTTGGCGATAAAGGCTTTGAACTCTTCAAACAATTTCTTCATAAGTAAAACTTCTTTCTTTACTTTAAGTATTTCAAATAAGCCTGCATGAATCCGTCAAGATTGCCGTCGAGGACGCTCTGCGCGTTGCCGACGGTGTAATCGGTCCGATGGTCTTTCACCATCTGATACGGATGCAGGGTATAGGTGCGAATCTGGCTGCCGAATTCGGCTTTGACGTACGCGCCGCGGAGGCCGGCGAGCTCTTTTTCCTGTTCCTGGTGTTTGATATCCAAGAGTCTTGCCTTCAAAACGCTCATCGCGGTTTCGCGGTTCTGCGTCTGCGAACGTTCGTTTTGGCAGGTGACAATGATGCCGGTCGGGATATGCAGCAGGCGCACGGCCGTGGAGTTCTTCTGAACGTTCTGACCGCCCGCGCCGGAAGACTTGAAGACGTCGATGCGGATATCGCTTTCCGGAATTTCAATGGAATCGTCGCCATCAGCCTGCGGCAGGACTTCGACCTGGGCGAAGGAGGTCTGGCGTTTATGCGCGGCGTCGTACGGGGAAAGACGGATCAGGCGGTGGGTGCCCTTCTCGGACTTGAGGTAGCCGTAAGCGAAAGGACCGTTGACCTGGATGGTGATGGTCTTCGTACCGGCTTCTTCACCGGGGGTGAAGTCAATGATCTCGGTGTCGTAGCCGTGGGTTTCCATCCAGCGCAGGTACATACGCTGCAGCATGGATGCCCAGTCATGCGCTTCGGTACCGCCGGCACCGGCGTGAATGGCGAGAATGGCATTGCCGCGGTCGAACTTGCCGGAAAGCAGCGTGGCGATTTCTTTTCGATCGGCTTCTTTCTCAATCGCGTCAATTTCCGCTTCCAGCTCCTCGCGCATGGACTCGTCATCCATGGAAGCAAGGTCGAGGGCGTCCTTGACTTTGGCGGAGAGCTTCTCCCACTGAGAGATCTCATCCTGAAGGCTGTTGATGGACTTCATCAGCTTCTGCGCCTTGTCCGGATCGTCCCAGAGGTTCGGATTCTCGGATTCCTTCTGCTTGGCCGCGAGCTCGGTTCGCAAGCTGTCTAAATCAACATGAGCGACTAACTCATCAATCTTTTTATTGGCTGTGGTTAAACGATCGACTAAATCCTGCATTGGTTTTCCTTTTTGTTGGGTTAATCGTCCAAAACGCTCTTGACAAAGTTCATCGGGTCGAAGACGATGAGGTCTTCGGGCTTCTCGCCCAAACCGGCGTAGATAATGGGCAGCCCGAGCTGATCCGCGATGGAGAAGGCCATACCGCCTTTCGCGGAGGTATCGAGCTTGGAGAGGATCACGCCGTCGACGTGAACGGCTTCCTTGAAGGCCTTCGCCTGGGACATCGCGTTCTGACCGGTGGTCGCGTCAAGAACGATCCACACCGCGTGCGGGCCGCCCGGGCAGGCTTTGCCGATAACGCGGTGAACCTTCTTCAGCTCTTCCATCAGGTTGTAACGGGACTGCAGACGGCCGGCGGTATCAATGATGAGGACGTCCATGCCCTTCGCCACAGCGGACGCGGCGGCGTCGTATGCGACGGCAGCGGAATCGCCGCCTTCAACACCGGCAACGACCGGGACATTCAGACGGTTGCCCCATTCCTGGAGCTGGTCAATGGCGGCCGCGCGGAAGGTATCCGCAGCAGCGAGCATGACTTTCTTACCGGCGTCTTTATACTGCTTGGCAAGCTTCGCGGCGGTCGTGGTTTTCCCCGAACCGTTTACGCCGACCATGAGGATAATGAACGGCTTCGCGGTGTTGATGGTTTCCATCGGGTCATCCGGCCACTTCAGGCGTACGGTCAATTCATCATGCAGCGCGATGCTCAGCTGGTCGGCCCGCTGAAGGCCTTCGCTGTCGGCGAAATTTTTCAGGTCTTTGATCAGGCTTTCGGTGGTTTCCACACCGCAGTCGGACTGGAGCATCACCTCTTCGAGGTCTTCCCAAGTCTCGTTCGTGATTTCATTCGTTCCCAAAATCGAGGCGATTCGACTGAAAGTCTGTTTCTTGGTCTTATTCAGGCCTTTCAGCCATTTTGAAAAGAAATCTGCCATTGTTCTCTCCTATTTCGTTTCTTCGGACAGCAGCTGGCCGCAGCCCGCGCCGATGTCGATGCCGCGCTTCAAACGAACGGAGCATGGAATGCCCGCGCGGTCCAGGACCATTTTGAAGCTCTTGACGCGGTCGTAAGACGAGCCGCTGCCGTCATATTTTTTCGTACTGTTCAAAGGAATCAGGTTTACGTGGCACAGCATGCCCTTCAACCTGCGGCTTAATTGTATCGCATTTTCAGCCGAATCATTCAGTCCGTTGATAAGCGCGTACTCGAATGTGATGCGCCGATGCGTGGTGTCGGTGTAATATTTGCAGGCCTCCAGCAGGTCGTCGATCGGGTATTTCTTATTCGCGGGCATGATCTGATTGCGGATCGTGTTGCTCGGCGCGTGAAGGGAGACCGCCAGGTTGACTTGACGATGGGCGTTCGCGAACTGTTCGATGCGCGGGATAATGCCGACGGTCGAGACGGTCACGCGGCGTTCACCGAACTGCATGCCGTCGGGATCGTTGATGATGTCGATGGCTTTCATGACGGCTTCGTAGTTATGGAACGGTTCGCCCATGCCCATGACGACAATATTCGTCAATGCCAGGCCTTCGGCTTTCAACATCCGCGCGAAATAAAGCACCTGAGCCACAATTTCACCCGCGGAGAGGTTCCGCAGGAATCCCATCTGGCCGGTCGCGCAGAAGGCGCAGTTCATCGGGCAGCCGACCTGCGTTGAGATGCAGATGGTATGGCGCTTTTCGTAGCGCATCAAGACGGATTCGATCATCCGCCCATCCTGAAGGCCGAAGAGGAGTTTGTTCGTCTGTTCATCCGTGGACTTCAAGTCTTTCACCACAGTCAGGGGATTGAAGCTGTATTTCTCCGCGAGCTTCTCGCGCAAGTCTTTCGGAAGCGTCGTGAAATCATTGAGCGTGGGCGCGAGCTGCTTATAAACCAGCTGCCAAATCTGTTTGGCTCGGTAAGCGGGCTGCCCCATATCTTTCATCGCTTCTGTCAATTCGTTTAAATTCAAATCTGTAATCAATGGTTTCATAATGTTTCCGTTCATTAAACAGCAGGGATAACCCAAAAATCGGGTTTATCCCTGCTAAATTATTCAAGCGAAATTCAATACTTGAATTGTGAGATGACTTCGGTCAGGTCCTTGCAGATCAAATCCGGACGCGGATTAAGGGACGGCACCGTCTCCGGGGTCTCATATCCTGTCATAACCAGCGCGGTCTTCGCGCCGTAATTGTATCCGCCCATGATGTCCGTCTCATGACGGTCGCCGACGGCCATGATCTCATTCGGTTTCAGGCCGTAATGCTTGCAGGCCATGTCAATCATGACCGTGTTCGGCTTGCCGATGATGAAAGGCTTCACGCCGGTACAGGTCTGGACGGTGTTCACGATCACACCGCCGCCCGGGCGCCAGCCGTTTTCGGTAGCAAGGGTCGAATCGGCGTTGGTGGCGTAGAACTTCGCGCCGTTCATAACCTGCACCATGGCCTTGGAAACCTTCTCGTAATTCATTTCTTTATCAAGACTGCAGAGCACGGCGTCCGCCCGGTCTTCATCGACGAGGGAAATGCCGTTCTCCCGCAGCAGTTTTTTCAAAGAGTCGGAGCCGAAGACGTGAACCTTCGGGCCGTTCGGGAAGTCATCGCGAAGCTGCTTAATCGTGGCAATCCCGGAGGTGAAGAACTGCTCCGGCTTGACATGCACGCCGTATCCCGCGAGACGTTCGCAATACTCTTCCGGGGTGCGGGTGGCGTTATTGGTCCCGAAAAGCGGGATCAGGCCGAGGGCGTTGATATCATTGAAGATCTGCTCAAGGTCGCCGATCTCCTCTTTTCCCGACCACAGCACGCCGTCCATGTCAAGGAAGAGCGCCTTGATCTGTTTCAGCTCCGCGGTATTCATTACGCCACTTGCTTTCCGGGTTCGAGGACCTTATCAATCAAGCCGTAAGCCACAGCGTCCTGCGCGTTGAAGTACTTATCACGGTCGCAGTCGGCAAGGACTTCATCATACGGCTGGCCGGTGTGCTTCGCGAGAATGCCGGTCAGGGCCTTCTTCAGTCTCAGGATTTCCTTCGCCTGAATCTCAATATCGGACGCCTGTCCTTCGGCGCCGCCGAGCGGCTGATGCATATGGATGGTCGCGTTCGGCAGGGCAAAGCGATGGCCCTTGGTTCCCGCGGTCAGCAGAACCGTACCGAAGGAAGCGGTAAAGCCGCAGGCGACAGTGTTGATGCGGTTCGGGATCATTTGCATGGTGTCATAAATCGCAAGACCCGCGTATACGGAACCACCGGGGGACTGGATATACATCTGAATATCGCGTTCCGGATCCTCGCGGCTCAGGTAGAGCAGCTGGGCGATGATCACATTCGCCACATTGGAGTCGATCTGTGAACCGACGAAAACGATGCGCTCCTTCAGAAGAAGGGAATAAATGTCATAAGCTCTTTCCATACCACCGCTGCCTTCAATGACAGTGGGAACTAACGTGTTCATGGGATTCATCATGTGTTTGGCTGTTTCCTTTCTCGTTTCAATGCTGTCTTAATAATATCATGAAGGAAGCGCGTTTTTCGTAAGAAAATAATAAATTTTCGAGCCTGACGCTTTGACAAAAAAAGGGGGCGTTTTGCAGCGCCCCCTCTTTCATACTCGGATTATTTGTTTTCTTCCGCTTCTTCACCGGCTTCAGCGGCGGCCTTGGCGTTCGCTTCGGAGGGATCTTCTTCTTCGATCGCCGGGTTCTCACCCTTCGCGATGGAGATCATTCTGCTGAAGACATCGGAGAGATAAGCTTCATTCAGAGCGTTCTCGCTGATGTTGTTGATGGCCTGCTGGCGCTGCTTGTTGTTCTTGATGTTCTTGAGCTGGGCGCCGTAGTATTCCATCATTTCCTTCGCCTTTTCCTGATACTTCTCGAAGCTGACGTGGATCTTTTCCTTGGCGGCGAATTCGCTCAGGACCAGGCGGCGCTTCAGGGATTCGATGGCTTCGCTCTTGACTTCGTTTTCAATGAAGGAAGCTTCGTCGGTCTTCTTCATCTTCAGCCAGGCGTCGAAACCGATACCGCGCTGTTCAAGGCTTTCCTTGATCTCGTTGACCTTGTTGTTGATCTCTTCCTGCAGCTCGGCGGCGGAATACTCAATGTTGGAGCCGTCGGTGATCTTCTTCAGAACAGCGTCGATATATTTGTTCTCTTCGGCGCGCTTCTTGCCGTCGGCGAGGTTCTTCTTCAGTTCCTCGAGCAGGTCGGCGAAGGTTTCTTTGCCGAAGTTCTTAGCGAATTCGTCATCGTTTTCCGGCAGGACCATCTTCTTGATGGACTGGACGGTGGTGGTGTAGGTGGCAGTCTTGCCGCGCAGGGCGCTCATCGCGGTGTTTTCCGGATAAGTGTAGGAGGAAGTGACAACGTCGCCGACCTTATGGCCGATCAGGACGTTGGTGAATTCGGGATAAGGCCAAGCGGAATCCGGATCCTTATCGGCGCCGACAAGGAACTGATAGGGCATTTCCTTCACGATCTCGGTGGAGCCGCCTTCTTCAAGCGGGGTATCAAGTTCGCCCTTGATCATGACATAGACCAGCTCGCTGTCTTCAACTTCACCGTCTTCAACGGGTTCCTGGGAGGCATACGGCTCTTTGATCTGCTTCAGAGCTTCTTCAACTTCTTCGTCGGTGACAGGTTCTTCAACATAGTCTTCGCGGACTTCGCGGTAGTCGGCGAGGTCGACAACAGCCTTCAGCGGGACGATGATGGAGAACTTCGGCGGGTTGATGGTCTCAACATTGTCAAGACGGCCCATGGCACCGGGTTCAACATTCGCTTCGTTCAGAATGGAAGCGTATTTCTCTTCCATGAAAATATCAAAAGCTTCCTGGGCAATGGCCATTTCGCCGAACATGTTGCGGATGACATTCGCGGGAGCCTTACCGGGGCGGAAACCCGGGATGCGCTGAGAACCGGCGATCTTCTTCGCGGCCTTAGCCATATAGGGCGCAAATTCCTCATTGTCAAGAGCGACATTGATTTTTACTTCATGGTTTTCGAGATTCTGGGTTTCGATATTCAAGGTAGGTTCCTCTTATATATAAATAATTTTCTTATCTGTTTTCCCTAAACATGTAGGGAAGGAGGGGCTCGAACCCTCACGCCTCACGGCACATGATCCTAAGTCATGCCTGTCTGCCAGTTCCAGCACTCCCCCAAAAAAGCGCGCCTACTGAGACTCGAACTCAGGCTCTTACCTCCGGGGGGTAATGTGATATCCACTTCACTATAGGCGCATACAAGTAATTATTTTACCACGCTTTTAGGGCGTAATATGACAAATTACAGGATGTATTTTGTGCGGACATAGTCCACGGAAAACGGATCGTAACCGAGGGCGTCAGCCAATTCATCCGGGCGGCCCATCGCGGCGTTCCGCGCGGCCATCCGCGTCTCAACGCAGGCCCGTCCGTCGCCGTTTGTGAAGCAGCGCCAAGACTCGGTCAAGGCTTTCAAATCGTATGTCTTGCCGCGGCGTTCGCGCAGGATCTGATCTTGGGCGAAGAGGGCATCCATCTTGGACTGCAGCTCGGCTTCGGTCACTTCGGCGGGGAAGGTCATGATGTATTCCGCGCTTTGAATCACGTTCGTCAGCGCGGGGTCGCTGTAGGGAATCTTCTCGACGGCCAAAACATTCAAACCGGCGGGGGAGGCATTGTTGACGTCCTCAATGAACTTTTCGGAGTCAATCGGCTCTTCACCGTCAAGCCAAATATCAATCAGCTCGCCTTCCGTTCCCCATCCCAAAGGAAGCGGCCAGGAATAGCCGACCTTCGGCACCTGGTGGAAGCCCTGCGTATACGCGAGCGGCATATGGGCACGCAGCAGCGCGCGGGTCCATACCATCTGCAAGTCAAGGTGGCTCGTATAACGGAGCGCGCCGGTTTTCGAAAATGTAACGCGGAGTCTTTCCATGGGGTTATCCTTTCTCCGGCAGCGGGCAGAACCATTTGACGGATTCTTCTTCCGGCTGAATTTCGTGGAACGCCTGCACAATGCCGCAGCCGAAACAGCCTTGGCGGCAGTCCGGGCGCAGAATGCCTTCCAGACCGTTCTCGTACTCTTTGCGCAGGATGCGCTTCGACACACCCGGGTCAATCACATCCCAGGGGAAAACTTCGTCGGCGCTGCGCTGACGATGAACATAAAACTCCGGGCTCAGTCCGTTCTCTTCGAAAGCCTGCATCCAGGCGTCTTTGCGGTAATGATCGGCCCAGGCGTCAAGCTTCGCGCCGAGCTGCCAAGCGCGGTAGATGACCTTCGAAAGGCGTCGGTCGCCGCGCGTGCTCCAAGCTTCGAACATGGTTGAGTCGGGCTCGGACCAGTTGATCTTGATGCCCGGCGTCCGCAATGCTTTCTTGAGCAGCGCCTGTTTTTCGGCAACTGTCTCCGGATCGTCCAACTGCGCCCACTGGAACGGCGTGTGCGGCTTCGGGATGAAGGTCGCGACGCCGAGGTTCAGCTGGGAGCGCTTGCCTTGGTAATGACGGCCGATCTTGATGACTTTCAACGCCAGGTCGGCAATCGCCTGGACGTCGTCCATGGTCTCGTTCGGGAGCCCGATCATGAAGTAAAGCTTGATCGTCTGCCAACCGCGGCTGTAAATGACTTCCGCGGTGTTCAGCAGCTGCTCTTCGGTGATGTATTTATTGATGAGGCGCTTGTTGCGCTCGGAAGCGGCTTCCGGCGCGAGGGTAAACCCGCCGGCGCGGGATCCGCGGAGCTGTTCGAGAAGGTCAACGGAGACCGTGTCAATTCGCAGCGAAGGCAGGGCGATGTTCAGCTTGCGCTTTTGATAAGTGTCATGCAGGTCCGTCACGAGCTTCTTAATCGGGCGGTAGTCGGAGGAAGAAAGGGACAGCAGCGCAGCTTCCTCGTAACCGGTGTCGTCCAAGGCCTTGGCGAGGGACTTCTCCACCATCTCGACGGGACGTTCGCGAACCGGGCGGGTGATGAAACTCGCCTGGCAGAATCGGCAGCCGCGGCTGCATCCGCGCATGACTTCAACCGCGACGCGGTTCTGCACGACATCCACGGACGGAACAATGAAACGTTCCGGCGGTTCGGGCAGGACCGGCACGATGCGTTTGCGAATGCGGGGCTTCGCGCCTTCGTGGATCGGCTTGATCTCAGCGACCGTTCCGTCTTCGTTGTAACGCGGTTCGTAGAAGGAAGGCACATACACGCCTTCTAACTGAGACAGCTGTTCCAGCAGGCGGAGCTTCTTCTCACCGCTCTTCTTCCAGGCCTGGTAGCAGTTGATGATCTCCGGGAAGAGCTCCTCGCCTTCACCGATGACGAACACATCAATGAAGGGCGCCATCGGCTCCGGGTTGAAGGTAGAATGACCGCCCGCCACAACCAGCGGATAGCGTTCGTCGCGTTCCGCGGCGAAGACAGGCATATGCGAAAGATCGAGCATCGTCAGGACGTTCGTGTACAGGCTCTCGTACGGAATCGTCACGCCGAGGATGTCCATTTGGTCGATCGGGGTCTTGCTCTCCAAAGTGTAAAGGGGAATGTCCCGCGAGCGCATTTCGGCTTCCATATCTTCCCACGGCAGATAGGTCCGCTCCGCCCAGAGGTCATCCCGCTTGTTCAGCATGTCATAGAAGATGGCCAGCCCGAGATTCGGGACGCCGAGGTCGTAGATATCCGGGAACGCCAGCGCGATCCGCGTCTCAACGGCTTCCGGGTCTTTCATGACGGCATTATATTCACCGCCGACATAACGCCCCGGCTTCTGTACTTTCAATAAAAATGTATCCAGTAATGATTCAATTTCTTTCGGCTGCACGTTTCTCACCCGTATATATATCGATAAAGTTATTGGTTAATTTTCCAAAACATATCTATTATAGTTGAAAAAGCCCGATCGTCGGGGAAATTGTTCATTTCACTGATTATCCTTTATAATCAAAGCTGTATTATGAAAAACACGCTCAAAAGACTCTTCACGAATCCGCTCTTCCTGCTCTTCCTCGCCTGCCTGCTGCCGGTGGTCATTTTCATCGGACGGCAGGGATTTTATTGGGATGACTGGTGTCAACTCTTCCTGCACACGAAATACGGGGACGCAGCGTTTTGGGAATACTTCTCTTACGACCGCCCCGGTTCCGCGTGGACGGATATTCTCTTCTTCCCCCTTTGCGGAGATTCGCCGCTGCGCTGGCATCTGCTGACGCTGGGTTTGAAGTACTGCTCCGTGATTCTTTTTTACGGCATCCTGAAAGCCTGTTTCCCCGCCAAGCCGCGCATGAACTTCATCGCCGCGCTGCTGACAGCGGTCTGCCCGCTTTTTTCGCAGCAGTTCATTTCCATCGCCTACTCGCAGCATTACACGGACCTCGTCCTCTTCCTGCTCTCGATTTATCTGCTGCTCCGCGCCGCGTTATCGAAGAATACGCTCCGAAAGGTTCTGTTCTCCGTTCTCTCCCTCCTCGCGATGGCAGGGCATCTCACCATCACGGAATACTTCGTCCCGCAGGAGCTGATGAAGCTCCCGCTTCTGTGGATCGTCTTCTCGCGAACCGCGCCCGCGAAACGATTCGTCAATACGCTCAAGTATTGGGCCGCCCATTGCGCGCTGCTCATCGCGTATTGCGCCGCCCGGCTCAATATCAGCGCCTTCTTTCCGGCTTACTCCGCGGATGAACCGGAGCTGCTGATTGCTTTGAAAGCGAATCCCCTCGCGGCCATCCGTACGCTTATACGCAACGCGGCCGCGGACACGCTTTATCCCTTTACGGGATTCATCTCGAAGCTGTTTGATTTCGATCTGCTGCGTATTACGACCGCGCGTTCGATCCTCTGCCTCGGCATTGCTTTCGTCATCGCGCTGGCGGTTTATTTCGGGATCAAACGCGGCGGCTCGGTTGATGAGGAAAAGCGGCACACCTTCCGCCTCATCCTGCTCGGCATCTTCGGCGTCATGCTCGGCATCGCGCCGTTCTGGGTCATCAACGAGACCTACCTGCTCTCGGATGACATGCCGCACGCGGACCGCTGCTTCATGGCGGCGCTGCCTTGGTTCTGTCTGATCCTTTCGGCGGTGCTCTGCTTCCTCTTCAAAGAACGCGCGAAGCTCGGCGTCGGCACGGCGTTCGTCGTCTTCCTCTTCACGTATGGATTGCTCACCGCGAACATGGATGCGGTTGACCTCACGAATGACCAGAATGATTTCTATCAACAGCTCGCGGAACGCATCCCCGGCATCGCGGACGGCACGGCCATTGTGGATGACACGATCATCTTCCCGGAACAGGGGAATTTCTCAACGGCGTCCGCGGTCAATGTGCTTTACCCGAACGAGATCGAGGAAGGTGGGGACGTACCGATCTGGATCTTCAGCTACGACACCCGCGAATACAGCGAACACGGCGGTTTCCACGTGCAGAAACGCATGTGGCGCATGAATCAGCCGCCGACGGATTACATCTATATCGACCACGACAACCACTTCGCGAACTGCGTCTGGGTTTTCTCTCCCGAAGATACCGACAACCCGCACGTCAGCGAGCTGCAAAAGGGATGGATCGCGAACACGGACCTCATCCGTATCAATACCGACGCGGAGCTGACGCCGAATGCAGCCGTCTTCGGAACGGAGACGAAGAATTGGTGTTGGTATTATCAAAAAGCTTCGCTTATGCGCCAAAAAGAACAATGGGAAGATCTCGCCGCCCTCGCTGAAGAAGCGCTCGCCGCGGGGTTCTCTCCGAGTGACAGCCGCGCGAATTCGCCATTCGAATGGTGGCCGTTCATTGAGGGACTGTACCGCGCCGGAAATACGCAAAAGGCGCTGGAGCTCGCGAATGAAGCCGTCAGCGTTGACAGTGCTTATCAAGATTTCTATTCAAATCGTTTGGAAAAATTGGGAAACTCAGCCGAATAAAGTCGGCTGGATGGGCGTGATCCGCTCGATGTCGAAGCATTCCGCGTCGACCGGCTGCATCATTTGCTTGAGCTCCGCGGCGGAGCGGTCTTCCATCCACTGCCAGCAATTGTCTCGGTCGAATACGACCGGCATGCGGTTGTGGTATACCTCAAGACCCTCGCCCGGCGGACAGGTGACAACGCTCGCGGAATAGACTTCGTTGCCGTTGACATCGACCCAGTACTCCCAGATGCCCGCGAGCATGAAGACTTTGGTATATTTCAATGAGAATTTATATTGGATCTTGCGGTCGTTCGCCGTCCGCCATTCGTAATAAGCCGTCGCGGGAATGAGGCAGCGCCGACGGATAAACGCTTCCTTGAAGGCGGGCTTTTCAAGCAGCGTTTCACAGCGCGCGTTGAACGTGCGCTTTGCGATGGAGATGTCTTTGGCCCATGGGGGAATAAGTCCCCAGTAAAGGATCTCCACGACCCGTTCGTTCGCGTTGACGACAGCCGGGATCCCTTTACCGGGGAAATAGTTTTCGGTCGGATTCAGCGCCGGCGGTACATAATCGAGGTCGAACGCGAGCTGCAGTTCGGACGGTTTGACCGTCAGCGCGAATCTCGAACACATAAGTATTTACTTTTCGGAGCAGATCTTGATGCCTGCGGAAGCGCCGATACGGTCGGCACCCGCTTCGATCATCTTTTCCGCGGTCTCGCGGTCGCGGATTCCGCCCGCGGCCTTGACGCCGAGTTCCTCACCGACGACCTTGCGCATCAGAGCGACATCCTCAGCCGTCGCGCCGGCAGTGGAGAAGCCGGTGGAAGTCTTGACGTAGTCCGCGCCCGCGTTCTTGGCGAGCAGGCAGGCGATGACTTTCTCTTCCTGGGTGAGCAGGCAGGTCTCAATGATGACCTTGAGCAGCGCGCCGCGGTCATGGACAGCCTTCGCGACGTCGTTGATGTCCTTGGCAACCATGCGGTAATCCTTGGACTTCAGGGCGCCGATATTGATGACCATGTCAACCTCGGTCGCGCCGTTCTCAACAGCGGCTTCGGCTTCGAAAGCCTTCGCTTCGGGGATCATCGCCCCGAGAGGGAAGCCGACGACCGTGCAGACCGCCACGCCGGAACCGCGCAGCTGCTCCGCGCAGAGGCGGACCCAGCAGGAGTTCACACAGACGGAGGCGAACTTGTATTCGCGGGCTTCGCTGCAGAGCTTGATGATCTGCTCAACGGAGGCGTCGGCCTTCAGCAGCGTATGATCAATGCAGCTGTTCAGCGGGCATTCAAAGCCGTCGCAATTGTCAATATCTTCCTGAGAGACAACGGCCGCGTCAACCACTTCGCCGTCAATGCCGTAGGTGGTAATGACCTGAAGCCCTTCGGCTTCATTCACTTCCACATGGGAAAGGTCTTCATCCAGATCGTCATCCCACTGCGCGAAATCTTCACCGTCTTCGAAGTCATCGTCTTCGTAATCTTCAAATCTCATATTATCCTCCATACTTTCTTTTAATTATAGCATGAATCAGAATAAGCGGGCGCCGCGGGCGTATTTCGCATTGACGCCGAGCATATCGAGCCCAAGGTAGAAGGCCCGTTCAACGCGCTGATGAACGTTCATCGGCTGCGGATGCGGCAGCAGACTGTCATCGAGAACGACAGCGTCGAATTCATACCCCGGTTCGAAGCTGCCGACCTTGCCGAAGAAGGCGCCGCCGGACTTCGTGCCGAGCCAAAAGGCTTCGTCGAATGTCAGCTGTTTGCTGCTGTTGTCGATAATGCGCCAATAAAGTTTCGAGACCTTGATGGCGTCCGTGACCGCTTGGAACATCGAGATTGTCTCACCGCCGGCAACGTCGCTGCCGAGGCCGACCTTCAGCCCGGCATCCAGGTATTTGCGGATCGGCGCGATGCCGGAGGAGATATTCTCATTCGAAGCCGGGCAGTGCGCGACGAACACGCCGCGGTCTTTCATCAATTTGATTTCGTCCGCGCCTGAATATACGCAATGCGCCATGACCGTCTTGGTATCGCCGCCGAACATATTGAAGCGGTCGTAACCGTCCCCGTAGAACTTCGAGGCGGGGAAGAGCTCCTTCACGAAGGAAATCTCGCCGAGGTTCTCGGACAGATGCGACTGAACCGGCAGCCCGGTCCGCTTGATGATTGCGCCGAGCCGTTCGAGAAGCTCATCCGTGCAGGAGGGCAGGAAGCGCGGGGTAATGATGGGGTAGGTGTTGCGATACTTGCCTTCTACATCGGCAATCCATTTTTCCGTTTCCTCAGCGGAGACAGCCGCGGATTCCTCACGCAGCGGGGCCGGGGCTTCGCGGTCCATGTTGACCTTGCCGACATAGGAGACTATGCCGGAGGCTTCCATTTTGTCCATCAAGAGTTCCGTCGCTTCACGGTGGCGGCTTGAGAACATCACGGCGCGGGTGGTGGCGCTGTGCTTCATCGCGTCCGCGAAAATGGAATAAGCCTTCTCCGCGTAGTCCAAGTCGCTGTATTTCGTTTCTTCGGGGAAAGCCACCTGCTGCAGCCAATCCATGAGCTCGAGGTCCATCCCCGTCCCGCGGTAAGCGAACTGCGGCGCGTGCAGATGCAGGTCCACCAGCCCCGGAATAATCAGCTTGCCGGAGAAATCCTCGATCGGGAGATGCTTATACATTTCCGGCAGGGATTCAAACACACCGGCGCATACCCCATTCTCGCAGACCAGATATCCGTTTTCAACAACCTTGAGCGAATCACGTTCTTCGCTGAAAGCAATGTCGCCTTTTAATACAAAAGTTTTTTCCATGTAAACCCTCCGAGCCCAAGCCGAAGCGAAATCGGCCTTCTTGCGAAGTCCGTTTATATATTTAATTATACCTTTG
>CAVIKW010000031.1:7996-18290 GCA_963643375.1 Flexilinea sp. | reverse complement strand
GGTCTACCGTCTTCAGGAGCATCTCGCTGTCATCCACAATGACGATGAGCTGCGAACCGCCGGCAACCAACTCGCCTGCGGAGACATCCACGGAGACGATCGTACCGTCGATCGGGGCGATGATCTGACAGTTCTCAATGCCCTTCTGCGCGGCGGCCATGTCGGCTTCGGCAGCGGCGACTTTCCGGTTCACAACGGACAGCTTGGATTCTTTCGGGCCGTCCTTCAGCTCGTCGACATCCCGCTGACAGTCATCAACGACAGCCTGCGCCTCAAGCATATCCGCGTAAGCCTGATCGCGGTCATTCTGCAGCAGCGTATATTCACGCTTCAGATCGTTGTATTCCTGCAGCAGACGTTTGTATTCGTCCTCCGCGTCGCGGCGGCGGGTGCTGTCGGAATCCAGTTCGGAGACATCATCCACGACGTCCTGCGCGTCCTCAACGGCGTCCCACTTCTCGGTGTAGGCCTTGTTCGCGTCATCCAGGCGTGTGCGGTATTCGGGGGTGTCAACATCATCGTAAGCCTTGGACTTATCATCCAGGTCCTGTTTCGCGGTAACGAGCGCGCGTTCCGCGGCGGCCTTATCGCTGCTCCAGGAGTCATTCAGCTCCTTGAGCTCATCCTGCGCCTGAGCGAGCTCCAGCTCGGCAGCGGCATAATCACGGCGGTAGTTCTCAGCTGACTTCAACTCGGCGAGAACGTTGCCCTTGGCAACGGTCTGACCTTCGACAGCGTTCAGTTCGGAAACAATGCCGGACGCGGCGAAACCGAGAGAGACATCATCCTTCGGGAAGAGCTTCGCTTCGGCGGATGCCTTCGAGGAAGCTTTACTTACCGTCTGAACGGGAGCGGCAGTCGGAATGACGACGTCGGTGCCTTCATCCGCGGCGGAAACGGTATCGGCCGGGAGCTGCGGGATGACGATTATGGCGCCGCAGACAAGGGCGAGAGCAGCAATAACAATCAAAATCTTGTTTTTCATTATAGTTTTTCTCCTATTTTTATTTTCAAATCATTCAGCGGCCGTTATTCGACCGAAAGTACTTCACGAATGGTGACCTTGACGGCGGCGCGAGCCGGAGCGTTGGACGCCAAAATCGAAAGGATCACCGAAAGAACGAACCATACAACGTAGCCGACCCAGTTCACGGAGAGCGGGAGGCTGCTCTGGAAAATCGCCTGCCCCATACTGTCGCTTAGAAGCTTGCCGATAGGCAGGGAGGCAACGGACGCGATCAGCCATGAAAGCATACCGATGGTTACACCTTCAACCGTCACATTTTTCATAATGTCGCGGTTGGCGGCGCCGATGGCGCGCATGATACCGATCTCGCCAAGGCGGTCCATCACATTCAGAGACAGCGCGCCCGTCAGTCCGATCACGCCGACACCGGATACCAACACCGCCATAATCATCATGAAGGTCGATATGATGTTGAAACCGCGTGCCGTGTTATCCAGCACCGTTGTGTTCTTCTGAATCGAGACCACGTCCACATCCGCCTTGTCAAGCCGTTCCTGAATGGCTTCGACCAGCGTGTTCAAACCGGCGGTATCAAGTTCGGACGAAGCGTTCAACTGGAATTTCTTCACGCGGCTGCCGTCCCCGGAGTTATGGACCCAGCTGTCATACGGAACATACGCCATAAACCCGCCGGAGCGTCCTGCCATTGTAAAGAAGCCGACTACGGTCCAATCATTCTCAATGCCGGTGCCGCTCACTTTCAGCGTAATGGTGTCGCCGACCCGGACCTCCGGGTACGAGTAGAGGAAGCGTTCGCTGAGGACGATCACATCCCGTTCCCCCTGCTCCATCCAACGGCCGAGGCGGATTGACGGCCTGATCAGCTGCGAGTCTTCCGTCGGCGCGTACACCGCTACCGTCGGGCCGTCGCTGCCGTCGGGTTCGACGAACTTCGCCGTGCCGTACCCCCAGCTTTCCACATATCCGACGCCCGGGACATCCATCAGCAGCGACTCCATCCGTTCCGGTCGCTGCGGTTCGGAGGTGATGACATCAATATCCGCGGCCAGATAGCCGGAGATGAGGTTAATGCGTTCGTCAATCGCGCTGTTGACGTTGAACGTGGCGATGAAAATCGCGCCGCCGAGCGAGAGCGTGAAGAGCGTCATGGCCAGCTGCCCCTTATTGCGGAAGGTGTTCCGCATGGAAAGCGCGGTCGGGCGGGAGAAGAGCTTCGCGAAGAGCCGCATCAGCGGTCCGTTCTTGTGAACGCCTCCGGTGGACACCTGATTGCCGGCCATGGCGGTCACAATGCTGACATGCGCGCCTTTCGAAATCGGGATGATGCCCGCGATTTGCGGAACGATCAGGCCGAGAGCGCATTGCGCGATGATTGTCGGCCAAACGATTTTGCCGTGGATGAGCGTGTAATTGATGCCGACGCTCAGGAACTTACGGCAGAGATTCGCGGCGATTGTGCTTGCCGGAATCGCGAGGATCAGGGCGAGGACGGAATACAGCAGGATCAGCCGCCGGTACATATTGCGGATCTGCGAATAGTTCGCGCCGATTGTTTTCATCGCGCCGATCTGACGCATCTGACTGCGGAAAATCGCCGTCAGGGTGTTATAAGTCAGCGCGGAGCTGAGCAGCAGCGAGAGAATGCCGATGATGAGCAGAATTCTCGCGATCGCGTTCACGTAGTCGACCGTCGGATGATTGTCCGAGGCACGCAGGGTGACGGAGTCCACACGATAGCCCGCCTTCTCAAGCCGGTCGGTAATGTCATCGGCCGTCTGCCTGATGACGTCCATATCCGTGTCGTTCTCATCCAGCGCGATATAAAGCGCGTTCCATTCACGGTCGAACTTCAATTTTTTCAGCGTGTCCGGGTGGATGTACATCTGCGCGGACTCGACAAAGACAAGGCTGTACGCTTCCGCGCCGATGCTCTGGTCGCGAAGGCTCGCTTTCAGCTTCAGCGAAACTTCTTTGCCGTCTTCGGTGCGGACGACAATGTCGTCGCCGATCTTGAAACCGAGGTCCTCGATCTTGAAGTTCTCGAGCGCCGCTTCATTCTTCTCAACAGGATAGCTCCCGTCAAGCACATCAAGGTGGTTCAGCGGCCAACTGTCATCGCTTACCGCGCGGACCGTCAGCGTCTTCAGATTGCCTTCCGCGTCATAAATCTGCATCGTCTCCGTGCGCACACCCATAACGGCGGATACATTCGGCCATTTTTCCATGGAGTCGACCAAGCCGTTATCGAAGTCGGACATCTTGATGTAGATGTTCGCCGGGTTCGTGGCGGAGAAGCCTGTCTTCATGTCATAGGGGATCGTGATATAGAGCGACAGGATCATGCCCATGGCGAAAAGACCGGCGAAAATCGAGAGCACTACCAGCAGAGAACGGGAGGGATTGCTGCGGAAGTCGTCTAATATTTTTTTATTTCGCGGACGCATCTTTCACCTCCTTCTCTTGTTCTTTCTTTTCCTCGCTTTTTTTGTATTCACTGACCAAGGCGCCGTCTTTGATGGTCAGCACATGGCTCATACGCGAAGCGATATCGTTGTCATGCGTCACCATGACAATGGTTTTGCCTTTCTTTGATAATTCGGAGAACAGCTCGAAGACCTTCTCCGCGGCGGCTGAATCAAGGTTGCCCGTCGGTTCATCCGCGATAATGATGGGCGGATCGTTGGCGAGGGCGCGGGCGATTGCCGCCTTCTGCTGCTGTCCGCCGGAAAGTTCGGACGGGAGCTTATACGCCATGTCTTCCAAATCCACAAGGCGCAGCAGCTCACGCGCCCGTTCCTCTCGTTCGCGCATGGGAATGGCTTTGAGGTAGTCCATCGGCAGCATGACATTCTCAAGAATGTTCAGCACCGGCAGCAGCTGGAAGAACTGGAAGACCACGCCGATATCCGTGCCGCGCATCCGCGCCATTTGATCCTCGTTCATGTTCTCAAGCTGATGATCGAGTACGCGCACGGAGCCCGCGGACGGAATGTCGATCCCCGCCAGCATGTTGATCAAAGTGGACTTACCGGAGCCGCTTTTGCCGATAATCGCGGCCAAGTCGCCGCGTTCGATATCGAAGCCGATGTGGTCGAGCGCGGTTGCCCGCCCGGCTTTGGTGTCGAAGTATTTGCAGAGGTCTCGGACCTGAATGATGCTATCCATTGCCGCCCTCCCTGTCTTCAACAATTTCACCGTCGGCCATGCGGATGACGCGCTGCGTTCGCCGGGCAAGGGATCGGTCATGCGAGACGATGACCATCGTCGTGCCGTTGGCGACAACGCGTTCAAAAATCTCGAACACGGTCTCGGTCGTGGCGCTGTCAAGGCGGCCCGTCGGTTCATCCGCGAGTAAGATCGGCGGATCGTTGGCAAGAGCGCGGGCAATGGCGACACGCTGCTGCTGCCCGCCGGAGAGTTCCGCGGGCTTTTTATGCAGATGATCGCCGAGGCCCACCATCTTCAGCAGGTCCGCCGCTTTCGCTTCGGAGTCGCGATTATAGGTACCGCAGAAATCCATCGGCAGCATGACATTCTCGAGCAGATTCAAGCCCGGGATCAGCTGGAAGGATTGGAAGATGAAGCCGATGTTCTTCCCTCTGAAGGCGGCCTGCTTCCGTTCTTTCATCGTATCCATTCGCGACCCATCAATATACACTTCACCGGATGTCACCGTGTCCAGACCCGCGATCATATTGAGGAGGGTTGTTTTCCCGGCGCCGGATTTCCCGATGACGCCGAGGTACTGCCCCCGCGGAATCTGCAGACTGACACCTTTCAGCGCGTCGGTGCGCACATCCCCGAGGATGTACGTCTTCCGCACATTGCGAAGGTCAATAAGGTTGTTGTTTTTTGTTTCCATACATTTAATATTACAGACTCGAAAAGCGAAAAGAAATAGACAACTTGGCCGCCGTGTCTAAAATTACTCCATTCGCGAAATGATGTATAATTTCCTTATGGATCGTTCTAACCTTACCAAGAATGCCCTCGCCGACGGGCTGAAAGAATTCCTGAATGACAGGCCGCTTTCCAAGATCACAATTCGCGACCTGACGGAGAAATGCGGCGTGAACCGCCAGACTTTCTATTATCATTTCGCCGACATTCGGGAGCTGTGCCAATGGATGGTCTTCCGCGACATCAACAGCATGATCAAAGACCTCTACGATAACCCCGCTTCTTATTCGGATGTCGTCTTGGAATTCCTGCGCTATGAGAAGAGCCAGGGCAATATGCTGCTCAACATCCTCGAAGGAGGGCAGGACCCCGCCGCGCTTTACGCTTTCTACAATGTTCATGAGGAGGTCTTACGCGACCTGCTGAACACGGTCTTTTCCCGCAGCGGCGTGGATGATGAATTCAAGCAGTTCACGGCGAATCTTTACGCGGCCGGTGCCGCCGGAATGGAGATGCTGTGGATTCGCGGCGGGATGAAGGAATCCCCGGAGAAGATGACGGAGCTGCTCACGACGTACCTCGCGGACAACACAAAGAAGGCGTTCGAACGCCGCGAAGCCGCGATGAAACAGAAAACCGACCGATAAACGGTCGGTTCTTTTATGAATGAAAACGCCCGCGGTCAATTCCAACCGCGCTTAGCGGGGTCAAGCTGGTCCGCGGCGGTATAGAGCAGGGCGTTGCAGACGGCCGCCGCAATGGTGCTGCCGCCTTTTCGTCCCATAGCGGCGATGCAGGGAATGCCGAGCGCGGCGCAGGTTTTGAAAATCTCCTCCTTGGCCTCGACGACGTTCACGAATCCCACCGGCACCGCGATCACCGCAGCCGGACGCGCTCCGTCTTCCATCAGGCGGCACAGTTCGAATAAAGCTGTCGGCGCGTTCCCAATCGCGAACACGGCGTTCGGATGTTCTTCCATCGCGATGCGCATTGAAACGGCCGCCCGTGTTGTCCCTTCGGCTTTCGCGAATTCGGCCGCCCGCGGGTCCGCCATATAACATACGGCTTCGCATCCGAGTTTTTTCATCGCCCCGGCGCTGATCCCCGACCGCGCCATGTTGGTATCGGTGACGATGACGGCACCCTTCGCAAGCGTCTCCGCGATCCGAGGACTGGCGTGTTCCGTGAACCGCAGCGTCTCCGCGTAATCGAAATCCGCGGAGGCGTGAATGACGCGCTTGATCACCGCCGCGTTCTCTTCGGGCAGCGTGATCTTCATGGACGCGAGCTCGGCAGTGATGATGCCGAGGCTGGTCCGCTCAATATCCGACGGCGTAGAATGTTCGATCACGCGTCCTCCTTTTCGTATGCTTCCATGGCGCAGTAGATGGCGTCCATGTCCAAACTCCCGCGCACTTCATCCGCCAGCTGATTGAGCTGCCGTTCGAGGAAATCCCGATGCGATTCGGGCTTCACTTCATCGGCAGTCAAGCCCTTCCGTTTGAGAAGATATTCCGCGAGCCGCGCGGTCAATTCACCGGTGTCAAACAGCCCGTGCAGATAGGTTCCGAAGCAATTCCCGTTGACAGCACCGTCTTCCTTGCCGTCGGACAGCACGCAGAAAGGCGTCCCGCCGGACCGTTCCGTGCGTCCCATGTGAATTTCGTATCCGTCTACCGCGGCCCCTCGGACCGTTCCGTGAACGCGGGTGCGGACTTTTTCCGCGGCGAAGACCGTCTCCACCGGCAGCAGTCCCATGCCGCGCATCTCTCCGCCGTGCTCCGTATACTCCGGGTCGGCGATGGCCGTTCCCATCATCTGGTAGCCGCCGCAGATGCCGAGCACAGGGATTCCCTGCCCCGCAAGGCGGATGATCCGCGTTTCCAATCCGGATTGCCGCAGCCATTCGAGGTCGCCCATGGTGTTTTTGGTGCCTGGCAGGATGATCAAATCCGGCTGCCCGAGTTCGCGGACGCTGCCGACGTAGCGCACGCCCAAGGCGGGATGTTCCTCAAGCGGGTCGAAATCCGTGAAGTTGGAAATCCGCGGCAGCCGAATGACGGCGATGTCGACGGCTTTTTGCGCAGCGCTGCGTTCCAACTCTGGGGCGAGTGAATCTTCATCGTCAATTTTCGTGTAACTATACGGCACCACACCGAGGCAGGGCACGCCGGTTTTCTCCTCCAGCATCGCGAGCCCCGGTTTCAGAATCTCCGGATCGCCGCGGAATTTATTGATGACGGTGCCGATGACGCGCGCGCGTTCGTCGGCTTCGAGCAATTCAAGCGTGCCGTAAAGCTGGGCGAAAACGCCGCCGCGGTCAATGTCCCCCACGAGTAAAACGGGGGCGTTCACGAGCTTCGCGAGCCCCATGTTGACGATGTCATCCGCCTTGAGATTGATCTCGGCCGGGCTGCCCGCGCCTTCGATGACGATGATGTCGTTCTCGGACGCGAGACTGTTATACGCAATTAGAATATCGGGAATCAACTGTTTTTTCATGCGGAAGTAATCCCGCGCGCTGTAATTCCCGCGGACGATGCCGTTGACGATGACCTGACTGCCGGTGTCCCCGGTCGGCTTCAGCAGGATGGGATTCATGCGGACGTCGGGCTCCTTCCCCGCCGCCTGTGCCTGAACGACCTGCGCCCGTCCCATTTCAAGTCCGTCGGCGGTAATGTAACTATTCAGCGCCATGTTCTGGCTCTTGAACGGCGTGACGAGGTACCCATCTTGGGAGAAAATTCGGCACAGCGCCGCCGTCAGCAGGCTTTTCCCCGCGCCGGACATCGTCCCCTGCACCATCAATCGCTTCGTCACAGAACCTCCTTCAAGGCAGTCAGCAGCCGACGGTTGTCATCCGTGCCGCGGACGGCGGTCCGATGCCAAGACGCGTCGAGGCCCGTGTAATTCCAACACGAGCGGATCAGGATGCCTTTCCCCTTCAGCTTCTCTTCCAAGTCAGCGGTTTCGCAGCGGAAGAGCAGATAATTCGCCTCGCCGGGCAGCACTTCGCAGCCCAGCGCGCGCAGTCCTTCCGCCAGCTTCGGACGCTCTTCGCGGATCAGCTTCGGCAGCGCCTCCGCGTATTCCGTCTCCCGCAGCGCGGCTATCCCCGCAGCTTGGGCAATCGTCGAGACCGGCCACGGCTGACCGGCTTCATCCACCCGACGCAGGAATTCCGTATCGGCGCAAAGGCAGTAGCCGAGACGGAGTCCGGCCATGCCGTAGAATTTCGTGAACGCGCGGAGGATCAGCAGCCCGCCGCCGGGCAGTTCGGAAATCAAACTGTGAGCGTCAGGCTCGTCTAAAAAGGCGTTGAAACATTCATCGACCATCATGAAAATGCCGCGCTGACGGCAAACGGCAAGAATCCGTTCCAGGAGCCCGCGGTCGGTCGTGATCCCGGTCGGGTTGTTCGGTTCGCAGAGGATGACAAGGTCAAGATCGGGCGTGAGCGCGTCGAGAATTCGTTCCGTTACACGAAATTCTTCGGTAGCAAACAGAGGATATTCCGTCACCGTGCAGCCGAACCGCCGCAGGGCGTCCGCGTATTCACCGAAGGTCGGGGCGAGGATCAAGGCCCGCTTCGGACGCAGCGCGAATATGGCACGGTCGATCAAATCGGCCGCCCCGTTCCCGCAGCGGATCCAATCCGCCGGCACGTGATACCGTTCCGCGAGCGCGATCCGCAGCGCCCGGCACTTCGGATCGGGGTAGCGGTCCGCGGAATCGAGCGACGCGATCACTGCCGCCCGTACGCCCGCGGGCAGCCCGAGCGGACTTGTGTTCGCGGAGAAATCCAGCGCGTCCGTTCCGTATTCGGCCAGATATCCGGCCCAGTCGCCGCCGTGAATCGTCGTCATTTTCCTCCCATCCATAATACAACCGCGGTCCGCAGTCCGCAGAAAAGCAGCAAGCCGAGCGTGCCCGCGAGGTAATTCATGCGGTTCGCCCGCTTGATATCCTCCGGTTCAATCGGCCGCAAGGGATCGCCCTGCGTCGGCTTGTCATAGTATTCGCCGAAGTAATACGCGGGACCCGCCAGCTGCACGCCGAGCGCGCCCGCCACGGCGGACTCCGTCTGCGCGGAATTCGGGCTGGCGTGCTTGCGGCGGTCGCGCCGCCAAATCTTCCAAGCGTGAACCGGATCGCCGCCGCAGAGTCCGCAGACCGCGATCAGCAGCAGCGCGGAAATCCGCGACGGCAGGTAATTCGCCGCGTCATCCAGCTTTGCCGCCGCGCGTCCGAAATGCAGATAGCGCTCGTTCTTGTAGCCGACCATGCTGTCCATCGTATTGACCGCCTTGTACACGAGCGCCAAGGGAGCGCCGCCGAGGAGCAGCCAAAACAGCGGAGCAATCACGCCGTCGGAGAAGTTCTCCGCCACGGTCTCGACCGCCGCTTTCGTCACCCCTTCCGCGCTCAACTCCTGCGTATCGCGTCCGACGATGCGGGCGACAGCCTTCCGCGCGTTCTCAAGTGTGTCGGTTGTCAGCTTGCGGTAGACGTTCATGCTCTCCTGCCGCAGTCCCTTGAGCGCGAGCACCTGCCAGGACCAAATGACTTCCGCCGTGAAGCGCAGTCCCGGGTGGATCCATCCGCAAAGGGCGAGGATCCCGCAGGAAAGCCCGCCGGTAACAGCAAGCACAAGCACGACCATCACGATCCCGGCCGCGCGTTCGCCTTTAGCTGTCTTCGGGAAGATTTTCCGCAGAATACGTTCAAGGAAGCCGATCAGCTTCCCGATAAATACAATTGGATGCGGCATCCACGAAGGGTCGCCGAGCAGCAGATCGAGCACGAATCCTAAGCCCGCGGCGTAAACAACGTTCATGCGCCCTCCCTGAATCGAGCCGCTCCGTTGACGAAGCGTTCGGCCAGCGGCAGCTGCCCGCCGAAGTGGAGATGCGGGAAGGCCGCGTACATGGACTTCGAACAGAATCCACAGTGCCAGGACTTTCCGTTCGCCTTGACGGCCGCGAGGTCCGAGCCGTTCTCCGTGCAGTCCCAATAATGAAATTCATGCGCGGGGATGGCCTCCCCGGCGCGGAAGAGCAGGCTGTCCGCCTCCGCGCACAGTGTCACATATCCGAATCGCTGCAGCCGTTCGGTAGAGAACCCTTCGCCGTTCAGCACACCGGTCATCGGCAGTCCGGCCAAAGACTTTTGCAAATAGAGGAAGCCCCCGCATTCGGCAACGACAGGCATACCGTCCGCGGCAGCCTTTCGTATGGATTCAAGCATGGACCGATTTCCGCTCAATTCCGAGACGTACAATTCGGGATAGCCGCCCCCGAGATAAAGTCCGTCGCAGGCAGGGAGTCCGCTGTCGGCAAGGGGGCTGAAAAAGCACAACTCCGCGCCGGCCTCTTGCAGGGCGCGTAAATTCTCCTCGTAGTAAAA
>CAVIKW010000031.1:0-7728 GCA_963643375.1 Flexilinea sp. | reverse complement strand
ATCGGCTTCAGGTAGGCGAAGAGGCTCTCCGAGCAGCCGTTCAGCAACAGCCCCGCGATTCGGTTCGGAGCGCGGAATTCCATCAGCCCTTTGACCTGGGCGGCAAGGGTGATCCCGATACCGGACGGATTCAAAATCAGGACGACCGGCGTATTACTCAGCGCGGCGATCTGCCACGCGCTGCTCTGTTCCGTCCCGCCGATGCCGTCATAGAATCCCATCGCCCCTTCGAGCACCGCGAATTCATGCCGCTGACGGGACAGGGTACGCAGCACGCCCGCCTCACCTTGCAGGAAGACGTCCAAATTTTCGCAGGGAACGCCGAGGACGCGTCGGTGGAACATCGGATCGATGTAATCCGGCCCGCACTTGTATCCCTGCGCGTCGATCCCGCGGCGGGTAATTGCCCGCAGCAGGGCGCAGGTGAGCGTCGTTTTCCCGGCGCCGCTGTTCATCGCGGCCAGCATGATCCGTTTCACGCGGCCTCCCCGCTGATCAGGAATACGGGATTCTGCGCCGTGAGCAGATGCAGCGAACCCGCGGGCTTCGCCCGGCTGACGGCGATCTGCGTCACATTCACGGCATATCCCAACTCCGTCAAGGTATTCACGGCGAGGGACAGCGTCTCGAGCGCGATAGCGGAAACGCAGACCCGCGCGGACGGATTGGCTTCATGTACTACGCGCAATATCTCGTTCAAATGACCGCCGCTCCCGCCGACGAAGACGGCATCCGGCTTAGGAAGGGACTCCATCCCCATCGGCGCCTCGGCTTCGAGCACGCGGAGATTCCAGGCCCCGAACTTCGTCCGATTTTGGCGGATCAATTCAAGTGCCTCGTGATCTCGTTCCAAAGCCCAAACACCGCGGCTGTGGAGCGCGAGCTCAACACTGACGCTGCCGGTCCCCGCGCCGATATCCCAGCAAATGTCGTCCGCGGTCAGCCGCAGCAGCGAGGGGATCACCGCGCGGACCTCGCGCTTCGTCATCGGCACTTTCCCGCGGATAAATTCCTCGTCGGGAATGCCGGCCGCTGTACGCGTTCTCGTCGTAACGGAGTCCGTCAAGAGAACGCTCAACGGCGCGAAGTTTTTCCCGGCGAATTGCGCAGCCGTTCCTTGGCTGACGGATTCGGATTCATATCCAAGGTTTTCGCCAACCCACACCGTCAAGTCGCCGAGTCCGGCGTCCGCGAGTTCGGCGCAGATGTTCACGGGCGAATTGCTCCCGCCGGTCAGGAAGAAGCAGCGCCGTCCGTGCATGAGCTCCGCCAAGGGGTCGCAATCCACCCCATGCGCGGAGCACAGCCGCCAATCTTGCCATGGCATGCCGAGCCGCGCGGCAAAGGACTGAACGGAGGAAATCCCCGGAAAGACCTCGGCGTCAATCCCATTCTCGCGAAGGAGCGGCAGCAGGGCTTGGGCACCGGAATAAAATCCGCTGTCCCCGCTGAAAAGCACACACCCGGCCGCAGGCTGCTCTTTCAGGAGAATATCGAGGATTTCCCGCGGCTTATACGATGAGACGAGCTTCGCCCCGGTCTCCGGCAGACCTTCAAGCATGCGGGCCGCGCCGATAATGAGATCGGCTTGGCGAATGGCCTCCACGGCCTCCGCGGAGAGCTGCTTCGGTGAGCATCCCATTCCGATGAGTTTGACTTTCATTTCCGCACCTCCCGCAGCAATTCTTCCATGGACATACCGCTGTCGTCCGGCGGCTCGATCAGGACGACGCGGACCCCGGCGCATTCAGCCGCGCCGATTTTCTCAGCGAATCCGCCCGCCGTACCGCTGTTCTTCGTCACCAAAATTCGAATGCCGTACCGGCGCATCACGGCAAGATTCAGCTCTTCCGAGAACGGTCCCTGCATCGCGATGATATGACTGTGCGGCAGGCCGATTGCCTCGCAGGCATCAATGCCCGGATGCGTCGGCAGGACCCGCGCGTACAGCCGCTCGGGATTGAGCTCCGCGAACTTGCCGAGCTCCTTGGCGCCGGTCGTCAGCAGGATATTCCCCTCCGTTCCGCGCAGATACGCCGCGGCCTCCTCGCAGGAACGAACCTGCACGCAGTCGGACGCCGCGCCGCGTTCCCGCAGCACGCGTTTCAACGGCACCGCCGCTTGCTCACAGGCGGCGCGCACGTTCGCCGTAATCTCGACGGCGTATGGATGCGTGGCGTCGATCACGAGGTCAAAGCCGCGTACAAGCTCCGCGATTTGGTCCGTGTCGAGCCGTCCGTGGAGAACCTCGCAGGGCAGCCCGCGCAGTTCCTCAACGCCGAGCGCCGTCGCGCAGCTGACCGTCACCGCGTGTCCGTCCGCGCAGAGCTCGCGGGCGAGCACTCTGCCTTCCGTTGTTCCGCCGAATATCAAAATCTTCACGCGGCCTTCCTTTCATAGCCGCGGGGCGTCAGCATCTTCCCGCCCGCGGTCCGCGTCATAGAATTGCCGACGAAGACCGTCGTGAACATATCCAATTCCGCGTCCCGCAGTTCATTCAAGGTCAAAATCGCCGAAGTCTGCCCTTCCCGTCCGATATTCCGAACCCAGCCGCAGACAGTTCCGCCGTCTTTGTGCCGCAGCAGAATATCGCAAGCCCGCCGCAGATGGTCCGGGCGCTTTTTCGACATCGGGTTATAGAGGCAGACGGAAAAGTCGCCGTAAGCTGCCGCCTCGAGCCGCTTCTCAATCGTCTCCCAAGGAGTGAGCAAGTCGGAAAGGGAAATGACACAGAAGTCATGCGTCAAGGGAGCGCCGAGCACCGCCGCGCCGGAGAGCGCCGCGGTCACACCGGGAACGATCTCGACGTCAACATCCGTCCCTTCAGCCAAGCTCAGGCAGGGCTCCGCCATGCCGTAAACGCCCGCGTCCCCGGAGCAGAGCATGGCAACCGTCTTCCCGGACGCCGCGGCGTCAACCGCCCAACGGCAGCGTTCAATTTCCCGCGTCATCGGCGTGGTGTAAAATTCCTTCGCGGGAAAACGATCCCGAACCAGGTCGATGTAGACGGTATACCCGCAGAGCACGTCAGCCGCCTCAATGGCCGCGAGCGCCTGCCCGGTCATCATTGAAAAATCGCCGGGACCGATCCCGACAACGAAGAGTTTCTTCATCTCATCCCCCAATCCGCGCGGAATTCACGAATCCCCGCCGCCAGCGTCACGCCCTCACCCGCGAACTTCGGGATGAGCAGACTCCCGCCGCTGCCGAGCACCGCGCTCCGTTCGCAGACGTTATCCACGCCGACCGTTTCTGTCACAAAGGCGGAGGCGGAAAAGCTGCCGTGAAGTCGGCGAAGGTCTTCCGCGGAGAAGGTCCGCAGCTCCCAGCAGTGCGCCGCGCAGAAGGCTTTCAATCCGGGCTCGTCCTGTTTGATGTCGATCGTACACACATCGCGGACAGCGCATTCGAGCAGCCGATTCGTTTCGAGGAACAAGCGCAGCCGTTCTTCAATTGTCTCGGCGGATATGCCCTTCCTGCAGCCGATGCCGAGCGAAACGATCCGCGGCACGCAGACGAGAACATCCGCGGGCATTTGATGAACCGTCAGCGCGAAGTCACAGTCGTCCCAGTCCCCCGGTTCCACACCGTCCGGCATCGAACCGCTGATGGGGAACTCCGTGAAAATCCACGTCTGTTCACCGCGGAGCAGCTTCGAGGAGACGGATTTGATCCGCTCCGGGTTCGGGATCATGCATCCCTGTCCCTTCGCCCAGACATCCACAGCGAATACACCGTTGCGGTCGGTGGCGGTCGTGATGACAGGCACCGCGCCGAGGAACGACGCAAGCTTTTCGGCAAGCGCGTTCGCGCCGCCGAGGTGTCCGCTGAGGATGGGGATGACGAACTTCGCGGTCTCATCAACCACCAGCACGGCGGGATCTTTCGCCTTGTGTTGAATGAACGGCGCAATCGCGCGGACAGCAATCCCCGCCGCGCCGACATAAATCAGCGCCTCGGCTTCGCGGAAGGCGGCTTCGGTCCATTCATGCAGCCCGCCCTCCGCGCAGCGTTCCGCCGTCCCGCCGAGATATTCGGCGATCCTTTCCGCGAGCGCATACCCGCGGTCGGTGAAAGCAAGTACGCGGGCGTTCATTTCGACGCCTCCCGGAATCCGGTCGTGAAGGCGGGGTCGTACAATTTGCTGCGCTCGTATCCCTCGCCGAGGAAATCCCCGACGAGGATCAGCGCGGTATGCGTGATGTGTTCCGCGTGCGCGGTCTCGGCAAGCTTCCCGAGGAGGGTATACAATACCCGCTCCTCGGGCCACGTGGCTTTATAGACAATGGCGCAGGGCGTTGCTTCGGTGTACGCCCCTTGCAGGAGGCAGGATTGGGTCTGCTCAAGCAGCCCCGCGGAGAGGAAGATCACCATCGCCGCGCCGTGCTTTGCGAGTGAGACCATATTCTCCCGCTCCGGGACCGGTGTGCGGCCGGCCATTCTTGTAATGATGACCGTCTGCGTCACACCGGGCAGGGTATATTCAACCTCCGCCGCGGCGGCCGCGCCGCAGAAGGAGGAGACGCCGGGCGTGATGTCGTACGAGATGCCGTGGCGTTTGAGTTCGTCCATCTGTTCGCGGATCGCGCCGTAGAGACAGGGGTCTCCGGTATGCAGCCGCGCGGTCGTCCCGCCGGCCTGTTCGGTCTCAACCGTCACGGCAATGACCTGTTCCAGCGTCATTTCCGCGCTGTTGAAGATGCGGCAGCCGGGTTTGCAGAAGCCCAGCAGGACCGGATTGACGAGACTGCCGGCGTAAATGACGGTGTCCGCCTGTTCCATCAGTGCCTTGCCGCGCAGTGTAATCAAGTCGGGAGCTCCGGGCCCCGCGCCGATGATATGCACCATATCAAGCCCCTTTCCATGCGCGAATAATCTCGTCCGCGGTTGACGTGCGTCCGAGTTCGCCGTAAAGATTCGAGAAAATCAACGCGCCGACGCGGAATTTTCCTTCGGCGCGTCGGTTGAGATGCTGTTGAATTGCTTCGGTTAGGTCTCCCAGAACCGCGTCCCGCAGTCCGTTTTTCTCCAATAAATCCACGCAGCCGTCCGTCGTCGCGCAGTCCATCAACGCGCGGCACAGCTCCGCGTCCGCGCCGTGCATGGCGGCGTAGGCGCAGAAAAGCTCCGTGCGGCAGTCGGCATAACGTGAATGCGTATTCATGATCCCGCCCGCGAGCTTAACCAGCTTCCCGACATGCCCAACCAGCAGGACGGTTGTGAATCCCATCGCGGCGCAGAGGTCCAGCGCGTCGCCGATGAAGTTCGAGCAGCGAACCACCGGCACATCCGGCGGCTGAATGTCATGCCCGCGCAGCCAATCGAGGCCGTAATTGCCGGGCGTCAGGACGACGGTATCGAATCCCTGCGCGCGGGCCTGACGCAGCTCAACCTCAATCGTATCCACCAACGCCTGCATGGACATCGGCTCGACGATCCCGGAGGTTCCGAGAATGGAGATGCCGCCTTCGATACCGAGCATGGGGTTGAAAGTACGCGCGGCAATTGCTGCACCTTCCGGCGCGGAAATAACAATCTCCGCCCCGCCGGTATCATCCGCGGATTGCAGCACGGATTCAACGCTCTCGCGGATCATCCTTCGCGGAACGCTGTTGATGGCAGCGGAGCCGACGGGTTGATCCAATCCGGGCTTCGTCACCCGTCCGATGCCCTCCCCGCCTTCAATCTTAATCTCCGGCGTATCGGTCAGTCGGACGGAAGCATAGATGAGCATGCCGTCCGTGCGGTCGTCGTCATCCCCCGCGTCCTTGCGAATCGCGCAGCGGGCGGTCTCGTTTTCAAAAGACCGATCCTCCGGTTCGCTCCGCACGGTCCATCCCTTCGGCGTCCGAACGCTGACATACGCGGGCCAGCTGCCGGTGACGAGACGGCGGGCGCATGCCTGAGCCGCGAGCGCCGCGCAGGTGCCGGTCGTGAATCCGCAGCGAAGTTTCTTCCCGCCGGAGAGAATGTAACGCGTGTCCGTCTCTTCGGAAGTCTGACCGAGGAAGCAGCTGTAGGCGCCGGGTTCGAGGTCGAAAAGTTCCTCGATCCGTTCGGGGACGAAGATCTCCGCGGGCGTGCCGAAGGCGGCGATTCGATCCCCGCGAACGCAGACAACGTGATTGGCGAGCCGTTTCGCGAGCTCCAGTTCATGCAGGGAGACAACGATCGTCAGCTTCCGTTCCGCGGCAAGCTTTCGCAGGATCGTGAGCAACTCCAGCTGATAACGAATGTCGAGATACGTCGTGGGCTCGTCCATGACAAGCAGCTCCGGTTCCTGAACCAGCGCGCGGGCCAGCAATACCCGCTGACGCTGTCCGTCCGAGAGTTGATTGAAATCGCGGGACGCGAGGTCCTCCACACTCAGCTGGCGCATGGTCTCGCGGATCACTTCGCGGTCGTGTTCGGAAAGGAGCCCGAGCGTCCCGGTGTAGGGATAGCGTCCCATGGCAATGACATCCTCCACCGTGAGCAGCTCCACAGGGACGCGGCCGGGGAACACGGAGGCGATCCGCTTCGCCCGCTCATTACTTTTCAGCGCGGCAAGGTCGATTCCGTCGAGAGTAACCGTCCCGCCGAGCGGATTCAACTGTCGAATGAGGCTCTTGAGGATGGTCGACTTCCCCGCGCCGTTCGGCCCGATCAATACGAGGATCTCCCCGCGCTTCACGCTCAGGCAGATCTCATGGATGAGGGGTTTGTTGTTGTAGCCGACGGTCAGTCGGTCGATATTCAGGTATTGTTCCGTCATCCCGAAGCTCCTTCCCGCTGCCGTTGAAGCAGGATCGCGATGACTACCGGCGCGCCGAAGATGGCGGTGACGGTGCTGATGCTCAACTCGGATGGGGCGAAAAGCGTCCGCGCGAGGAGGTCGCAGAGCATACAGAACGCCCCGCCGCCGAGGAAACAGGCGGGGATCATCAGGATCGGGCGGTTGGTTCCCATCAGGTTGCGGACGAGCTGCGGTACGGCGATGCCGACGAAGGAAACCGGCCCGGCGAAGGCGGTCACACAGGCCGCGAGCAAACTTGACAGGATCACGATCAGCACCCGAAAGAGGCGTACATTGACGCCGACGCTGTGGGCATAATCCTCGCCGAGCAGGTACGCGCCGATGGGTTTTGAGAGCAGGAACGTCCCGACCAGGCAGAAGCCGATCACGACAGCCATGACGTTGACATTCGCCTGCGTAATGCCGGAAAAGCTCCCCTTCGACCAGTTGTGAAGGTTGACGATGTCGGCGTCGTCCGCGAAGGTGACGATCAAATCCGTGACGGCAGAGCAGATGTAGCCGATCATCACGCCGCTGATGAGCAGGATGGACATCCGCTTCACCAGCCGCGCCATCAGCAGCACGAATCCCATGCAGAGCATCGCGCCGACGAAGGAAGCGAAGATCATCGTCCATGAGGAGAGCGTGAACGCCGCGCCGAGGGAGAAGACCATCACGCAGGCGGTGGCGAGCTTCGCCCCGGATGAGATGCCGAGGATAAAGGGGCCCGCGATGGGGTTATGGAAATAGGTCTGAAGCAGATAGCCGGAAAGGGAGAGCCCGCCCCCGAGAATGGCTGCCGCCAATGTCCGCGGGAGGCGCAGTTGACGAATGATTGCCGCGAAGGTATCATTCGCCGTTCCGCCGGTCAGCACACCCCACACTTCAGCAAGCGGAATGCGGACGCTGCCGACGCAGATATTGAGCGCGAAGAGCAGCAGGCAGAGCAATCC
>CAVIKW010000030.1:14514-18989 GCA_963643375.1 Flexilinea sp. | reverse complement strand
AGGAGACCCGATAGTTGAAGATTCACTTCAATTATCGGGCGCTCGGTTTAATACCCTCCGCCTCATCGAGCGCTTAAGCGCGGTTGAAATTTGGGGCGTGATTGACAATGGCGGGCGTCCGTCACTGCTCATAGATTTTTTACTTGTCAGACAATACAGTTGCTTAACTGTTATGTCCGACAAATAAATATGACATTATGATAAAAGTAACCGCATTATGTCGGAAAAACAAAACCGCCTCCTCGTAAGAGACCTTAAAACACCCTGACGAAGGTAATAAAAAATATATGACATATTTCTTTCTGACCTTAATGCGAAATATACTTATCAAGATAACAAATAAAGCAGATAATAGATTTAATTCGATTTCTAATGGGATCGTTTGGTCCTATCTATGTTAAATCTTAGGAGAAGAGGAACCTAAATGAAAAGATTAATGACTGGTAATGAAGCCCTGGCTCGTGGCTGCTACGAAGCCGGCGTGAAAGTCGCCACCGGTTATCCCGGCACCCCGAGTTCCGAGATTCTGGAAAACATGGTCCAGTACAAGGACGTGATTTATTCCGAGTGGTCCACCAATGAAAAGGCCGCGACGGAAGCCGCCATCGGTGCCGCCTTCGCCGGCCGCCGCGCGATCACGACCATGAAACAGGTCGGTATGAACGTCGCCGCCGATGCCTTTTTCTTCTCTGCGTACACCGGTGCCCGCGCCGGCTTGATCATCCTCGTCGCTGATGATGCCGGTATGTTCAGCTCCCAGAACGAACAGGACAACCGCCATTATGCTCCTTTCGCGAAGATGCCGCTGTTCGAGCCTGCCGACAGCCAGGAAGCCAAAGACTTCGTCAAAATCGCCCTCGAACTCTCCGAAAAGTGGGACGTCCCTGTTCTCTACAGAACCTGCATGCGCGTAGCCCATTCCGCTTCCCCGGTCGAACTTGGCGACCGCAACTGGGATGACGAGAAGCTGCCCGAAAAGTGGGTCCGCAATCAGCCGAAGTACGTCATGTCCGCTGCTTGGGCGAAACTGAAGCGCCCGATGATCGAACAGCGCCTGATCGACCTCGTCGAAGAATCCAATAAGATTTCCATCAACCGCCTTGAATGGGGCGACCGCAAGCTCGGTATCATCGCCTCCGGCCCTGTCTATCATTACGCCCGCGAAATCTTCCCGGATGCCACGTTCCTGAAACTCGGCATGACCTATCCGCTTCCGGAAGGCCTCATCCGCGAAATGGCTGCCGGTGTTGATCAGGTTCTCGTTATCGAAGAGCTCGATCCCTTCATCGAACAGCAGGTCAAGGCCATGGGCATCAACTGCATCGGCAAAGAAATCTTCGCCCGCTACGGTGAACTGCTCACCGGCGATATCGAACGCGCCTGCGCCAAGGCCGGTCTGCTTGAACCGTCCAAGGTTGCCGAACAGCGCGACGTCCAGCCGCAGAACCTGCCGCAGCGTTCTCCGTGCCTCTGCCCGGGCTGCCCGCATCGCTCCACCTTCTTCAACCTCGCGAAGATGAAGGACCTCATCATCGTCTCCGATATCGGCTGCTACAACCTCGGTGCGCTTGCTCCGTTCCACGCGACTGACTTCATGGGCTCCATGGGCGCCGGCTTCGGTGTCGCGCACGGTTTCGAAATCGCCGATCAGCTCAAGACCGGTCAGAAGATCATCGGTATCGTCGGCGACTCCACCTTCTACCACAACGGCGTTACTCCGCTGCTGAACATGGTTCACAACGGTTCCAACATCACCCTGATGGTACTCGATAACAGCACCACCGCTATGACCGGCCGCCAGGACCATCCGGGCGTCCCGACCACCCTCATGGGCAAACCCGTCAAGGGTATCGACATGGAAGCTTTCGTCCGCTCCATGGGTGTTGAGGATGTCGTCAAGGTCAACGCCTTCGATGTGAAGGCTGTCGACAAGACCATCCGTGAAGCGCTGGATCGCGAAGGTCTCTCCTTCGTCATCGTTCAGGGTCCGTGCTACCAGATTGCCCGCAAGAACAAGCCGGCTCCGGTTGTTGACGCGACGAAGTGCAACGGCTGCGGTACCTGCTTCAAGCTCGGCTGCTCCGCCATTGCCCGTACCAACGAAGTCGATGAAAAGACCGGTTTCAGAAAGTCCTCTGTTGACCCGGTTCTGTGTGTAGGCTGCACGATGTGCGAACAGGTCTGCCCGCGCCACGCGATTGGCCCCAAAGCTGAGTAATTGAAAGGAACGAACTAACTCATGGAAACTATTAACTTCCTCATCACCGGTGTCGGCGGCCAGGGTACCGTTCTGGCCAGCGAAATCATGGCTGCTGCCGGTTTCGCCGCAGGTTTTGATGTCAAGAAATCCGACCTCCTCGGCCTGTCCGTCCGCGGCGGCGCCGTCCTCGGTCATGTCCGCTGGGGTCAGCCGGTCTACTCTCCGATCGTTCCGGAAGGCCGCGTTGATTACCTCCTCGCCTTCGAAGAACTCGAAGCCATGCGCCACCTTGGTCAGGTGAAATCCACCGGTACCATCCTGGTCAACAAACAGAAGATTTACCCGGTTTCCGTCTCCGCCGGTGAAGCTGTCTACCCGTCCGATGACGAGATCGCTGCCGCGCTGAAGAAGTGCTCCAACCATGTTTACATGGTCCCGGGCATTGATATGGCTCTGGAAATCGGCAAATCCCAGTGCTTGAACGTCGTCCTCATCGGTGCCATCTCCGGCCTGTTCGATGACATCGACGTCAGCGTTTGGGAAAATACCCTCCGCGACCGCGTAAAGCCGAAGTTCGTTGATATGAACATCGCCGCCTTCCGCGCCGGCCGCACCTGGATGCAGGAGAACAGATAATGCGTATTTTTGTCATCAACCCGAATTCCTCCGAACATGTCACCAAGCATGTTGAAGAAGCGCTGATGAAGATCAAGCGCGCCGACACCGAGCTGACCGTTGTCTGCCCGGAACACGGTCCGATCTCCATCGAATCAGCCTATGACGAAGCTCTCGCCGCCTACAACGTTCTGCCGCTGGTCAAGCGCGCGAACGAAGAAGGCTACGATGCCGTGATCCTCGCCTGCTTCTCCGACCCCGGTCTGGATGCCGCGAAAGAAATCTCCGACATCCCGGTTATCGGTATCGAAGAATCCACGCTGCACATTGCCGCGATGCTGGGTCACAAGTTCTCCATCATGACCGGCATGAAGCGCCGCGTCCCGACCCGCGACTGCCATTGCCGCGAACGCGGTGTCATGGACTTCTACGCCTCCTCCCCGGCGCTTGAGATGAGCGTCACCGAGATGGATGCCGACGCCGCCAAGGCGAAGGCCCGCATCATCGAGAAGGCCCGCGTCGCTGTTGAAAAAGACGGCGCCGAAGTCATCATCCTCGGCTGCGCCGGCCTCGCCGGTTACGCCGAAGACATTGAGAAGGAACTGGGCGTTGTCGTCCTGGATCCGAGCTCTGTCGCTTTGAAGGTTACGGAAGCCATTGTTGACCTCGGTCTGCATCACAGCAAGGTCGGCCGCTTCTCCTATCCTCCGAAGAAGGAAATCAAATAATAAATCTTGGAAAGGAATTCAAAATGATCAATATTACCCGTGGTGTTCCTCCGCTCGATGTCTTCCCGATTGAAGAGCTGATTGAAGCCGGCAACGCGAACCTTCGCGAAGACGGTAAGCGCGTGATGCAGTACCTGCACGCGCCCGGTTATCCTCCGCTCCTTGAGCTGCTGGCTAAGAAGCACAATGTTGATCCGTCCCAGGTCATCCTCGGCAACAGCTCCCTCGAACTGCTGCACTTCACGACCATGACCGAAGTCAAAAAGGGCGGTACGATCTTCATTGAATCCCCTTCCTATGACCGCGCGAACACGCTGGCTCTGCGCAGCGGCGCGAATGTCGTGGGCATCCCGGTTGAAACCGACGGTGTTGACCTCAACGCCTTCGAAGACGCTCTGAAGAAGAACCGCCCGGACCTGCTCTACATCATCGCCGACTTCCAGAACCCGATGGGCATCACCACCTCCGCCGCGAAGCGCGAACAGATCGCCAAATGGGCCCGCGAATATGACTTCCTGGTCCTCGAAGACGCTCCGTACCGCGAACTGCGCTACTTCGGTGAATCCATCCCGTCCATCTCGTCCTTCGCTCCGGAACATGTTCTGACCACCTCTTCCTTCTCCAAGACGCTGGCCCCGGGTCTCCGCATGGGCTACGCCTACGGTCCGAAGGAAGTCATCCAGCGCCTGACCGCTTGGGAAGTCGACACCTACATCGGCACCGTCACCCCGACTCAGGGTATGGTTTACCAGTACATGAAGGAAGGCAAATACGAGCCGAACCTTGAGAAGCTGCGCAACCTCTACCGCCCGCGCCTGCAGGCGATGCTCGACGTCATCCAGGAAAACCTGCCGAATGCCGTTTACCCGAAGCCGGAAGGCGGCTACTTCATCGGTGTGACCCTCCCCGAAGGCAACAGCATGGAAGAGCTC
>CAVIKW010000030.1:10538-14504 GCA_963643375.1 Flexilinea sp. | reverse complement strand
GCCGCTGCCGGCTACAAGATCACCGACGGCCGTGGTTACTACCTCAACCCGAAGGACGGCGACCGCTTCCTGAGAATGCCGTTCCCGGCCATGACTCCGGAAGAGATCCGCAGAGACGTTCCGGGCTTGTTCAAACTCATCAAGAAATAAGATGGAAACCGACAATGAGGACCGGAAACGGTCCTCATTGTGAAATTAATTCAAAAGGAATCATAACGAATGGCTTATCAATTCAAAGATTTGACCCCGCTTCTTGAACCGAAAAGCATTGCCGTCCTCGGCGCGTCCGAACGTCACGGCAGCGCCGGCCGCCTTGTCATGGAAAACCTTGAAAAAGTCGGCTATAAGGGTGAAATCTATCCGATCAACCCGAAGAGCGAAACCGTTCTCGGGCATAAATGCTATAAGTCCCTTGAGGAAGTCGGCAAGCCGATCGACATGGTTGCCATCCTGATCGCCGCGAAGAATGTTCTCCCGACCCTCAAGACCATGAAATCCCTGAATATCCCCGCCGCTTGGGTACTGGCTGCCGGTTTCTCTGAATCCGGCGAGGCCGGTAAGGCCATGCAGGAAGAAATTTCCGCCTATGCCAAGGAAAACGGCCAGCTCGTCCTCGGCCCGAACTGCATCGGCGTCGTCAACCTTCCGAGCCATTCCGCGACTTATTCCGTCGCTATCCCCGGCAAGGCGAAGGCGGGCAACATCTCCGTTGTCATGCAGTCCGGCGCGATCCTCATGGGTCTGCTGAACTCCGCCCGCTGCGGCTTCCGCTATCTGATCTCCGCCGGCAACCAGGCCGTCCTCGAGACCTCCGACTTCATCGGCTACATGGCCAAAGATCCCGGCACCAAAGTCATTTGCACCTTCGTTGAAGGCATCAAAGACACCCCGAAGTTCATCGCCGCCTGCCGTGCCGCCCGCGCCGCGCACAAACCGATCATCATGCTGAAGGTCGGCCGTTCAGAAGCCGCGCAGCGTGCTGTTCAGGCGCATACCGGCTCCCTGGCCGGTTCCGATAACGTCCTCAGCGCTGTTCTCAAGCGCGAAGGCGTCATCCGCGTGAACTCCCTCGACGAACTGCTTGAGACCGCTGAACTCTTCTCCTCCTGCCCGCTCCCGAAGAGCGACGGCATCGGCCTGCTCAGCCTCTCCGGCGGCCAGATCGGCCTCATCGGCGATATTTCCAACGGCATGGGCCTGAACTTCCCGAAGTTCTCCGAAGAAGCGCACGCCGAGCTGATGACCGTCCTGCCCGACTTCTGCAACCCGACCAACCCGCTGGATGCCTGGGGCAACGGCGACCTTGAAAAGATGCTGCCGGGCTGCATCAATGTCATGTCCAAGCAGGACAACCTCGGCCTGATCGGCATTTCCCGCGATACTCCGCTGGGTGCCGCTGACCGTGAAATTGAAATGTCCACCCGCATCGCCGAAGCGGCTGTGAAGGTGAAGAAAGAGACCGACAAGGGCATCTTCATGTTCTCCAACGTCTCCGGTTCCTTCGACCCGAGCGTCGAGAACTACCTTCGCGAGAACGGCGTTCCGTACCTGCAGGGTACCCAGGAAGCCATGTTCGCGCTGCAGCAGCTGGAAGAGTTCACGAAGTTCGTGAATAAGCCCGCCCGCGTGGAAGCCGTCAACCCGGTCTCCGACGCTGTCCGTGCCGAATGGAAAGCCCGCTTCGCCTCCCTCGACCGTCCGCTGACCGAAACCGAAAGCCGCGAACTGCTTGCCGCTTACGGCATCCGCGGCCCGATTGAGAAGACCGCCGCGACCGCCGATGAAGCCGTGAAGATCTGCAATGAGATCGGCTACCCCGTCGTCATGAAGATCCTCTCCCCCGACATCAAGCATAAGACCGAATGCGGCGGCGTGAAAGTCGGTTTGAAGAACGACGCCGAAGCCGTTGCCGCCTTCAATGAAATCATGAAGAACGCCGCGGCCTACGACCCGAAGGCCCGCCTTGACGGCGTCATCATCCAGGAAATGATCCCGAACACCGCTGTGGAAGTTCTGCTCGGCGTCATCCAGGATCACTCCTTCGGTCCCGTCATCGTCTTCGGTGCCGGCGGCATCCTTGTCGAGCTGATGAAGGACTCTGTCCTCGGCTTGGCTCCGTTGAACAAAGACGACGCCATGGACATGATCAAGAGCACCCGCATCTACAAGATGCTCAAGGGCTTCCGCGGCAATCCGGAAACCGACATTGACGCCCTTGCCGACGCGCTCGTCAATCTGTCCTTCCTCGCGTCCGACTTCGCGGATGAAATGTCCGCGCTCGATATCAACCCGCTCATGGTCCTGCCGAAGGGCAAGGGTGTCTGCGCGGTTGACGCTCTGATTGAGGCTAAGAAAAAGTAATGAAAGCATATTCCAATATCACCTTCTTCTATTATGAAGACTTTGACGCGGCGGTGGATTTCTACGAAAACATCTTCCACCTCGAAGTTGTCCAGGACCAGGGCGGCTGCAAACTGTACCGCCAGGGCAAATCCTTCTTCGGTATCGTCGACTCCGCTCACGGTACGCTGAAGGCCCAGCCGAAGAATGCCTGCATGCTCACGATCATCGTTGATGACGTGATGGAATGGTACGAATACCTGACCTCCAAGGGTGTCAAGGTATACAGCGGCCCGAATCACACCCCGTTCGTCGACAACGTTTTCTATGTCGATCCCGGTGGTTATATCGTTGAAACGCAGAAGTTTTTGGATGATTCCGTCCAGAAAGCTTTTGAATAATCTAAATTTAGGAGTGTAATAACATGTTGGAAGTCAAACAGTCTGATTTGCCTGAATGGCAGCGCGATGCCTCTTGCGAAACCGAGTCCTGGTGCTGTGAAGCCCGCCGCGGCCGTGAATTCATCGTTCGTATGAACACCGGTGCCGACCCTGTCAAGGCCATCGAAGAGTTCGCCCGCAAGAACAACATCCGCTTCGGTAAGGTCCATGCCACGTTCATGGGCGCTTTCCAGCCCTGCCGCTACTACGTCTGGGTTCCGGATGTCACCGACTACAGCAACTGGCACTATGAAGGCGAAGCCCAGTGCGATAACCTCGTCATGCTTGCCGCTATCGGCGGTATGATCGGCCAGCGCACCGGCCGTGACGGCAAAGAAGAAACCTTCGTCGCCATGCACTTCGTTGCCGGCGGCGCCTGGGACAACCCGACCATCTCCGGTCACCTCATCGAAGGTACCAAGGTCAAGGGCTGCATGCAGGTCTTCGTTACCGAACTGCTCGACATCGATGTCCTGAAACCGGTTGACATCTACGGCGAAGAGTACACTCTGCCGGAGAACTTCTACCAGAACATCGCCAAGAAATAAATTCGAGGCAAACAAAAAAGCCCGGGCTTGCCCCGGGCTTTTTTGTTCGTTGTTTACGGAGCGACAGTCGCGACGTACAAACGTATTCCGTCGCTGAACTGCTTCACGATGCCGGACTTGACGGCGTTGCCGTTGGAGTCGAAGGAAACCGTACCGGTGGGCATGTCGGTCTCTTTATCGGCGGCAATGGCATCGCGGATGCCGGCGCCGTCGATGGTCTTGGCATTGGCGGCAGCGTGCAGAATGATTTCCGCGGCTTCATAGGTCATGGCGGCGTTGAAGGACGGATCGGTGCCGTTCACCAGGATGTACTCCAAGACGAAGGCTTCGGCGGTGTCAACTTCGGCGGCGAAACCGGTGGTGAAGTAAGCGCCTTCCAGAACGGAAGCACCGGTGTGCTGAACCATGGTGTCGTAATCCCAGGAATCCGGGCCGAGGACAGCGGCATTGATGCCGGCGTTCTTGATGTATTTCAGAATCCACGGAGCGTTGTCATGATGCACCGGGACGTAAATGAGCTCGGCGCCGGAGGTCTCCAGGTTCGTGCCGTTCGTACCGAAGAGAACGGCTTCGCTGCCTTCGAAGGATTCAACGTCGACAATGGTGCCGCCGTATTCGGTGAAAGCAGCTTCGAAGGA
>CAVIKW010000030.1:0-10528 GCA_963643375.1 Flexilinea sp. | reverse complement strand
GCCCGGAGGAGAAGACGTCGGTGCTGTCATAGATTACCGCAGCGGTCTTCAAATTCAGCTGTTTGGCAGCGAACTTCGCGGCGATGCGCCCCTGAACATCATCGGACATGCAGACGCGGAAGATGAAGCTGCCGGTCTCAGTGATGGCATTGTTGGTGCCGGTGGTGGTGATCAGCGGAATGCCCGCTTCCTGCGCAATGGAAGCCGCGGCAATGGCTTCGCTGCTGTTTTCGGGGCCGATAATGGCAATGACGCCGTCATTGTCGATCAGCTTCAGGGCAGCTTGGACGGCCTTCTCGGAGTCGGACGCGGAATCTTCGAAGATCCAATTGACTTTCACGTCCTTCCCGTCGATGGTGATATAGTCACCGGTTTCGGTGCTGACGACAGCAATTGCTTCCTTCATGCTCTCACCGCCGGCAGACTGAGCGCCGGACATGGAGCCGATAACGCCGATGGAGATTTCATCCGGAATATCCTTCGCGAAAGCACCGCATACGGCGCAGAACAACACACACAACACAAGCATCACAACAGATAGCTTTTTCAAAAAATACCTCCTAAATTAAGAGAAACATATGTACCCTTATTTATACCCGATAACCGGCGAAACCGACAGAGGATAAGTCACATAATTCTTCGGGCTATTCATCACAGTGCTCCGTTCCCTTCATCATACCCCAAGGCATGACGAACAGGACACGCCGTGTTTTCGACGAATCATGTATAATATAGAAAGCAATGTTTCACGAGGAGGCAATTATGATCAATGTACGTGAATTCGGTGACATCAAAGGCGTCAAAATCTTTGAGATCACTTTGAAGAACAAGAACGGGATGGAGCTGTCCGCCATTACTTACGGCACCGCCATCCGCCGCGTCGTCGTGCCGGATAAGAACGGTAAGCCGGTGGATGTCTGCCTCGGCTATGACACCATCGAGGAATACGTCGCCAACGACGGATACCTGGGCGCGACCCCGGGCCGCTGCGCCAACCGCATCGGCAATTCCGCTTTCGATCTCGACGGCGTTCATTACGAACTGACGAAGAACGAGGGCAAGAACCACCTTCACGGCGGCGTCCACGGCTGGAATGAAAAGATTTGGAAATACGAGCTTGATGAAGCGAACAACGCCGTGATCTTCACCACCAAGTCCGCGGACGGCGAACAGGGCTACCCGGGCGAGGTTGAGGCTAAGGCGGTCTATACGCTGAAGGACGACAACACCTTCACCATCGACTACTCCGCCGTTACGGACAAGCCGACCGTCCTCAACATGACCAACCATTGGTACTTCAACATGAACGGCCATGACGCCGGCGACATCCGCGAGCAGATTCTGACACTTCATTCAGACAAGGTCACCGATATCGACGAAGGCCTGATCCCGACCGGGAAGATCCTCGACATCGAGAAGGGCTCCGCGCTGGATTTCAACACACCGAAGCTCATCGGCAAAGACTTCGCCGAAGTCGCGCCGCTCTGCACCAAGGGCTACGATCATAACTTCATCCTCGGCGAGCCCGGCGTTCTGCGTGAAGCCGCGGTCCTCACCGGCACGAAGTCCGGCATCACCATGACCGCCTCCACCGACCAGGAAGGCATGCAGTTCTATTCCGGCAACTGCCTCACCAAACGCAAGGGCAAGGGCGGATGCACGTACTCCGAGTTCTCCGGCATGTGCTTCGAACCGCAGCATTACCCGGACGCCGTCAATCATCCCAACTTCCCGTCCCCGATTTTACGCCCCGGCGAAATTTACCGGCACCATTCGGAATTTCATTTCGAGGCATAAGGGCGCATGACTGACAAAAAGAAGCAGTCTGTTCGTTCAATTATTCTTTTGGCGGCTGCCGGCAGCCTGCTCTACGCGGTAAGCGCGGGCATCCGCCAAAATTACGGCGTACTGATGACAGCCATCGCGGAGAACTCCGGCGTGAGCTTCGCCACGGTGTCTTTCATCGTCGCCGTCGGTAAACTGGTATTCGGAGTCGGACAGCCGGCATTCGGCGCGGTGGCGCTGAGGAAGTCGAACCGCTTCGTCATGGTCGCGGGCTCCATCCTCGCCATGATCGGGCTGATTATGATCCCCTTCTGCAGAGGCGTTCTGCCGCTGCTGCTGTTCCTCGGGATCATCCTGCCGGCGGGGACCGGCGCCTTGTCCTTCGGGACGATCATGGGCGCG
Organism: Flexilinea sp.; assembly: GCA_963643375.1. GTDB lineage: Bacteria > Chloroflexota > Anaerolineae > Anaerolineales > Anaerolineaceae > Flexilinea. The sequence continues at coordinate 8,341 of CAVIKW010000030.1, read as the reverse complement.
CTCACCCCGCTGCTCGCCCCTGCCGCCGCGGCGGCCGTCTCCGGCATCGTCAGCGGAAGCTCCGGCCTCGGCAACATCGTTCTCTCGCCCGTTCTTCAATCCATTTTAGAGAAAAGCGGCCTGCGGAACGCGGTGATGTTCCTCGTCATCCTGGCCGCGGTATTGATCCCGATCTCCGTTCTGGTCACCTCACGGAAGCCGATTCGCGATATCACGGCTGCCGAGAGCGCGGCCGACGGGTCGATCTTCTCCATGATCGGAGACGCGCTGAAGAACCGGAATTTCGTCTACCTCACCTTCGGCTTCTTCACCTGCGGTTTCCATATGGGAATCGTGGAGATGCATTACTATAATGTAGTCGTGAATTACGGCTTCAGTGAGCAGACGGCAGCCTTCGCGCTGTCAATTTTCGGCGTCACGAGCATTCTCAGCTCACTTTGGAGCGGTGCGCTTTGTTCGCGGATTAAGATGAAGAATGTACTCTCCATGATCTACGGCATCCGCGCCGTCCTCATCCCGGTGTTCATCTTCATTCTGCCGAAGACGGCCGCCGTGATGTACATCGTCGGAGGGCTTCTCGGCCTTATCGGTACGGGCACGATCCCGCCGACTTCCGGGCTGACGGAGAAATTCTTCGGACCCGCGAAACTGGCGCTGCTCTTCGGCTTCTGCTTCATGGTGAACCAGATCGGCGCGTTCATTTCGGTCTGGGCGAGCGGCGTGATCGTCAGCGCGGCCGGGTCTTATGACATTATCTGGCTGGTGAGCATGGTGCTCTGCGCGGCCGCGAGCGTGATTTGCGGGAAGATTCGTGAAGATTGAGGGGGATAGAGATTATGGAAGAAGAAAAGAAGATTCAAGAAGAGCCGGTTGAAACGGCTGCCGAAGAACCGAAGGCGGAGAGCCAAGTCCGCATCTATGACATTCCCGAACCCGAGCCGGAGGCTCCGCACGTTCAGACGAAGGAAGAGGACCGGACGGAGATCATTCTCGGCGCGCTGATCGGCGCCCTCGCCGGGCTGATCATGTTCATCATCCCGAATAAATACATCGAGGAGGGCTCGAAGCTCTTTCTCTGTGTGGTGATGATCATTCTCGGCCCGCGGTTGATGATGGACAAGCTTCATTTAGAGTTCAAAAAAGGCCGCTACGCTATGGCCGGCGCGCTGCTTGTTGTGCTCATCATTTATATTCTGATGGGGCATCCGGTGGATTAATACAGTGAGGAGTGAGGAGTGAGGAGTTATGTGCCGCACTCCTCTTTTTTTGCTGCTTATAACGCTTCGCGAAGGGGAGCGGGTCTGCCGGTCACCTCATCCACCGCGAAGCGGTCCCCCTTCCCCTCGAGGGGAAGGCCTTAGGCCGCTCCGCGTGGGGGAAGGGTATTCGCATAGCGGACGCATTTCTATTGACTACTGACTACTGACTATTGACTTTTTCCCCAACTCCTCACTCCCTTATAACAGTCCCTGCTTGTACCAAACTTCAACCGTGACACCCGCCGAATAGCATAACAGAATCCGCCGGCACTGTGTCTAAAAGCACATTTGTCATAACCGCGATAGTGACAATTCGCACGTGACAATTAAACGGATGTTCGAAATGTAATGTGACGGCCGACCTCCAATCTGTTACGGTTCGAAACCGAAAATTCAGTATAATAATTTAATATCTAATCCAAACAACAGGTTAGAGGAAAGGAACAACATGAAAAAGTCTTTAGTAATTTTGTTGGTCGTCTGCTTCGTTATGAGCTCTTTCGTTGGTGCTTTCGCGAAGGACATTCCGGATGAAGTCACTATCGGTATGATCGGCGCTATCTCCGGCGCTCAGGCTCTTGACGGTCAGAACATGCAGGATGCTCTGAAGGTTCTGCGCTCCGAAATCAATGACACCATCACCATCGACGGCAAGGACGTTCACGTCAACTGGGTCTATGAAGACTGCGAAGCCAAACCGGAAATCGCTGTCAACGCTGCCCAGAAGCTTGTTGAACAGGATCATGTCATCGCCATCGTCGGCCCGAACAACAGCTCCGATGCGATCGCTGCCGCTGCTATTACCCAGGACGCTGAAATTCCGTTGATCTCCAACACCGGTACCAACATCGCTGTTACCCAGGTTGGCGACTACACTTTCCGCGCTTGCATCATCGATCCTTTCCAGGGTAAGGTTGCTTCCAAGTTCGCGTTCGAGAACCTCGGCTACACCAAGGCCGCCGTTATCTATGACAACGCCGACGCCTATTCCACCGGTCTGTACGAAGCTTTCGCTGAATCCTTCAAGGAACTCGGCGGTGAGATCGTTGCTGCCGAAGCTTTCTCCGGCGCCGATGTCCGCGACTACTCCGCTCAGCTGGTCAACATCAAGGCCGCGAATCCGGAAGTTGTCTTCGTCCCGTGCCACATCGATAACATCCCGCTCATTCTCCAGCAGATCCGCGGTATGGGCATCGAAGCCGATATGCTCGGCTGCGACTCCTGGGACTATGACGCTCTGCCGACCCTCGTTGGTCTCGACGTCATCGAAGGCGCTTACTACATCACCGGTTTCTCCCCGGAAGCCGAAACTGCTAAGGATTTCGTCCAGAAATTCGAAGAAATGAACGGCTACCAGCCTTCCTTCTGCTCCGCCATGATGTACGAAGCTGCCAGCATCGTCGTCAACGCGATCCAGAATGCTGAAACCATCGACGGTGCCGGCGTCCGCGATGCCATCATGGCTACCGACCTCGACCTGCCGTCCGGCCATGTCACCTTCGACGAAGAACGCAACCCGATCAAGTCCGGTGTCATCCTCCAGGTCCTCAACGGCGAACGTGTCTACGTTACCTCTGTTGCTCCGTAGTCTTTCAGACTAATCAATCGTAACAATTCCCTGTCCGGCAGTATTGCCGGACAGGGTTTCAATAAAATGGCCTCGTGCTTCGGCACATCCGTAAAGAATTCAACTTCTATAGATATAAAGGAAAGCCTCAATGGCAAAATTTATTCAACTGATCGTTTACGGCTTGCAGTTGGGAAGTATTTATGCGCTGTTGGCAATCGGCTATACCATGGTCTTTGGTATTATCCGTATGATTAATATGGCGCATGGCGATTTCCTGATGATGGGCTCTTACGCAGTGTTTTTCCTCGTCAGCCTCTGCTTCGGCGGCGAGCTGATCGGACCGGCTGCTGTCCTGTTAGTATTGCTGGCTTCCGCCGGTGTTACGGGTATGATCGGCGTCGGTGTGGAGCGGGTTGCTTACAAGCCGCTGCGAAATCGACCGAAGATCTCTTCGATGATTGCCGCTATCGGTGTCTCCCTCTTCACGCAGAACCTTTTCCGCGCGCTCCCCTTCATCGGCCCGAACCCGCGCACTGCCCCTACGCTTATTCAAGATAAACTCTTCATGGTCGGCAGCGTTCAGCTGAGCCTCGCCCGTATCATTGTCATTCTTCTCTCTGTTGTCATCATGCTGATCCTGTATTACATCATCATGAATACCAAGATCGGTATGCAGATGCGCGCGGTCTCCTGCGATAAGGACGCCTCCGCTCTGATGGGCTCCAATGTTGACAGCGTAATCTCCGCTACCTTCTTCATCGGCGCTGCTCTGGCTGCGATTTCCGGTGCGTTCTACTCCAACAGCTATCCTGTCCTCCAGGTTACCATGGGCTCCACCCTCGGCAACAAGGCGTTCATCGCGGCTGTTATGGGCGGCATCGGCGACATCCGCGGCGCGGTTCTCGGCGGCTTCATTATGGGTATCTCCGAGATCCTGATTTCCTCTGTCTATTCCGAGATTGCTTACGGCTTCTCGTTCGTCATCCTTGTTGTTATTCTGCTCTTCAAACCGGAAGGTCTGCTCGGTAAACCGCAGATCGAGAAAGTATAATGGGGGAAAAGATGAACTGGTTAAAGAAAAACAACGAAGTAATCCTTCTCCCGCTGCTCTTTGTCGTTATCACCGTTGCGCATCAGCTCGGCTGGGTGAATAACTACTTCATGCAGATCCTTATGCTCGGCGGCATCAACGTCATCATGACCGAGTCCCTGAACCTGATCAACGGTTTCACCGGCCAGTCTTCTCTCGGCCACGCCGGCTTCATGGCTGTCGGTGCTTACGTCTCCGCGCTCTTCACGAAGGTCCTCTTCAATGTCGGCAAGATGAACGACGCCGCTCAGGTCGGTATGTTCCTCCTCGCGACCCTGGCGGGCGGTATTGCCGCCGGTATCTTCGGCTACATCATCGGTGTCCCGTCCCTGCGTCTGAAGGGCGACTACCTCGCCATCGTGACCCTTGGCTTCGGTGAAGTCATCCGCTCCATCATCCGCATCACCCCGATTGTCGGTAAGGCGTTCGGCCTGACCGGTATCCCGAAGCTCTGCAACTTCTTCTGGGTTTACCTCTTTGTGGTGATCGTGATCTACGCCTGCCGCAACTTCATGGACTCTTCTTACGGCCGCGCCTGCATGGCGATCCGCGATAATGAAATCGCCGCGGACACCATCGGTATCGACGTCGCGAAGTACAAGATCATCTCCTTCGTCTGCTCCGCTTTCGTCGCCGGTATCGCGGGCTCCCTGTACGCCCACGTCATGCGCTACCTGCACCCGGATGTCTTCGCTTACACCAAGTCTACCGACTACCTCGTCTACCTGTACGCCGGCGGTGTAGGCTCCATCTCCGGTTCCTTCCTCGGCGGCTTCATTCTGACCGCTCTGCCGGAACTGCTCCGCGCCCTTGCTGAATGGCGTCTGGTCATCTACGGTGCCCTGCTTGTCTGCATCATTCTGTTCCGCCCGACCGGTATGTTCGGCGGCTACGAATTTGCCTTCCTGAAGGTCAAGACCGGCGGTATCAAGCTGATCGGCCTGTCCAATCTCGGCGATCTCTTCAAGAAGAATAAGAAAGCTCAGGAGGCTGCGAAATGAGTGTCTTAAAAGCTGATCACATCAGTATTCAGTTCGGCGGTCTGCGCGCTGTCAACGATTTCTCCATCGAGATGAATAAGGATGACATTTCCGCCATCATCGGCCCGAACGGCGCCGGCAAGACCACCGTCTTCAATATGCTGACCGGTATCTACCAGCCGACCGAAGGCACCGTTTACGTCAACGGAAAAGACATGACCGGATGCCGCGCCTATGAGTTCACGAAAGCCGGCCTCGCCCGTACTTTCCAGAACATCCGCCTTTTCAACGGCTCCACGGTCCTGGATAACGTCAAAATGGCGCATTCCTTCAAGACCAACTACAACTTCTTCCAGATGATCACCCGCACCGGCAATTACGCCGCCGAGGAAAAGCGCATCACGGAAGAATCCATGGCGCTGCTTGAAATGTTCGACCTGGCCGACAAGAAAGATTTCTTCGCGAACAACCTCCCGTACGGTGAACAGCGCCGTTTGGAAATCGTCCGCGCGCTCGCGACCGATCCGGAAATCGTCCTCCTCGACGAACCGGCCGCCGGCATGAACCCGAACGAAATCGATGAAGTCATCGAGCTCATCAACCGCGTTCACACCGAGCTGGGCAAAGCCATCCTCATCATCGAGCATCATATGAAGATGGTCATGTCCATCGCGAAGTTCATCAAAGTCATTGACTTCGGCGAAACGATCTGCGAAGGTACTCCGGAAGTCGTTCAGAATGACCCGAAGGTCATCGAAGCCTATCTGGGCAGCCATGCCAATGAAGGAGCGAAATAATGACGACACCGATTCTTGAAGTAACCGACCTGCATGTCCATTACGGCGCGATTAAAGCCGTCAAAGGCATCAGCTTCTATGTCGATCCCGGTGAAATCGTCGCGCTGATCGGCGCGAACGGTGCCGGCAAGACCACCACCCTGCGAACCATCACCGGTCTGGAAAAGGCCGCTGCCGGTTCCATCAAGTACAAGGGCGAAGAGATTACCAAGGTCCCGGCCCACAAGATCGTCCAGATGGGCATCACCCACGTTCCGGAAGGCCGCCGCATCTTCACGAATATGTCCGTTCGTGAAAACCTGCTGATGGCTGCCCTGACCGTGAAGGACCAGAAGGATATCAACGAGCGCATGGATGAAGCCTTCGAACTCTTCCCGCGTTTGAAGGAACGCATCAAGCAGTCCGCGTTGACCCTCTCCGGCGGTGAACAGCAGATGCTGGCCGTGGCCCGTGCCATTGTCACCGGCGGCGACCTCGTCGTCATGGATGAACCGTCCATGGGTCTGGCTCCGAAGATCGTTGACGAAATCTTCGAAGTCGTCGAGATGCTGAACAAGCGCGGCAAGACCATCCTGCTCAACGAGCAGAACGCCTTCATGGCCCTGAGCTGCTGCAACCGCGCCTACGTTCTCGAGACCGGCAACATCACCATGTCCGGCCCCGGCAAAGAACTGCTCAACGACCCCCGCGTCCGCGAAGCTTACCTCGGCAGCTGATCCGATATACATTGTAGAATTGAATTCGATCAACCCCTATTCACACCGAATAGGGGTCGATTGCTAAAAAGCGGCAAGCGCAAAGAACTTGTAACTTTGCCCTTTGCAAAAAAGCCGCAAGTATGGTATATTGATACCGATATCCTTATTTCACCGCGCGAAAATGACGCGGAACGGAATAAAGCTCAAGGAGTAAAACTATCAGCACACAAGATTTTCGCGTAAATGAGATGATCCGTATTCCGGAGATTCGTGTTATTGACAATCAGGGCAACAACCTGGGTGTCATGTCCAGTAAAGAAGCGCTGCGCCTCGCGCGTGAACGCGACCTGGATTTAGTTGAAATTTCCCCCAACGCCAATCCGCCGGTATGCCGTATCGTCTCCTTCGGTAAGTTCCTGTATGAACGCACCAAGAAGGAAAAGGAAGCCAAGAAGGCTCAGGCGAAAGTTGAAGTCAAGGAGATCCGTCTCCGCCCGAAGACGAACGAGCATCACCGCAGTTTCAAGACCCGCGATGCCCGCCGCTGGCTGATGGAAAAGAAGAAGGTCCGCGTCACCATCCGCTTCCGCGGCCGTGAAATCACCTATCCGGAGCTCGCGCTTGAGGATCTGAAAGAGATCGCCGAAGAACTTCGCGACATCGCGATCATCGAGCAGCCGCCGGCCATGGAAGGCCGCGTCATGCGCATGCTCCTCGGTCCGGATGCCAAGAAGATTGATAAGCTCAAGGCCGAGATTGCCGCCCATCCGGAGCTGCAGGCCGCGCTTGAGGCTGAGGCTGAAGAAGATTACGACGACGAGGACGATGACGAACTCGACGAAGAGGAAGAAGAATAATTACATTTTCTTCCTGAATTTGAAAAAGTCGGGTATAATAACCATGCTAACGAAATAGCATTCTTTTAGAGTGCTATTAATTTTGTTGTAAGGAGTTTTGTTGTGCCACGCAAACAGACAGCTGGAAAATATAAGTTGAAGACCCATAAGGCGACTTCCAAGCGTTTTCGCATGACTGGGTCCGGCATGCTTGTGCGTACCAAGGGCGGCAAGAGCCATTTCCGCCGCCGCACTTCCGATCGCACGAAGCTGCTTCTGTCTGAGATGATCCCGGTCGAAGGTAAGAACACCATCGCCCGCGTGAAGCGTCTCGCTCCCTATATGGAGCACTAATCGGTTTTTCTTTTTTTTAGTACGGCTGTCGGGTGTATGCAACGGATCATATCGATCGACGCCCGAGGGTTCGTAAAGGAGTAATATATGGCACGTGTCAAGGGAGGTCCGAAAGGACATCTCCGTCATAAGAAGTTACTGAAGCAGGCAGAGGGGTATCAACTCACTCGCCGCAAGCTGTTCCGCCGCGCCAATGAAACCATGCTGAAAGGCCTCTGGTATTCATTCCGTGATCGCCGCGTACGCAAGCGCGAACTGCGCAAGCTCTGGATCGCGAGAATCAATGCGGCTGCCCGGCTCAATGGAATTTCCTACAGCCGCCTGATGGGTGGTCTCAAGAAAGCGAACATTGCCCTCAATCGCAAGATGCTGGCCGATGTCGCCGTCCGCGACCCGCAGGCTTTCAGCAAAATCGTCGAAATGGCGAAAGCTGCGTAAACAAAAAACGTTTAGCAAAAACAAGACCCCGCTTATGCGGGGTCTTATTTTTGCGAGAGTGGAGAGTGAAGAGTAGAGTTGACAGAAGCTTCGGGGACTCAATTTACAATATCAAGCGTCCGTTTCCATCTCACCTCATCCACCGCGAAGCGGTCCCCCTTCCCCGAAAAGACAGTGAGGAGTGAGGAGTGAGGAGTTGAAGTGCCCGATAATTGATAGTATGCTTCAGTCATCAGCCGCCTTATACAATATGAAGAGTGCAGAGTGGGTACCACGCTGCACTCTTTCAATAACTCCTCACTCCTAACTCCTCACTCCT
>CAVIKW010000029.1:0-19341 GCA_963643375.1 Flexilinea sp. | reverse complement strand
GTTGTTTGAACAAGATACTTATATATACTATTTTATCCATATTTTCAACCGCGTGCAGCTATCGTGACAAAGATAACAAACATTCCCGGAACAAATACAGCGCCGCGGCGTATAATATAGGAGAGAAAAGGAGTACACAATGAAGCAGAAATTGATCCCGCTTGAAAAGCAGTCAAAGAAGAAACAACGAGCGTATTACAAACTCCTGCGCGGTGATTGGAACGGCGTGAATCCCGTGACCCGCGCGACGCAGGAGAGCAAGGCTTACAACCGAGCGAAATTCAAAAGCAGCCGCTATCGTGAAGACGAGCGGCTGCTTCCTTTTTTATTCAGCGCGTGAGCGATATAAAAAACCGCCGGACGAACCGGCGGTTTTGTTTGATCGTATTCGCTTGAGAAATTACTCGACGAAAGCGGGTTCGACCGGGGTGATATCGGTGATGTCTTCTTCCATCCAGATATCCAGACCTTCGGCGTACTTATCAAGCCAAGCGGTGAAGGCTTCGCTCAGGGCGTTGCTGCGCTGGGTCGAGGAGTACGGATGATCTTCGTGGCCGATCACCTGGATCACATGCCAGCCGTAATCGGACTGGACGGGCTCGGTCACGGTACCGACTTCCGCGGCGAACGCGGCTTCGGAGAATTCCGGAACCATGGAGTCGTAAGTGAACCAGCCGAGGTCGCCGCCGTTGGCAGCGGAACCGGTATCGGTGGAGAGCTCAATGGCGAGGTCGGCGAATTCTTCACCGGCTTCGAAGCGGGCAATCACGTCCCAAGCTTCTTCTTCGGTCTCGACCAGGATGTGGCGGGCCCAAACCATGTCTTCGGAACGCGGCAGTTCGGCGGAGAGCTTCGCTTCAATCTTGTCCTGCATCAGCTCAAACTTCACTTCCTGCTTGAAGAAATCCTTGGTGTAATAGTAGTTGTTGGCGAAGTAATAAGTTTCGTTGGCTTTGAACATGTCCTCGGTGTATTCGGTCGGGGTCATGGTCGGGCCGACGGTCGGAACCTCGGTGGGTTCGGCTTCTTCTTCAGCTTCGGCAGCGGCTTCTTCAATCGCTTCTTCGATTTCAGCGGCAGCTTCCTCGGCCTCGGCTTCGGCTTCTTCTTCCTCAGCGGCGGCTACGTCTTCGGCAACTTCAACGAACTCTTCGACAGAGTCAACGTTTTCGGCGATTTCGGCAGCGGTTCCGAGGGCGTCAACAGCCTCGGCAACTTCCGCGACGGTCTCAACGGCCTCGGCGGCTTCTTCGGCTTCGGCTTCGTCGATCATTTCAGCCACAGCGTTCACAGCGGCTTCAGCTTCGGCAGCAATCGCAACTTCGGTCGGATCCGGGGTAGCGGTGTAGCGCAGGATAGCGTACTGCTCTTCGGAGATGGTCGGAGTCGGGTCGAGCGGTTCATCGGTCGGCTGCGGGGTCGGAGTGCCTTCCGGATAGTAGCCGAACATGCTCTCGTAGTAGGTTTCAACTTCATCGTCGCTGACGGTGATGCCTTCCTGGGCGGCACCGTAGGCCATGATGCGCTGGTCGATCATGTTGCTCAGAACAGTCTGGCCGAGCAGGCCTTTGTAGGCGTCGGACATCTGATAAGCATAGCTCTCACGGGTGGTTTCATCCATTTCCATGCCGAACATGCTGTAGAGCTGCTTCATGTAGGAATAGTTGTTGTTGATGTTGGAGCGGTACATGGAGACAGCGCTCTCGAACTCGGTCTGGGTGATGGTGTCGTCGCCGACCTTGGCAACAGCCTTGCGGTCCGGATTGTTGACGATACCGAGGATCACGCCGACGATAACGGCGATCACAACAAGCGCGGCGGCAATAATACCGGCGGTACGCAGGGTCTTCACCTGTTTCTCTTCCCGGGCGCGGCGTTCGCGGTTTGTTTTGTTGTTCTGGCGGGGATTGAGAATCTCCTTCTTTTCAGAATCTGCCATTATAAATCCTTTCATCAAAAAAAGGGCACAGAGAAACCTCTATGCCCAATAAATGTTCACTGCTGTTCTCTGTTAGCGGACAACATCCTGATAAGGTTCGGAAGTGAACGGGAGCAGAGCAATCTGGCGGGCGCGCTTCACGGCATACGCAACAGCACGCTGATGCTTCGCGCAGGTACCGGTCTGGCGGCGGGAGCGAATCTTGCCGTCTTCGGTAACGAAACCGCGAAGAAGATCGGTGTTCTTGTAGTCAATCTTCAGGGTCTTATCGGCGCAGAAACGGCAAACCTTCGGACGGGCAACGAATCTTCTCGGGCCGCCGCGGCGTTCCTGCTGTTCATTCATCATTTCTTCACTCATGTTTAACTCCTAACGGTAATAATTACCGGCTATGAGGCTTGATTAGTCTTCGTCAACGACGGTGATCATTGAGCGCATGATGCTCTCAACGAAGCGCATGTTTCTGCTCAGTTCCTTCACGGAAGCAGGCTCAAGGTTGGCAGTGATCAGAATGTACTGACCGTCACGCTGTTTGCGGATGCGGTAGGCCATTCTGCGTTTGCCCCAGTTGTCAATGCTGACAACTTCACCCTTGGAATCGGCAATCCAACCCTTGACCTTTTCGATCACGTTGTTCAGGTTTTCTTCGTCAAGATCCGGAGTGGCGATGAAGATGATTTCGTACTTACGCATGTTTATATCTCCTTTCCCTGGGATTATTTCCGCGCGAGACGGAAACGGAAAGTTTGCCTCGTCGGCAAATCCTTATTAGTTTACCATACTTTAAAGAAAATCAAAAGACAGATGACAAAAATGTGATGACTTTCGGGAGGAAAATGATCAGCCCGATCGGCACGGAGACGATGGCGAAAATCAACACCGCCCCGGCGGCGAGGTCCTTGGCGGCTTTCGCCAGGGGATGGATTTTCCCGTCCGCGGCGAGATCGACAACGCGCTCCACGGCGGAGTTCATCGCTTCCGCGCTCCACACCGCGCCGACCGTCAGCAGCAGCACGCACCACTCCATAGCCGAGACATGAAACACGATCCCGCAGATGATGACGAGGATCGTGGCGGCCATGTGCACGTGCGCGTTCTGCTCGTTCGCCCAGAGCTCTTTCAAGCCGTCAAAGGCGTGGCGGAAGGACAGGCGTTGGCGTTTGATCTTAGAATTCAAAGTCTTCTCCCGGTCTGCGGTTGATCTTCACGCCGCACTTCTTCAGGTATTCATCCTGCAGCGCCCACATTTCTTTTTTCTGCTCTTCCTCGTAATGATCGTACCCGAGCAGATGAAGCAGTCCGTGAATCTCAAGCAATCCGATCTCATCATCGAGGCTGTGTCCGGACAGGCGGGCCTGTTCCTCGGCGCGGTCTTTGCAGATGATGATGTCGCCGATGTATTCCAACCCGGTCTCGGGGTCGAATTCACCCTCCGACTCAAAGGAGAGGACATCCGTGACGGCGTCCACCTTGCGGTATTCCTTGTTCAGGGACTTGATATACTCCGGGTCGACGAAGGAGATCGTGAAGTCCGGGCATTCGTCATAGAAATCCAACAGCAGCGTTTCGGAGATCTTCTTGAGCATCTCCTCATTCGGCGTGTACTGCGAGGTCAATTCTTCGGTGTTGATGAACATTGTGTTTCCTTTTTATTGTTATCCAAAGGCACGCCCCGAGGGTCGGCCGGCGCGATCGCGGGCTTCTCGGCGGAGGAATTGTCCGCCGCGTCCGGGTAGCGCATCCGCTGATGATACATGTTCTGCAGCACGCGTTCAAAGGAACCGCGGGCCGTGGAAAGGTCTTTCATCGTCAGCGGGGTGTTGTCAATCTGTCCCGCGGTGGTGTAAAGGTTGAAGACATCCTTCACCAGCTCGTGAATCTCTTCCGGCGTTGAGGGATGCTCGGCGCGGGCGCGGGCTTCGACGGTATCGGCGAACATTACCAGCGCGGTCTCTTTGGAAGTCGGCGACGGGCCTTTATAGCGGAAGTCGTTGATGTCAACATTCTCCTCACCGTAAAGCTGGACGGCCTTCGAATATTGATAGCGGGTGATGTTCGTGCCGTGATGCTGGAGGACGAAGTCGGCGATGCGGGAGGGCAGGCCGTATTCTTTCACCAGTTCGGCGCCGTCCGTGACGTGATTCAGGATGATCGCGGCGGATTCCTGCGGCGTCATGTCGTTATGCAGGTTGAGGTTATTCGACATTTGGTTCTCGACGAAGAACTGCGGATTCTTCGCCTTGCCGACGTCGTGATACATCGCCCCCGCTCTGGTCAGCAGCGAATCCGCGCCGATGTCGCGCGCCGCCTGCTCAGCCAAGTTCGCCACCTGCAGGCAGTGCTGATAAGTGCCCGGCGCGTTCTGGAGCAGGTACTGCAGCAGCGGAGAGTCCGGACGCAGCAGCTCCATGAGTTTGGTCGGGGTGGTGATGCCGATAAAGCCGGAAATCAGGAAGTGGAAGAGCAGCGCCAAGATACCCGAAAGCATGCCGCAGCCGAAGACCGAAAGGGAAATCGTCACCACGGCGGAGGAATCCGACGAGGCGGAGCTGCTGATGAATTGATACGCGATGGCGACAGGGATTCCCGTGAGGCCGGCGATGGCCCCGGTCTTCAGGAAGCTGCCGATTTGCCGTTCTTTGCCGATAATGATGATCATCGACAGGGACATGAGAATGTAATAAACGCTGAGCACGCCCGCGTTCGAGAAGTCAAAGGGCAGGAGCACAGCGAGAATCAACGCGAAGATGCTGCCGGAGACCTGTCCGAAGAGGCAGGCAATCGTCAGCCCAAGCCCCGGCGCCGGGAACAGATACGGCAACACGGTATGATTCGGCGTCAGAAGGCGTCCGAAGACAAAGTAAAGACCAAAGAGCACCGCGGCCCAGAGCCAATTCTTCCATCCGAGAATCTCATGGGAGTTGGAGCCGATAATGCCGACGAAGATAAAGAGCAGGACGCCCGCGATGATGCACAGCACGCCGATGAACTTGCCGGCGTTGTTCCGCGACTGCACCAAGCCCATCTTATCCAGCGCTTCGTAAATCAGCGAGGTGACGATCTGTCCCTTCTGGATGACGGTCTGGTTCGCGACATAAGTACGCTCACGCGGCTGGACCGCGTCGCGTGCGTCATCCTTCGCTTTCTGTGTCAGCTCCTCACTGTAGAGGCTGTTCGCGCAGACGAAGCGGCTGACGACGGTCGTGACAAGGCCCGATATCTGGGTCGAGATGTAATAGTTAATCATCGCCGGGATGTTCTCGATCTCGGTGATGACCTGCGTGTCGCGGATGGAGTTCTGCATCACGTTCTCAAGGACGCGGATGCTCTCCTCCTGCAGCGTGTTCCAGTCATCGGCGCTCATATCGAGGAACTGCTCGATGGTGCTTTCATCAAAGGAGGCCAGATCCAGCGAATTGATGTACGCGATCTTCTGCAGCCGGGTCAGGTATTCATCCGCCCGCACGACACCGATAAATTGGAAGGTGTAGCGCAGGTTCTGGACCTGGTTGCGGGAGATGGTCGGATCGGCCGGCAGGAATATCGGGCTGACGTTGTCTTCCGCCGCCTGTTTGGATTCCTCCGTCAGAATGTCGCTGGTGAAGGTGATCGTCCGCGGCGCGGTAATATCCATCAGCGAGACATCGCCGACTTTTAACGAATAGTTCGAACGGCGCAGGGAAACCTGCGTCGTCAGAAGCAGAAACACGACGATGCTGCACACCAACAGGATCAGCAGCATCGAGCGGTCGATCGGCTGCTTCTCCTTCACGGAACTATTCTTGATCTTCATTTCAGGACAACAATTCCTTCACTGTTTTGCTGATGAGTCCGTTGTCGGCAAGGCCCTTGACCTTCGGCATGACGGCCTTCATCACCTTCCCCATATCGGAGGGAGCGGAGGCACCGACTTCGGCGATGGTATCGCTGATGATTTGGCGAAGTTCCTCGACGGAGAGCTGTTTCGGGAGCAGCGGCTCGATCGCGGCAATATCCTTGCGCGCTTCCTCGGCCGCTTCCTCGCGTCCGGCCTTCACGGCTTCCTCAAGGGATTCCTTGCGGATCTTCAACTCCTTCTGCAGGATCGCGACCGCCTCGTTGTCATCCAACTCCTTGCCGGCGGTCTTTTCCGCGAATTTCAATGCCGAAAGCACCATTCTGAACACACGCTTGCCGTCCTCGTCATGAGCCTTCATGGCTTCTTTCAGGTTCTCATTGAGTGTATCTTTGATGCTCATAAATCCTCCTACTTCATTGCACGATCAACAGGTCGTACATATTGCTCACAATTCGTTCGCTGATGCCGGAGATATTGATCAGCTCGTCAACGGAGGTGAAGCCTCCGTTTTCCTCTCTGTACGCGATAATATCCGCGGCTTTTTTCTCACCGATCCCGGGCAGCGTCATCAGCTCCTCAAGGTCGGCCGTGTTCAAATTCACCAATTCCGCGCCGCTCGGCAGCGGCGTAATCGTCGGCAGCACCGGGCTGTACGTCGGGATGATCACGGTTTCGCCGTCATCCACCCAATGCGCAAGATTCGCCGTGGCGGGGTCGGCATCGTCCGTCATTCCGCCCGCTAACTCCGCTAATTCCTCAACCCGCAGGTAACGGTCGCTGTCGTAATATCCGGGCGTCCGCACCGCGCCGAAGATGCCGTAACGCAGAACGCGCGGTGTCTGCCCATGCGTCACATAAATCACTTCTTTGGTCGGCTGCGGCTCACTCAAAAACAGCACCAAGCCCACGACGAGCATCACGGTCAAGGTAATGATCACAGTCCGCCAAAAATCGTTCATGAACTCCCTTTACGGCGTTTGTTTTTCGGCAGCGGGAGCGGGCTGCTCCAACTGCTCGCGGCCTTCTTCCAAGGCAAGCATCTTTTCAAAAGACGCCAGCGCGACTTCGAGCATGGAGTCATCCGGCTCGGCCGTGGTGATATTCTGCACCGCGAGATTCGGCTTCGCGAGGAGCTTCACGATCGGGTTATCCAAATGCCGCGCGGTGAAGAAAATGAACTCGTACGAGATGCCGGCGATCACAGGGATCAGCAGCAGGCGGCTCAGCAGACGGGACGCCAGAGACTGAGTGAAGGGTCCGATAATGATGAAGAGGATGACCGAGATGATCACCACCGTCACCATGAACGCGGTGCCGCAGCGGGGATGCTGCCGTGACTGAACGCGGGCGTTCTCAACAGTCATTTCCAAACCCTTTTCGTAGCAGTTGATGGTCTTATGCTCCGCGCCGTGATAACGGAAGACGCGCTTGATGTCTTCCATTTGGGACACGAGCAGCATATACGCGAGCACCACCGCCAGGCGGAGGATGCCTTCGAGCGCGTTGGATACCCACATCGGCAGATGCAGGACGTCCTCGAGGAGCTTGCCCAGTGCCGCGGGACCCACGAAGAAGAGCGCCACCGCGAGCAGCAGGGAGACAATCATCGTCAGCACCATCTCCACCGGGGTGATCTTCTCATCCTCACCGGTCTGCATATTCGCCGAGATGGAAAGGTATTTCATGCCGAGGCCGAGCGAGTCCCATAGTGAAATCAGACCGCGCAGCAGCGGGATCTTCGTGATTTTTGATTTGTAAATTCCGGTCAACTCTTCGGCGACAGTCTCAATTGATCCGTCGGGCTTGCGGAATGCCGCGGCGAGATACTTCTTCCCGCGCATCAACACGCCTTCGATCAATGCCTGTCCGCCGTAAGAAGGTAATGCTTTTTCTGCCATAGTATTTTTCTCCTTATTTCATTATATTCGAAAACTATCAAAATGCTATAAGAGATTGAAAACTTGCCGAAAGGAATCGGACAAGCCGAAACTATTGTATAATTTTGGAAGAAACGGAAACAGAAAGCACGGAAATACAATGGCCAAGAATTTAATTCGTTCATTCATCATCACGCTGCTCATCTTCACGCTCGGCATGGCGGCAGTCTACCTGATCCCCAATGAGGCGCTGGAGCCTCAATACACCAAGTCGCTGAAGCAGATCGCGAAGGAAGACGCATACGCGAACTTAATGTTCAACTCGGACGGGTCCATCATGGATAACTTCATGGACGACCTCATGATCCGCACCTGCCACATCAACGAGAGCTACGACAGCCTGATTGAAGCCGCGTATGACAACAACGGCTACCCCCGCTATTGGAACGGCTATCTGCTGACGCTGCGGCCGGCGCTGACATTCCTTTCCTATCAGCAGATCCGCTACGTGAATATGCTCCTCCTGCTGGTATTCTTCGCCTTCTGTTTCTCCGGCATTCACCGTGAATTCGGCTGGGTTCACGCCCTGGGATTCGCGCTGTCGATGATCTTCTGTTTCCTGATTCTCATCGGCGAGTCGCTGCAATACTTCTCGGTGTTCATGATCACCTTCGCCGCGCTGTTCATCCTGCTCTACATCCCGTGCATGCGCAGACGGGAGCATTGGATTCCGCTGATGCTGGTCACCGGGATGGCGGTGAATTTCTTCGATATGCTCACCGCGCCGCTGGTCACGTTCGGCATCCCGCTCGTCGTCATCATCAGCCGCGATTTGAAAGAAAACAAGGACTTCAAAACCTGTTTCCTCGATATTGTGTACAGCGCCTTGGCTTGGGGCGCAGGATACGGCCTCTGCTGGATTTCCAAATGGATTATCGGCAGCATCGCCCTCGGGAAGAACATCTTCGAGGACGCCTTCACCACGGCGAAATTCCGCGTGGAGGGCAGCGAAGCCTATCCGCTGGACCGCGCGCTGATGCTCAAACTGAACTTCGAGACCTATTTCTTCGCCAAGGGGCGCCGTCCGTTCATCTTGACCGCCATCCTCGCGGGCGGTTTGGCAGTTTACGCCGTCTTTTCCCATCGGAAGGGCTGCCTCAAAGCCGCGGCGCTCTTCCTGACCGCGGCGATTGCGCCTTATGTTTGGTATATGGTCTTCGCCAACCATTCGCAGCTGCATTACTTCTACACCTACCGCATCCAATCCGTCACACTCTTCGCCGTCTTTGCCTTCCTCGGCAGCGTGATTTCCTTCAAAAAACGGGCGGAGAATTGAATTGTTAACAAAATTCATGCCTGTTTAAACAATACTGTTCAAAATCGTGTATAATTGAGAACAAGTTTATAAATGTTTGAATCTTTCTTGACGATTCTGAATGAAGAAATGTTTCGGCGCGACGCGCTTTGATTAAAAACCGGACCGAGGTCCATTTAGAAGGATGACGGACACGTCATCGAAATTCTGCAAACACATTTTCTGTTTCGAAAAATCGTCAAGGGAAACTCTGAGACGGTTTTTTTATTTATGAGCGAGAACAGGATCACAAGGCTTGCTGTTCAGAAAAGGAACCCGAACCGCGTCAATGTCTACCTCGATGGAGCGTTCGCCTTCGGCTTGTACCGTGAAACAGCATACTGGCTCGAAATCGGGCAGGTCCTTTCCGACGAAAAAATAAATGACCTGTTGTCGAAAGACAAAAAAGCAGAAGCCTATAAAAAAGCGCTTGATTACATCAGTTACAAGCCTCGAACCACGCGGGAGACAGAAAAAAAGCTCCTCGAAGAAGGGTATGACGAGACGCTGGTCGCGGAAACGATTCATGCCCTTACCGAAAACGGTCTTTTGAATGATGAGCAGTACGCCGAGCAGTGGGTTGAAGAGCGGCAGCGTTTGAAGCCGCGAAGCAGCCGGATGCTGGGATTTGAGCTGCGGCGCAAAGGAATCCCCGAAGAATTGATTCAAACAGCACTCGAAGATGTTGACGATTTCCAAGCGGCATTGGATATCGCGGAACAGCGCGCGGCCCGTTACAGCGGTCTGCCGGCGTTTGAGTTTCGCGCGAAGCTTGGGAATTATCTCGCAGGCAAGGGGTTTGATTACGATGTCATTCGTGAAGTGACCGCTGCAGTCCGTGAAAAAATCGACACCTCGGGAAATTAGGATTAAACGAGGAATGAAATGGGAAGCAAGATTATTTTATTATCAGTGAAAGCCGCGGCCGTGAAAGGCGGACTGGCGGCGCCGGTAGGGATTCCGATTTGGCTGTTTATCGTCATCATCCTTGCCATGTGCGCATTGGTTTATGTTGTCGCGTCGATCCTTTCCAAGTCCATGAATGAGAAGTTCATGCGGGAGCAGCAGAATGACGCGGAGAACATCATCCTCGTCAGCCGAGAAAAGGCCCAGCTCATTGAATCCGACGCGAAGGACAACGCCATCAAGATCCTCAATGAAGCCGAGAACGACATTCAGAAACGCCGCGCCGCCCTGGTCAAGGAAGACGAACGCCTTCAGAAGAAGCGCACGGATGTCGACCATCGCCTTGAGAAGATCGAACAGCGCGAAGCGAACCTGAACAAACGGCAGTCCACCATTGATAAGCGTCAGAACGATGTCGAGAAAATGTCCGCCAAGCAGCTTGAAGAACTCCAGCGCGTATCCAATATGACCGTCGGCGAAGCCCGTCAGGAACTGCTGAACAAGGTCGAGAAAGATTCCCGCAGCGATATGGCCCGCATCATCCGCCAGATCGAGCAGGAAGCGAAAGCCGAAGGCGACAAGAAAGCCCGCGCCATCATCGCCACCGCCATCCAGCGTGTTGCCTCCGACCAGGTCAACGAAATCACCACCTCCATTGTCAATCTCCCCGGCGAAGAAATGAAAGGCCGCATCGTCGGCCGCAACGGCCGCAACATCCGCGCCTTCGAACAGGCTGCCGGTGTTGACGTGATCGTTGACGATACGCCGGAAGCGGTCACGATCTCCTGCTTTGACCCGATCCGCCGTGAAATTGCCCGCCGCGCTCTGGACCGCCTGATCCAGGACGGACGCATCCACCCGGCGCATATCGAAAAGGTCCTCAACGAAGAGGAACGCGAAGTTTCCAAGCTCATCGTTGAAGCCGGTGAACAGGCCGCTTACTCCGCCGGCGTCGTCGGCCTCCATCCCGAAATCATCAAGATGCTCGGCCGCCTGAAGTACCGCACTTCCTACGGTCAGAACCAGTTGAACCATTCCGTTGAAACGTCCAAGTTAGCTTCCGTCATTGCCTCCGAACTCGGCGCGGATGTTGAACTTGCCCGCCTCGGCGCGCTCCTGCATGACCTCGGTAAGTCCATGGATCACAACACCGAAGGCACGCACGCGAAGATCGGCGCCGAATTCGCCAAGCGCTACGGCGTGAACGCGAAGGCCGTCAATATCATCGAATCCCACCACCACGAAGTGGAGCAGGAATCCGTTGAAGCGGTCATTGTCGAAGCCGCGGATGCCATCTCCGGTGCCCGTCCGGGTGCCCGCCGCGAGGACATTGATCAGTACATCAAGCGTCTGAAGGCCCTCGAAGACATCGCGAACGCCCACAAGGGTGTTACGAACTCCTACGCCATCCAGGCCGGCCGCGAAGTCCGCATCATCGTCACGCCGGAAGAGGTTGACGACTACGAAGCTCAGCAGATCGCCCGCGACATTGCCAACCAGGTCGAGGAGACCATGCAGTACCCGGGACAGATCAAGGTCACGGTCATCCGCGAGACCAGAGCTGTCGAATACGCGAAGTAATATCGCCCGTCAAGAGCGCTCCCGAAAGGGGGCGCTTTTTTTATATTGGCTCGATTATTGCAATTAATTAATAAGAATAAGAGGCGGCTGTGTTTGATATCAACGTACTTCCAATGAACTTATCCGAGGGCAGAAACATCGGCAATCTGCCCGGTCTTTTCGTTTACACAGCGCCGAAGAATGTTGAGAAAAACCGCGAAACCGACGTCTTGATCCTGCTGCTGCATTCGGAAGGCTCCGCCGTGCAGGAAGATACCCTCGCGGGCTGGAGCGACGCCGCGGCGCTCGCGTACTACACCGCCCGCGGCTCCTTCACAATGGGCATTTCCGCCGCGGTGAAAGCCTTGGCGAAGCGCGTCGAGAGCGAGAACAAACGCTTCAAATTCCCGACCCTCTTCGTGAACATCGCCATCGTCCGCGGACGCTCGCTGATGCTCGCGCATCTCGGGCCGGTCCATTCCACTTTAATCGCCTCCGACCACGTGGAGAACTTCAACGACGAAACCTCGCTGCCGCTGCAGGCGGGTGAGAACGACATCAGCTACTTCCAAACGGAGCTGCATTCCGAAGACATCGTGCTGCTCTGTCCGAAGGTCCCGCAGGGATGGACGAACAGCGCCATCCTCGACGCGACCGGCGACTCCCCGATGAATGTGATCCGCTATCTGCTGGATCAGGCGGGCGGGAATCTGCAGGCGGCCGTCATTCAGATTAAGTCCGGGCGCGGCGCGGTCACTTTCCGCACGCGCACGGTCATCACCGCCGATGTCAACCCGGAAAACGAAAAACGCATGGACAAGCCGGGACAGGTTCACAGACGCTCCTCGGATGTCGTCTCCCGTCCGCATGTTTCCTCCGACACCTACGGCAACTACACCGACCGTTCCGATCCCAACAAGCCGCTGTTCCGCGCGAAGAAAAGCGGCGAGCTCCGTGAGCTCAGCGAAGACGGCAGCGCTTTACCCGAAGAAGAAACTTCGGCGCAGTCCGCTGCCGATGAAACCCCGGCGGAGGTGCTGCCTTCATCCGAAGAAGTGATGGGCGAGAACGCGGGACCGCTTGAAGCCGTCAAACGCGAATCGCACGCGTCCGCCATCAAACGGCCCGGCAGCGCGCCCAAAAAGCCCGCCGCGCCCGCGAAGAAAAAGAGCAAGCTCAACTTCCGTCAACTGGCGGTCATTCTCGGCTGCGGATTGCTGATCCCGGCGGTCGTTGCCGTATCCATCTTTTTCATTTACTCCAATCGGAGCAAGTCCAAACTTCACCGCGAATACCTGAACCAAGCCGCGGAGGCGGCGCAGGTCGCGTTACTCGACACCGATCCGCACAATCAGGAAGAAAAATGGGCAGACACACTTTCGTATGTCAATAGCGCGCTGAATTACGGATCCTCGCCCGCGGCGCAGGAGCTCAAGCAGCAGGCCATGGAAGGCCTTGACGAGCTCGGGAACGGCATCAAAGTCACTTACAGCTACGCGAACGCGTCCGCCTTGGCGAAGGGCATCAACCTGACGGAATTCGCCGCGGGAGATCAATACACCTACGCGCTGGACTCCACGAGCGGGTCCGTCATCCGCTTCACCGCGAGCGGGAACGGCATGGCCCTGGACACGTCCTTCAGCTGCACGCCGGGCGACTATACCGACCTGAACAACGAGATGAAGACGATCACCGTCGGCCATCTGGTTGACTTCGCCATGCTGCCCACCGGCAGTCCGCACAGTTTCCTGCTGGCGGCTGCGGATGCCGATCACAACGTCCTCTACTGCTCCGCCTTCGCCAAGAACAAGGCCGCGGAGCTGCCGCTGCCGGAGACGGGGAAGCTTCACATTGACGCGGTTTCCTACTACGACGCGGGCCTCTACGTCATGGACACGAAGAACGCCGCGGTCTGGTATTACGCATACAACACTTCCGAAGGCTTCAACACGGAGCCGTCCAACTACCTCGGCACGCGCACACCGTACATCACGGACGTGGTTGACTTCGCCGTCTTCAAGGATTACGCTTATTTTGTTCGGGAGAACGGGAATTTACTGCTGTGCGACTACACCGGTTACCGCCCGGCCTGCGGCGACATTACGGAGATCTCGGACCCGGCGGCCGGCGTTCAGATCAATTTCTCGCTGCACAAATTCAGCAAGATCCTCATCAACCGCACACCGGACACGTCGCTCTACCTGATGGACAGTCATCTGCAGTCCATATTAAATTTGAGCGCGAAAGGGAACTTCGTGCGTTACATCGTTCCCAATCGCGCCGCGGGTGATATATCCCAATACGGCACCCCGACCGGATTCGGAATCACCGGCCAGAACCGCATTCTCTGGGCGTATAAAAATGATCTTTATATCGGCAATATGCCTTAGTCCTCGCCCCAACGGCGTTTGATATCGGACTTCAGCTCTTCGGTCTTTTTCTGGTAACCGAGGTCGTAGTTCAGCTTGATTTCATCCAAACCGTTCTGAATTTCGTCCAGGCCGTTCTTAATGTCGGTGCGAACCGCTTCGCCGCTCTTCGGGGTCAGCAATGAAGCCGCCGCGATGCCGACCAAACCGCCGACTAAAATACCAAACGTAAGTTTCAAAAATCCCTTCATGTTGTTACTCCTTTACAATTACGAAATCAAACGCATTGCCGCGTTTGCTTTCTCGTTTACAAGCGCTTCCAATATTTCCAAATTATGATACGGGTTCGACTCGTTGTGCAGCAGGGACGTCCTCGCGGCACCGCGAGCGGCCGCTTCATACAGGTCGTAAGTTTCATTCAGCCCGGTCAGAAACGCGCCGCAGAAGCATGAGACGGCGCCGATCTTATCCGTGTTGTTCATGATCTCACTCGAGCGCATCCGCTTCACCGTCCCATCACTCGATCCGGCAAGCAGATAATCGTCGTTTTCCATCACGGTGACGACGTATTCCGCACCCCAATCCCGCACCGTCTTCATCATATCCGTCACTTCGTTCACGCGTAAGTGATCCGCGAACAGCGAACGGAGGTCCGCTTCCTTGACGATAAACGCGGTCAAGCCGCGCACCAGCTTCTTGACATCGTCGTAAAACGCCGGATGCATATACTCCGTACCGGCCTCAATCGTGATCGTCCGTTTCTCCCCGCCGGCGAAAGCCTGCGGGAGGAGGTAGTGCGTCAGGTAGTTCATCGGGCACAGATGCACGCAGCGCGCCTCGAGATAATCGGACGGGATGTCCCGCGCGAGGATCGTTTCATCCGTCCGCTGGCGGATGTCCTTCACGAACTTCGGCGGCTGGGTGTATCCGAGCAGCTCACGGGGGAAAGTCTTCCCGGAATGAAAATAATACGCGAGAACGCTTTGCGATTTGCGCTCGATATTATACTCATCCTCCTCGTGATACTGACAGGAGAAGCAGCGGTGCTCGATGTCCTTATCCAGCACGCGGATGCCCTTCGTCCCGAAGCCGTGCTTCGCGAGCTCGGCAGTGAACTCCGCCGGGTAATTCTTCCCGACGCGCGAGACCAAGCCGGGATGCCGTTCCCACGGACTCATCCCGATCGCGCTGTAAAGCAAATGCCCGCCGGGAGCGTCGTCGATGCTGCGGTTCTCCGCGGTGATGTAAAAGTCCCTTGACAGTTTGCCGATAATTAAATACGGAGAATAATTATCGGCAATTGAATAATCCATAAATCAGCTCAGCTTCTTGAGCATTTCCAAAGACGCGGACAGCACGCGGGCGCCTGTTTTCGCGTTCAAGGTAGGAATCTCGTCATTCTGCTCGGCGTTTTTGACAGCCGAAAAGCCGGCCAAGGCACCCAAAACAAGCCCGCCGACAGCGTAAAGCAGTACTGTTTTCTTTTTCCAATCCATCTTTATCAGTCCTTCCTAAAGATATTCTTGATACCGGCGCCGAACGCCTTCAAATCAACGACCGGACTCAGGACGCGTTTCATAATCTCCGCGATGCGGTCCGTCAATTCCTCGGTCTTACCGTCAGCCATTTCCGCGGCCTTGATGATCTCGATTTTCGCGGTCTTGATCTTTTCCGTTGTCGTGACATAAAGCCAAATCAAAACGACATTGACGGCGAACAGGATCACGATAAGCAGCGTCAGCAGCAGATCGCGGATATTGCCGACCGGGAGGCCGTAAACAACCGCGCCGACAATCACGGCCGCGGCAAGCACAACAAAGAGCACCCAAGCCCAAGTGATTCGCGACTTGATGTTCTTATTGTCATCTTTTTTGCTCTGTTCAACAAATTCTTCCCGCATATTTACCTCTGATTTTATTTTACCTGAGAATTATAAAACCAATATATGAATTTCGGGGATTTATTCTCCTGTAAAACAGCCTCCACTGAGCCTATCGAGCGCGCATAATGATATAATCATAGTGAGGGAAAACAGATATGTCACAGGATAACAACAATCAGGGCAGTTACAACTACGGCGCGGGCATGAACGGCCCGCGGTCTTATCAGCAAAGCAGCGGCGGATATTATCCACCGAATAACGGACAGCCGATGAACCCGAACTACCGCGGGCAGCAGCAGAACATGTACGGTTACCCGCAGGGCGGCTATCAGCAGCCGGCCGGTCAGTACCGAACGAACCCCATGCCGCAGCAGCAATATCAGGCGCCGCAGCAGGAGCCGGAACAGCCGAAGAAACCGGAGAAGCCGGAGAAAAAGAAGAAGCCCGTCGATGTCGGCGAGACCCTCTCCCGCATCTTCGTCGGCACGCTGTCCCTCTTCATCCTCGTCTATATGGGATGGCTCTTCGCGCCCCGAATCCGCAACTCCATGACCTTCTGGCCGACGAATACGCCGACACCTGTCACGCCCTCACCGACAGTGCCTGCCACCGCGACGGTAACGCCCCTCGCGACGAACACACCGACCGCGATGCCGACCGCGACCCCGGGTCCGATCTCCACGTACTGGATCGCGAGCGGCGGCAGCCTCGATCCGCAGGTACCGAACGCGCCGGACGGCCTCGTCATTCTCAGCGCGAAGAACAGCGCCGATGTTGATCCGGCCCTCGACAGCATTTACTGGACGAGCTCAAGCCAGATCGTTCAGGACCTCGGGCAGATGAATTCGCTTTACGACAGCGAATGGTTCGCCACCCTCAACCAGGGCTCCATCCGCTTCTTCATGGACCGCACGCTCAAGGAAGGCCTGTACGAAATCTACATTATGGACACTTACTACAGCTCCGGCGGCTCGCTTGATTATCAGGTCAAAGTCGGCGAACAGGAGCTGAGCCCGCTGACAAGCACGCAGACGGTCGAATTTATGACCAGTCAGTACGACCCGCGCCAAAGCATGGACACCTGGCGCAGCATCGGCATTTATTACCTGCCGCCTTCCACGGATGTCCTGACCGTCTCCACATCCTGGGGCTACCGCGATGAGTATTCTTACGTCGCCGCGGACCGCGTCATGATCGTACCGCGCCGCTCCACGGACCTCTCCCTGCTGAACGCGCTGCCTTCCATCGGCACGAAGTACATCATGGACGACACTCAGGCGGATATCATCGCCGGCAACAGTCTCTTCCACGAGGACGTCAGCACTTCTTGGGATGACAGCTACCAGCTCATTCTCAACCCGAAGACGGAAGCCACGGTTGAGTTCTCAAGCAAAGAGCCGTGGCCGATCGGTTCGTATTCGATCTTCATGTACATCCCGGAGAACAAAGGCGGGGTGGACGCGAATATTCAGGTCTACACCGACAGCACGCTGCTCGAGACGGTCAGCGGCGAGACCTCGGTCAAGCTGCATATGCCGACCGGCGGGGAATGGGTGCTCATCGGGCAGTACAACACGGACCGCTATTACGAACGGCCGGTGAAGTTCAAGGTGGAGATCACCATCCCCGAAGGACAGAGCGGCGAGTTCCCGGTTGACGCGATTGCCTTCATTCATCAGCCGTACGACACATCATCCGAATAAAATACAATCAGCCCCGCGGCGCGATACCGCGGGGCTTTTCTTTCCAATGAAAAAAGTGCCCCAAAAAATCGGGAGCACTTTTATATTTCAAAACTTACTTGCGGGCAACCGTCTCTTTGACAGCCTTGACGATGTCATCGGAAGTCAGGTTGTATTCCTTCGCGAGGAAGTCCACCGTACCGACCTGGCCGAAGCGGTCCTGAACGCCGACCATCTTGATCGGAGTCGGGAGCTTCTCGCCGAGCAGTTCGGCAACCGCGGCGCCGAGACCGCCGACGACATTGCCGTTCTCGGCAGTGACGACAGCACCGGTCTTCTTGGCGTATTCAAGGACGACAGCTTCATCCAGCGGTTTGATGGTGAACATATCGACCACGGCGGCGTCAATGCCTTCCGCGGCGAGCTTGTTCGCGGCGTCGAGGGCGTTCGCGACCATCAGGCCGGCGGCGATGATGACGGCATCCTTACCGTCGCGGACGACGTTCGCCTTGCCGATTTCGAAGGTGGAATCTTCGGAGTAGACGGAGACGCAGTTCTTGCGGCCCATGCGGACATAGGTCAGGCCCTTGCGTTCCTTCAGGCCGGGCAGGATGGAGCCGAGCATGGCGCTGTCGGTGATGTCGATCACCGTCGCGTTCGGGATCGCGCGGTAGAGGCAGATGTCGGAGAACGGCATATGCGTACCGCCGTTGTAAGCGGCGTTGATGCCGGCGTCGGAGCCGACGATCACGACGTTATTCTGAGCGTAAGCAACGGACATGAACGCCTGGTCGAAGACACGACGGGAGGCGAAGACGCCGAAGGTGTGGACGATCGGCTTCATCCCGGCGGCGGACATACCGGCGGCAACGCCGACCATGTTCGCTTCCTGAATACCGCAGTCGAAGACCTGGTTCGGGAATTCAACTTCCAAGCCGCTCGTGCCGATGGAGTTCATGAGGTCCGCGTCGAGATAGCAGAACTTCGGGTCTTCCTGCGCCATTTTCTTGATGCAGGCACCGAAAACGCCCTTGCCGGTGGCCTTTTCTTTTTCACCATTATAGATCACTTTGAACATGGGGCACCTCTTATTCCATTTCTGCTTTCAGCTGAGCGATGTAGGTCTCGGCTTCTTCTTTGCTGACGCTCACGTGGTGGTTCAGCTTCTTTTCAGCAATCTGCGGAACACCGCAGCCCTTGATCGTGTCAAGGATGATGACAGCCGGTTTGTCGCCCTGCTTCGCCTGCGCGTCCTTGATGGCGGCGGCAACCGCGTCCGGATCGTTGCCGTTCGCGAGGCGGATGACGTACCAGCCGAAGCTTTCGAACTTCGCGTCGATGGGCTCCATGCTGCAGATGTCGGAAGTGTAACCGTCGAGCTGCTTCTTGTTGGCGTCAACGAAGGCAATCAGGTTGTTCAGCTTCTGCTGCTTGGCGAAGGCGGCCATTTCCCAAACCTGGCCTTCCTCAATTTCACCGTCACCGAGGATCAGGTAGACGCGGTAGGACTTGCCGAGGGACTTCGCGGCCAGCGCGAGGCCGGCAGCGGTGGAAGCGCCCTGGCCGAGGGAACCGGTGGTCATATCGATGCCGGGGGTCAGGTTCTTATCGCAGTGGCTCGGCAGATGCGTGCCGTTCTGGTTCATCGTCTTCAGCATGTCAAGCGGGAAATAGCCCATGACAGCCAGCGTGGCGTACATCGCCGGACCGCAATGGCCCTTGGACATGACGACACGGTCGCGGTCTTCCCACTGCGGGTTCTTCGGGTCAACATGCATGATCTCGCCGTAAAGCGCGGCAAGACAATCCGTAATCGACAGCGCGCCGCCGATATGGCCGCTGCCGAAAGCACCGACAGCTTCAATCTCGCGAATTCTGATCTCGGTCGCGAGTTTCTGTAATTTCGTTTGCATCACATAATTCCTTTCTGAAAC
>CAVIKW010000028.1:0-19531 GCA_963643375.1 Flexilinea sp. | reverse complement strand
CATCGGTACAGGGGAAGAAGTAAGACTATGTTTTGGTATATTCTGATGATGATCGCTGTTGTTCTCGGCATGTACGCCCAGATCAAGATCAACGCGAGTTACAGCAAGTATTCAAAAGCCGCCACGGCAACCGGCGTCACCGGTTACGAAGCCGCGCGGAAGATGTTGGATGAACACGGACTGCAGGACGTCACGATTAATGAAGTCTCGGGCACCTTGAGCGACCACTATTCGCCGAAGGACAGAACCCTCAGCCTCAGCCAAGGCGTTTACTCCGGCGCGTCCGTCGCCGCGGTCGGCGTTGCCTGCCATGAAGCGGGGCACGCGTACCAGCACGCCGAATCTTACGGACCGCTGAGCCTCCGCTCCGCCTTCGTGCCGGTCGTCAATTTCGGCAGCCGCCTCGGCCCGATTCTGATTATGGCGGGCATTCTGCTCTACGCCATGATGGGCAGTGAGTACGGTTATTACATCGGGATGGCCGGCGTCGCCGCTTTCTCACTGACCGTTGTCTTCGCGCTCATCACCCTTCCGGTGGAATTTGACGCGAGCAAAAGAGCCAAAGCCTGGCTGTCGAACTCCGGCCTCGTCTATAAGGAAGAACTCGACGGCGTTTCGAAGATTCTCAACGCCGCGGCGCTGACCTATGTCGCCTCCGCGATTCAAGCGATCGCGAACGTTTTGTATTACGGCGCCCGTGTCCGCAGCACAAGAAACAGCAGAAGAAGATAAAGGAGATCACCCCGATATGGGTAAGAATCAAGACATCCCCGACATCATTGTAAGCCGCTTACCGAAATACCTCCGCGCCTTGAACGCGCTTCGCGAAAAGGGGACGACCACCAACTCCAAAGAGCTGAGCGAATTCCTCGGCTATTCCGCCGCGCAGATCCGCAAAGATTTTTCCCAGTTCGGCGAATTCGGCAAACAGGGAACAGGTTACAACATCGACTACCTTTCCCAACAGATCCGCGGGATTCTCAATCTTGATCGCGACTGGAAAATGATCCTCGTCGGCTGCGGCAACATCGGCCACGCTATTGCCCGCTACTCCGGCTTCTCCGACGGCGGATTTCATGTCGTCGCCGCTGTGGACGCCAACCCGGAAATCATCGGTGAAAAGCTGAATGACGCGGTCGTCATTCAAGACATTGCCGACATGAAGAACATCATTCGGGAGAACGAAATCCGCATCGCCATGCTGACGGTCCCCGCTTCCTCCGCGCAGAAAGTCGCGGAAGAGCTCGTGGACTGCGGCATTGAGGCGATTCTGACTTACGCGCCGGCGATTCTCAACCTGCCGGAGCGCATCAAAGTCGAGTACTCCGACCCGATCGTCTCCCTCCAGCACATCACTTACTATCTGTAAGCGAATCCCACTTAAACAGAAAAAGCGCCTTTCGGCGCTTTTTTTATTTCTCTCAGCCCTGAATGATCGAACGCTTATACGCGTCGCGCATGGAGACCGCCTTCGCGGCGCCGAGCGCGGTACAGATGGTCGGTTCATCCACCATGTAAGCCGGGATGCCGAGCATCTTCGTCAGGTATTTATCAATGCCGCGCAGCAGCGCGCCGCCCCCGCAGAGAGCGACGCCGCGGTCAATAATATCCGAAATCAATTCCGGCGGGGTCTTCTCTAGAACCTTGCGGGCGGTATCGGCGATGTCCTTAAGCGGCTCCTGAAGTGCCTCGACGATGTCTTCCGTGGTCACGACGACCGGTTTCGGCAGACCGGAAACCTGGTCCTGGCCCTGAATTTCCATCGTCTGGGACTGTTCCACCTGAACGGCGGAGCCGATGCGCGTTTTGATCTGTTCGGCGGTCGGCTGCCCGATGATGACGCCGTACTTCTTGCGGACATAAATCTGAATTGCCTCGTCGAGCTTCTGCCCGGCGGTCTGCGTCGTTCCCGAAGTCACGACACCGTTCATGGCAAGCACTGCCGCCTGGGTCAAACCGCCGCCGAGGCAGATGACCATGTTGCCCGAAGGCGCGGCAATCGGGAGGTCGATGCCGATAGCAGCCGCGAGCGGCTGTTCCATCAGCATGACGTCGCGGGCGTTCGTGCCCAAACCGACTTCACGCACCGCGCGGCGTTCAACGCTGGTGATGCCGCAGGGGATGGTGATCAAAATTCGCGGGCGGAAGATGAGCATGGAGCCGCAGACCTTGTTGACCGCGAACTTCACCAGATTCTCGGTGATCTCATACTCCGCGATCACGCCGTTGCGCAGCGGATAGACCACGTCAATGGATTCCGGGACTCTGCCGACCATATCCTTGGCGGCCTGACCCCATTCCACCATTTTCATTTCATCAACAACAATTGCCGCGACCGTCGATTCCTGAAGCAGCAGCTGACGCCCTTCAGCAATGACCATATTCAGCGTTCCCAAATCAATACCAATATCTCTCGAAAAAAGCGGCATAACGCGTTCCTAAAATTCCATGAATAGTATCAGCGCGGGAAAGTCCACGCGCGCTGTTTTGTGTGTCGTAACCTTACCGGGGACCGAGCTCGAACTCGGTCTTGTTTTCAATTATAATAGCGGTAACAGGTTTCATGCCAAATTGAAAACCATTTTTATCACTTTTTTCTCCATTTTTCAAAATCTCTGCTAAAATAGATTCGTCAACGTTGTACCCTTCGTTGATAGATTTGTGTTGTCACAATTTTTTGAAAGGGCTTGAATAAATGAAAATCTTATTGTTAAAAGATGTTTATCATCTTGGTCATGCGGGCGATATCAAGAAGGTCGCTGACGGTTACGGCCGAAACTACCTTCTCCCGCAGGGTTATGCTGTCCTCGCTACCGCTGCCGCTCTGAAGCAGGCTGACGCCATCCGCGCGAAGGCTGACACCGCTCGTGTTCAGCTGAACGCCGAGATGAGCGCTGTCGCTGAAAAGATCGACGGTTCCTGGATCACTTTCGCTGTCAAAGCCGGAGAAACGGGCAAACTCTACGGCTCCATCACCACTCAGATGGTTGCGGACAAGATCAGCGAAAAGGCCGAAATCACGATTGACAAGCGCATGATCGACATGCAGCCGATCCGCCTGATTGGCGAACACAAGGCCGCTGTCCGTCTGACTGTCGACATCATCCCGACTGTCAACATCATGGTCCATCGCGAAGGCGAAACCCCGAACATCCCGGGTACCGAAGAAGCCGCTCCGGAAGCGGAAGCTGTCGAAGAAGCCGCTCCGGAAGCCGAACAGGCTGCTTAATCAGAACATTCTTATACCACTCTTTTAGGCACAAAAAGGTCTTCAGAAATGAGGACCTTTTTTCACGCATTAAGCCGCAAATCCCGTATAATTAGAAACATGTCAATTAAAGCCGGAAACCTTTTACGAAAAGCGCGGGAAGCGAAAGGCGTTTCTCTCAAAGAAGCGTCGGACGCTCTGCATATCCGTCTGCCGTATCTTCAGGCACTCGAAGGCGGCCGCACGGAGATCATCCCTTCGGCGGTACAGGCCCGCGGCTTTCTGCGCATTTACGCGGAGTATCTCGACCTCGACACGGCGATGATCATCAAAGAATGGGACAACCCCACCCCGGATGAGCCCGAAGCTCCCGCCGCGCCGGCAGCGGAACCCGAGAAAAAAGCGGACGCCAAGCCGCGTTTCAATCCCTTCGCGAAGCGCTCCGCCGCGCCGGAACAGCCGGCTCCGCAGCAGCCGATTCAGCAGCCGTACATCCCGACCGGGACCGCGCAGCCGATCCCGCAGCAGCCCATCCGGCAGCCTTACATTCCGACGCAAAACAACGCGCGGCAGGTTCCGCCGCAGCAGCCCTACACCCCGCAGCAGCCGGTGACGAATTTCGTTCCCCGGCAGCAGACATCCATCCCCGAAACCCCGGTACAGCCCGCGGAAAAGAAAGAGAAAAAGGCGAAGAAGCCGTTCTCGCTTTTCGGACGGAAAAAGGACGAAACCGCTTCCGCCGCGCCCGAGGAGAAGACCCCGCAGGAGATTTTCAAGGAGATCGGCGCCAAGCTGGCCTTCCGCCGCAAGGCTTTGTCGCTTTCCGTTGAGGACTGCGAATCGCAGACCCTGATCCGCTCGATTTATATCGAGTCCATGGAGCAGGGCAATTTCGAACAGCTGCCGTCATTCATGCAGGCGCGCGGGATGCTGAACAACTACGCCGCGTTCCTGGATCTCGACGTGGATGGGATCATGCTGGAGTTCGCGACCGCGCTGCAGGGGTTCACGCTTGAGAAGAACAACCGCCCCGCCGGCAAGAAGCGCAAGCCGACAAAGCGCGCGGGCAAATTGAAGAGCTTCTTCACACCGGATCTCTTCGTCGGCGTATTCGTGATCGTCGGCATCGCCGGCATCATCATCTATTCCGCCATCACCATCACCGCCTACAGACGATCCGCCACCGAACCGACCGCGGCGTTCAACCTTTTGGATCAATACCAAAACACCACCCACACGCCGTTTGTCCTCGAGACAGAGACGCCGACACCAAACCCCGAAGAGCTTCAGATGCGCATCGCGGAGACCGAAGCCGCGTCCGCGGAAGAGGAATCCGAAGAAGAGACGGTCGTCTCCCCGGTACGCATCTTCGTCACCGCCAACCAGCGCACTTACATGAAAGTCACCGCCGATGGGAAAGAAGTCTTCGCCGGCAGAACAGTCCCCGGGAACACTTACCCCTTCGACGCGCAGAACCTGATCGAGCTCACCACCGGCAACGCCGCGGCGCTCTCGGTCACTTACAATCAGCAGAACCTCGGCACCCTCGGCAATCTGGGGCAGATCGTCACGATCGTCTTCTCGCCGCTGATTGCCGCCACCCCGACGCCGCAGTTCAGTCCCACACCGACGAACACATTCGAGCCGACGTATACATCCATGCCGGAGACGCCGCTCCCGACAAACACACCGACACCTTATATTCCGTAATTCCGGAGGCACATGAAATCAGGAACTTTTTATCTCGTTTCTTTAGGCTGCGCGAAGAACACCGTTGACTCCACAACGATGGGCAATATTCTGACGAAGCAGGGCTACACCTTTGAGGGAGACCCGACGCAGGCGGAGTTCATTATCGTGAACACCTGCGGCTTCATCAAGCCCGCCCGCGAGGAAGCTATTGAAACGCTCAACGACCTCGCGAAGCACAAGACGAAGAAACAGCATCTCATCGCCGCGGGCTGCATGGCGGAACGCTTCGCCGACGAACTGAAAGCCGGCTGCAAGAAGATCGACGCCTTCCTCGGCACCCGCGACATCGCGAAGATCGGGCAGCTGACGGACTCCATCAAGGCGAACGCGTCCTTCAACGCGGCCACCTCCCGCCTGGACCTTGAGCGAATGAGCCAATACGCGCAGCAGGGGGCGTCCGCTTACCTGAAGATCGCGGACGGATGCAGCCGCCGCTGCGCCTTCTGCGGCATCCCGAACATCAAAGGCGAATGGCGCAGCCGTCCGGTTGCCGACATTCTCAAAGACGCCGCCGCGCTGGACGAACAGGGCGTCAAGGAATTGATCCTCATCGCCCAGGACACCACCGCGTACGGCATTGACCGCGGGGAAAAGGACGCGCTGCCGGGTCTTCTCGAACAGGTTGAGAAAGCCGCGCCGCACGTGCCTTGGATCCGCGTGCTCTACGCCTTCCCGGGCTTCGTCTCCGATCACCTCATCGACCTGATGACCGGCGACAACCGCATTCTGCCCTATCTCGACATCCCGCTGCAGCACGCCTCCCCGGAAGTACTGAAACGCATGCTCCGCCCCAGCGACATGGATGAAGTCCGCCGCACGCTCAACAAATTCCGCGACCGCATGCCGGATTTCGCCATCCGCTCCACCTTCATCACCGGCTTCCCGGGCGAGACGGAGGAAGACTTCAAGATGCTGTATCAATTTATCGAGGAGATGGAATTCGACCGCGTCGGTGTCTTCCCTTACTACGCGGAGGAAGGCACGCCGAGCATGAAATACGCCGACGACGTTCCGACCGAAGTCAAGGAACAGCGCCGCGAACAAATCTACCTCCTGCAGCAGGAGATTTCCCACGACATCAACATGACCTTCGTCGACAAGACGCTTGACGTCCTGATTGAAGGCCGCCAGGATGACGGTCTGCTCATTGGCCGCTCCTTCCGCGACGCCCCCGAGATTGACGGCCTCGTCTTCGTCTCCGGCAAAGCGAAGATCGGCTCCATCGTCCCCGTCACCATCACCGGTGTCCTCGGCGACTACGACCTCCTCGGCACAGTCGCGAAGAAGTAAATCCAAATATAAAACACCCGCCTCACCGGCGGGTGTTTTTGTTTCTGTGTCAGCGGTTGATCATCTCGATCAGCTGCGCCTCGGAGATGATGGGGACGCCGAGCTGCGCGGCTTTCTCGGCTTTGGAACCGGGATTGTCGCCGACGACGACATAAGTCGTTTTCTTCGAGACACTGTCCGCGGACTTGCCGCCGTTTTCCTTGATGAGGGCCTTGATGCCTTCGCGGGAGTATGCCTGCAGCGTACCGGTGACGACGATGTTCATCCCGGCGAGGGGCAGAGAAGAGGGATCGGGGGCGTCTTTGACTTCAAGAATGGGATTGACTCCGAACATCTTCAGCCGCTGAACAATCAGGCGGTTGGAATCCCGATCGAACCAGTCAATCACCGCCTGAGCGATGTTCGGCCCGATGCTCTCAATGGACTGCAGCGTCTCCGAATCGGCGGACGCCAAGCCGTCCATGGAGCCGAAGCGGTTCGCGAGCAGCTCCGCGACCGCCGCGCCGACGCCGCGGATGCCGAGGGCGTTGATCAATCTGCCGAGCGGGCGCTGTTTGGATTCCTCAATCGCGGCGAGCAGATTGTCCGCCTTCTTCTCTCCGAATCCGTCCAGCTCCTTCAACGCGGACTTGGGCAGAATGTAGAGGTCGGAGACGTCCGAGACGAGCCCGGCGTTGACGACCTGTTCCACGACCTTGATGCCCAGGCCGGTAATGTCCATCGCCTCGCGGGACGCGAAATGCTCCACATTGCGGATGAGCTGCGCCGGGCAGGAGGCGTTCACGCAGTAGACCGCGACCTCACCTTCCAGCCGTTCGGTTTTCTGTCCGCAGACCGGGCAGACCGTCGGCGGTTCATAAACCTTCTCCGTGCCCTTCCGCGCTTCGGGGATCGGCCCGATGACGTAAGGGATAACGTCGCCCGCCCGCTTGATCAGGACGCGGTCGCCGATGCGGATGTCCTTGTCGCGGATGAAGTCGAAGTTATGCAGCGTCGCCTGCTTGACGGTGACACCGCCGCAGACAACCGGTTCGAAGGCGGCCGTCGGCGTCAACACGCCCGTGCGGCCGACGTTGATTTCAATGTTCTCCAATGTCGTCGTGACTTCGCGGGCGGGGAACTTCAACGCGATCTGCCCGCGGGGGTCTTTGCCCACGAAGCCGAGCCCTTCGGCGAGGGGGAGATTGTTGATCTTGATGACGACGCCGTCAATATCGAAGTCGATCTGTTCGCGGACCTCCGTCCAGCGGTCGAGACCGCCAAGCATGGCCTCGAAGTTCTCATAATGCCGGCTCTCGGAGCTGACCGGGAAACCGAGCTCCTTCAGGTATTCAAGCCGTCCCCACTGTGTATCGGGCACGGTGCCGCCCTCGTAATAGAGGATCTGATAGCAGTAAATGGAGAGCGGACGCCGGGCGGTCACTTCGGGATTGATCTGCCGCAGCGAACCGGCGGCCGTGTTGCGCGGGTTCAGCCAAGTTTTCTCTCCCTTCGCGGTCAGCTCCGCGTTGAGCTTCTCGAAGTCCGAATTGAAGAGGAACGTCTCCCCGCGGACCACCAGCACATCCGGGACCGTGTACGAAGTCGGTTTGACCGGGATGGAGAGCGGGATGGAGCGGATCGTGCGCACGTTCGCCGTGATGTCCTCACCGACGATGCCGTCCCCGCGGGTCACGCCCTGAACGAGAACGCCGTGTTCATAGCGGAGCACGGTCGTCAGTCCGTCAATCTTCGGCTCGAGAACGAAGTCCGCGGAGTCCAGACGGCTGTCCGTCTTCACCTGGCGCTCGAACCAAGCGCGGACATCCTCCTTATTGAAGGCGTTCGCCAAGCTCAGCACCGGCGCGGGATGCGGCACCTTGGCGAATTTATCCGAAGTCGGCGCGCCCGCCCGCATCGTCGGAGAATCCGGCGTCACCCATTCCGGATGCGCGGCTTCCATCTCCCGCAGCTCCACCAGCAGGTGATCAAACTCCCCGTCGCTCACGATCGGCGAATCCATCACGTGGTATTGGTAGTTGTAGTAATTGATCGTTTTCTTCAGCTCTTCGTAGTTTTCGTGTGTCATTTCCATAAGTATCCGCTCCGTCGGAATGTGCCGAATTTTTACATCTTAATTATAGTATAGAACCGTCCCCGGGCGGGTCGTGATTTTCGGCATTTTGAATTTTTTCCGCGGATATGATATACTTTAGACATATTGATTGTCCGCGTACTTCAGAGCGGCGGTTGTCCGTTGCGATTCATGTAATAACCGTCCGAACCCCTGTTCCGCCTTACAGTCATCGCACACAAAAAGGAGAAAAGCATCATGATGAAATTAGGTCTCTTGACCGCTATTTGCGACGGCATGACTTTTGAAGAAGTCGTTGATTTCGCCGCCGAGAACGGCTTGGAATGTCTCGAAGTTGCCTGCTGGCCCGCTGCCTCCGGGGCGCAGCGCCGTTACGCCGGCGTCAGCCACATTGATGTCGCCAACCTCACCGAAGCGAAGGCCGCCGAAATCAATGATTATTGCAAGTCCAAGGGCGTGGAAATCTCCTCGCTTGCTTACTATCCGAACCCGCTGGATCCCAACAAGGAAAAGGCCGACGCCGCCATTGCTCATATTTACAAGCTGATGGACGCTTCCAAGATGCTCGGCGTCAACATGATCACCACCTTCATCGGCCGCGATCCTTCCAAGAATGTGGATGACAACATCGAACTCGTCAAAGAAGTCTGGACCCCGATCGTCCGCTACGCCGAAAAGATCGGCGTCAAGATTGCTATTGAGAACTGCCCGATGATCTTCACGAACGACGAATGGCCGGGCGGCCAGAACATCATGACCAGCCCCGCCAACTGGCGGAAGGTCTTCGCCGTCCTCGACAGCCCGAACCTCGGCATCAACCTCGACCCGTCCCACTTCGTTTGGCAGCAGATCGACTACATCAAGCCGATCTACGAGTTCAAAGACAAGATCTTCCATGTCCACTACAAGGACATCAAGATGTACCCCGAAAAGCTCGCGGACGTGGGCGTGATGGCGACCCCGCTGCAGTACATGACCCCGAAGATCCCGGGCCTCGGCGATGTGGACTGGGGCAAGTACATCTCCGCCCTGACCGACATCCGCTACGAAGGCTACTCCGTCATCGAAATCGAAGACAAGGCCTTCGAGAAGAACCTCGACGACGCCAAGCGTGCCGTCAAGCAGACTGCGAACTACCTGCGCAACTTCATCTACAACCTGTAATCCCGCGAAAGCGACAGCCCGCCGAACAATTCGGCGGGCTGTTTTTTGTCTCGGATGAGTCTTTTTCAGTTTTTCGGCGTATTTTAATATATAATAAGAGCATAGGAATTACGCGTTATTGATATTGATAGGGAGAGAACAATGGCACAGAAGATCATTGGGTACAGAGAAATGACGTGGACCTGCCCGAACTGCGGGACCAAGAACCCGGGGACAGCCCGCACCTGCCAAAGCTGCGGCGCGGCCATGTCCGATACCACGAATTTTGAGTCACAGACCTCGGCGAAAGTCATCACCGATGAGAAAGTGATCGAGACCGCGAAGAAGGGACCGGATGTCGTCTGCGCCTTCTGCGGCAACCGCAACCCCGCCGGGACGCAGGAATGCACCCGCTGCGGCGCTCCCCTTTCCGAAGGGCATAATCGCCAAACCGGCGCGCAGCACGTATACGAAACGCCGTCCGCGGACAGTAAGCCGATCGTCTGCCCCGCCTGCGGCACCGAAAACCCGGCCGGCTCATTGAAATGCAAATCCTGCGGTTCCGAACTGAGCGCGGGCGCTTCCGATACGGCAGCCGCCCGTCCCGCGAAAGACACACCGCAGAGCGCTGCCGGGAACGGCGGGACTACCGCCACGACCAACACTGCCAACAAGCGCGGCGGCTGCGGCAAGGGCTGCGTAATCCTGCTGATCATCCTCGCCGCCTTCGTCGTCATCTCCTACCTGACGAACGGCTTATTCGGCAGCTTCGGTTCGCAGAGCAGCAGCGGCGGCAGCATCATGCCGCCGGCTGACGAATCTTATTCCGAGTCCTACGAACAGGATAACAGCGTCGCCGTTCCGTACACCGCCCCGACCCGCCCGAGCTCCGCGAATACCACCGTGAACGCGGTCGTGATTGAGCAGAGTTGGAAGACCTCCGTCCGCATCGTCGGCGATGTCCCGACTTCGCAATCCGGGTGGAAGGAAGACATGCCTTCCAACGCGACGAACGCGAGCTGTCAGGATAAGCTGTATCAGACCTACGACTATGAAGTCGCGGGTGCCAAGGAAGTCTGCGGCGATACCTATACCGTCGACCTCGGCAACGGTTACGAAGCCCTCGCCCAGGACTGCGTTTACGAAGTTTACGAACCGTACTGCCAATGGACCGTCTACACCCAGGGCAATGTCGGCACCCGTACCGCGAGCGGCAGCGGCCCCGATGTTGAGTCACCGTATGTCGAGCCCGAATATTCCACGTCCGGGAATGTTTTCGCGGAATACTACGTCGCGCTCCGCGATGAAAACGGCCGCGAATACGACTTCGCCCCGTCCAACTATTACGATTACAGAACCTACACTGTCGGCTCGGAATACATCCTCGAGCTGAACAGCGCCGGCCGCGTTGTGGCCATGGAGGAAAAATAAATGAAGCTTGTCGCGAAGATTTTATCCGTTATCTGCTACATTTTCGGCGTGCTCTTCATCTGGGGCGCCTTCGGCACTCCCTTTGACAGCACATCGCTCATCATCGGCATCATCATGCTGGTGATCGGTTCCGTCATCCTGCTCATCGTCACCCGCAAGGGCGCGCAGGACAAGGAAACGAAGAACGTCACCTACAACATTGATCTGGGCGGGAAGACCGAAAAAGTCGTCCTGACCTGCAATAACTGCGGCGCTCCGCTCCCGAAGGAGTCCATCACCCTCGTCGCCGGCGCCCCGACGGTCACCTGTCCGTACTGCGGCGTCACTTACCAGATCACCGAAGAACCGAAGTGGTAACACAAAGATGAACAAATTCCTGAAATCGTTTCTGTTCGCGCTGCTGACCGCGTGCTGCATTCTCGGCGCGGTCTCGGCGGATTATTACTACCGGGTTCCCTCGCTGGAGGTCATCTATTGGATCGAGTCCGACGGCTCTGTCTCCATTTCGTATGATTACTCCGTCGAGAACACGAACTCCGGCGACACCATTGAATATGTGGACATCGGCACACCGAGCAACAACTTCTCACTGAACGATGTCGAGGTCTACGTCAACGACACGAAGATCACCGACGGCATCAAGGTCACTTACGCCGATTACAGCGTAACAGGGCTGCGGTACGGCATCACCCTCGAGATGGGCAGCTACTCCGTCCCCTCGGGCGCGTCCGCGAAGGTGTACGTGATTATCAACGGGCTGCAGGATACGCTCTACGACGCGACTTCGGAGACCATCAACGAGGTCGAGACAGCGTACGTCGGCTTCGACTTCGCCCCGAACTACTTCGGCAGCAAATACGTCGAAGGCAAGACGGATTACACCTTCCAGCTTGTGTTCCCGAAGGGCGTCACCTCCGAAACCTGCTACTATTACAAACCCGAAAACTGGCCGGGCACGGATGAACCCGAGGCCTGGATTGAGGATGAACTGGTCGTCTACCAATGGCACGCCGCCGAAGCTTCCGCCGCGAAGCAGTACATTTTCGGCGCGAAATTCCCGTCCAACGTGCTGACCTCCACCGCCAACATCAACAACGAAGCGGCGGCCTCCTCCCCCGATTCTTCCGGCGGGAGCAGCAGCGGCGGTTTCAAGGAAACTTTGGGAGAGATCCTCAGCTGCCTGACCTGTCTGCTTCCTTTCGGCGGGATCGGCTTCCTCATCTATAAAATCGCGGAAAAGAATAAGGTCAAGGCCTCGAAGCACTACTTCCCGCCGCAGATCAAGACGGACGGCGAAGGGATTAAGCGCGGCCTGACCGCGGTTGAGGCGGCTGTCTTGTTGGAAATCGACATTGACCGCGTCATCAGCATGATCATCTTCGGCCTCGCGAAGAAAGGCGCCATCACCATCAAGTCGCAGGATCCGTTCGAAGTCGAGATCACCGATCCCCTTCCCGAGGGTTTGTATGAATACGAGACGAACTTCATCGAGGCGCTGCGTGAGACGAGTGAGAAGAAGCGGACGAACAGGCTTCGCCAATCCATCAACCGCCTGATCCTCAGCACCTCGAAACGCATTGAGGGATTCTCGCTCAAGGAGACAAAGGAATACTATAAATCCATCTGCGATAAGGCCTGGGAGCAGGTCGAGGCTGCCGATACCGACGAACTGAAGTCTCAGCTCCTCGGCGAACACTTCGGCTGGGCCATGCTCACCGAAGAACCGGAAAAGAAGGTCGAAACCGTCTTCTCCGGCAGAACCTTATACGAACCGTCCTGGTGGTGGCGTTATGACCCGAGCTATCATCGTCCGGCGCCCATGCGTCCGCCGCGTCCGGCTCAGCCGAACGTCATGCCCGACACTTCGGAGACCTTCACGGACAGCCATACCGAGACGAGCACGAGCTCCGATTCGGATAAAGGCGGCTCCGCCATGCCGGTGCTGCCGGGTGCCATGTTCGCCCGCTCCATCACGGATTCCGCCCGCAGTCTGGGCACGAAGCTGACCGGCAACACGAAGGACTTCCAGTCCCAGATTCGCAACACCACGAACCCGGTCCGCACCGCGCCGTCGGATCCGTCCTCTCGCCACCGCGGCGGAGGCGGCGGCGGTTCAAGCTGCGCCTGCGCGTGCGCTTGCGACAGCTGTGCCTGCGCCTGTGCCGGAGGCGGGCGTTGATGAATTGGTTTCATCGAAATGAAAAATCCGGGGTCGTTTACGGCCCCGGTCTTTATAAGGTCGAGATCGAGCGCGAAAGCGGATGGAAGACCCGCATGCATCTGCGCGTCGAGAGCGACCTCAACGGCGTGCTGTGGCTGAACGGCAACGAGTCCTTTTATCTGAACACCTCCGCGTCGCTTTTCACCTGGTGCGTCATGAACCGCCTGGACGACAGCGCCGTAAAAAAGCTTCTCAAAGATCAGTTCGGCAGCGAAGCCGGGTCCGCGTTCACAGATTACCTCGCCTTCAAGCCGCTGATGGAAGACATCGTGGACGGCAAGGCGGGCGCCTGCGACCTCTGCGAAAGCGGGATTGACACGCAGACCCCGTTCTCGAAGATTTCCGACGCGCCGTTCCGCATGGATCTCGCGCTGACGTACAAGTGCAACAACCGCTGCGCCCATTGCTACAATGAGCCGGGACGCGCCAACGCCCCGCTGGGCGTTGACGACTGGAAGCGCATCCTCGACCGCGTCAATGACATCGCCGTCCCGCATGTCGTTTTCACCGGCGGGGAGCCGACCTTGGTGCCGTTCCTGCCGGAGCTGCTGCGTTACTCCGACAAGCTCGGCATCGTCAGCGGCCTCAACACCAACGGCCGACAGTTCAAGAATATCGCGTTCTGCGAGGAATTGAAGGACTGCTCCCTGGACCACGCGCAGGTGACGTTGGAATCCCACATCGCATCCATCCACGACGCCATGGTCTGCGCGCCCGGTGCCTGGGAGGAAACCACCGCGGGCATCCGCAACGCGGTCAAGGCGGGCATCTACCTGAACACCAACACGACGCTCCTCGCGAACAACGCCACGAAGCAGAACGTCACCGACCTCGTCAACTTCATCAACGACCTCGGCGTCCGCACGATGGGGCTGAACGCGCTGATTTATTCCGGGCGCGGGAAGAACGTCGGCACGGGGTTGAACGTCGATCAGCTGCCGGAGCTGCTGGACGCGGCGAAGGAAGCGATTACGAAAAACGGCATGCGCCTGCTGTGGTACACGCCGACGCCTTACTGCCTGTTCGATCCGTATGAGAACGGCCTCGGCTTCAAGACCTGCAGCGCCGCCCGCTACAGCATGTGCGTCGAGCCCGACGGCGCCGTCCTCCCCTGCCAATCCTGGTATCAGGCCGTCGGGAATATTCTCACCGACCCGTGGGAGTCCATCTGGAACGCGCCGCTCTGCCGTTCCCTGCGGGGGCGGGAATACCTGCCGGAGGGCTGCAAGCGCTGCGAGACGAAAGAGGTCTGCGGATGCGGCTGCCCGATGGAAAAGCAAAACAACGCCGACCGTGTCGTTCCCCGCTGCGGACTGCCGGAGTGCTTCTGAGATGACGAACGAGGAGCTGAACCGCCGGTTCACGGTCCAGGCTTCATGGACGAAAGAGCTCCTTGACAGCATCCGCGCCGAGCTGCCGAAAGGCGCCCGTGTTCTCGAACTCGGCTGCGGAACCGGTGCCCTGCTGCGCGGTTTCGGCAATGAGCGCGTCATCGGCCTTGACAAAGAATATTCACGGCTGGAATTCGCGGGGCGGTTCTCACCGCACGCCTTCACGGCCGGGATGGCAGAGGAACTGCCGTTCAAAAGCGGCAGTTTCGACATGGTCTGCTGCCACTACTTCCTGCTGTGGGTGAACGCGGCTGACGCCATTCTTCGTGAAGCCCGCCGCGTGCTGAAAGACGGGGGCCGCTGCTGTCTGCTCGCGGAGCCCTGCTGGGACGAGCTCGAAGCAAGCCCCGCGGAACTTTACGAAGCGGCAAAGCTGCAGCGGGAGGCCCTGATTCGCGAAGGCATTGACCCCGCCGCCGGGAAGAAGCTCCCCGAGCTGCTGCGGAAAGCGGGATTCGAGGAGATTCAATACGCCGCTTACCGCCGTTCCGAGACACAGTCCGCGGAGTACATTCGCGGCGAGATCCGCCAGATCGAGGCGGACACCGGCGTCGCGATAAACTTGGCTTTTCAGCCGGGATGCAGTTATTCGATCCCGACTTATTACGCAATCGCGAAGAAATAAAGAAGAAAAAGAGGAAGAAGAATGAAATACGAATTTGATAAGATCGCGGATCGGCGCGGCACCAACTGCGTCAAATGGGACGCTTACCCGGCGGACCGCCTGCCGTTATGGGTCGCGGATATGGACTTCGACGTCTGCCCGAAGATCATCGACGCCATGCGCGAGCGCTTGGAGCACCCGGTGTTCGGCTATTCCAAGGACTACGATGAGCTGAAGCAGGTCATCGTCGACCGCATGAAGCGCCTCTACAATTGGGATATCACCGCCGACAGCATCATCTTCGTGCCGGGCATCGTCTCCGGCTTCAACTTCGCTGTCCGCGCCTACTGCGGTGCCGACAATTCCGTCATCTACCAGACCCCGGCCTATCCGCCGTTCATCTCCGCCCCGGAGAACTTCAACATCGAAGGCATCAACAACGATCTGTATTTCGACGAGACCGACAGCCTGTGGAAGAT
Source organism: Flexilinea sp. (assembly GCA_963643375.1). Classification (GTDB taxonomy): domain Bacteria; phylum Chloroflexota; class Anaerolineae; order Anaerolineales; family Anaerolineaceae; genus Flexilinea. Next base: position 3,938 of record CAVIKW010000028.1, on the reverse strand, counting down.
CGACTTCGAGAAGTTCGAGTCCCAGATCAAGGATAACACCACCCTCTTCATGCTCTGCAACCCGCACAACCCGGTCGGCAGAGTCTTCACCAAAGAAGAGCTGACGAAGCTCGGGAACATCTGCGCCAAGCATAATCTGTATATCTGCTCCGACGAGATCCACAGCGACATCATCTACTCCGGTCATCATCAGACGCCGATCGCCTCCATCAACGAGGACTTCGCCAACCGTACCATCACCTTCATCGCCCCGTCCAAGACGTATAACATCCCCGGCCTCTCCTGCTCCGCGGCGATCATCCCGAACAAGGACATGCGCGAGAAGTACGCGAAGGCCCTGGCGGGCCTGTGCAGCGGCGTCACCGGCATTGCCCAAATCGCGGGCATCGCCGCCTACCGCGACTCTCAGGATTGGCTTGACGAGCTGCTGGTCTACCTCGAAGGCAACCGCGACTTCGCCGAAGATTACATCCGCGCCAATATGCCCGCCATCAAGACGAACAAGATGGAAGGCACCTTCCTGATGTGGCTGGACTGCTCCGCGTGCGGAATTGAAGGCTCACCGTCCGAATTTTTCGCCGAAAAAGCCCACGTCCAGCTCAACGACGGCATCGCCTTCGGGAAGGATTACGGCAAGTTCGTCCGCCTGAACCTGGGCACCAACCGCGCGACATTGACCGAAGCGCTTGAGCGCATGAAGAACGCGCTCGAAAAGGGAGCGTAATACGAAAAAGCGTCTTCTCGTCATCCCGCTTGTGATCGTCATTCTCCTTGCCGTGTTCATCACGGCAGGGAAATATCTCGTTTACCAAGATCCGCTTGAACCCGCGGACGTCATTGTCATTCTCAGCGGGAATGACGAGAGCCGCGTCACCGCGGCGGCCGATCTTTATCATCAAGGCTACGGCTCGAACATCATGCTGACGAACACCGGCAATACCTTCGGCGAATTAAACCAGCCGTATTCCATGCTGCAAAAAGAGCAGCTGCAGGAGCTCGACATCCCGGAGGGCGGGATTTACATCGCGGAGTTTCAGGCGAAGAACACCGGTCAGGAAGCCACGGGCATCATCAATAAGATGTACGACCTCGGCTTCAACTCCGCCATCATCGTCACCGACAGCTGGCATACGCGCCGGGTGAAGACGATCTTCAGCGATTCCTTCTCGAATACCCCCTTCCGCGTCTCGGTCTACCCCGCGCCCGACTCCGGATATAACAAATACTTCTGGTGGCTGACGCCCTCCGGCTGGAAGGATACCGTCAGCGAATACATCCGCCTCCTCGGGTATTACATCAAGCGGAACACGAACATCCCGGATTACCCGAATTTCACGCTCTGACAGTCCCGATGGAGACAATCGTTCATCCGTTCAACCCGATTTACGACAGCCGGTCCCGCGTCCTGATCCTCGGCACAATGCCGTCGCCTAAGTCGCGGGAGAACCGCTTCTATTACGGCCACCCGCGCAACCGCTTCTGGCCGGTCATGGCGGCGCTCTTTGGGCGCGAACCGTTTCAGTCCAACGCGGAGAAGACCGCCTTTCTCCTGGAACATCACATCGCGCTGTGGGATGTCTTCGCCGCCTGTGACATTCGCGGCGCCGACGACGCCTCCATCCGCAACGCCGTCCCCAACGATCTTGACATCATCTTCAAAGCCGCGCCCATCGCGGCTGTCTTCACGAACGGCAGGAAGGCCTCGGACGCCTACCGCCGCAATTTCGAAAAAAACAAGGCAGCCCCACATATAGAGCTGCCTTCCACAAGTCCGGCGAACTGCGCGGTCTCGTATGAAACGATCCTCGCCGCCTACCGAAGTATTCTCGATTATTTATAAATCCTTGAAGCGTTCGTTATTCCCCAGCGCCTTATGCATCCCCGTGAATCCGACCGCCGACACAGCGGGACCGCAGGCCGCCACGATCCACATCATCGCGGGCGAGATCAGGTCATAGACATTGCCGTGCAGCGCGTTGCCGACCGCCGTGCCAAACGGCTGCGCCAGGCTCAGGATGGACATATAACGCCCGCGCGCTTCCGGCGGAGCGAGCTTCGCGGCCAGGTTCGTCATTGTCGGCGTCATCAGCAGTTCGCCGATCGTCATCACCGCCATACACAGGCAGTAGCAGACGACATTATCAAACAGCGGGACGGAAGCAATCCCGATGGCGTACATCAAGCCGGCGATAATCATCAACACGAGCGGCTTCACATTCCGCACCAGGCGGATGACAGGCAGCTGCAGAAATACGCACATCAGCGCGTTCACCACGAAGACCACGCTGACCGCGGCTTCCGGAATGCCGTGTTCGCTTGAGGCGAAGTACGAGAGCATGTAAAACATGCAGGACGAGGCGATGTAATTCAATCCCATGAGGACGACGGACGCGGTAAACGGCTTATCCTTCAGCGCCATCATGATGGAACCGTCCTCTTTGCTCCGCGCCTTTTCCGCGGCGACCTTCTCTTTATCCAGCGTTTCCTTCAGCGTCAGCAGCATGAAGATAAACGACACGGCGAAGCCGACGATTGCCCAATTGAACAGAATGTCGTACGAGATCCCCGCCAGGATGCCGCCGACGATCGGGCCTACCGCGTAACCGGTGTTGTACGTGATCCGCAGCAGGGAGAAGGCCTCGAGCCGATTCTCAGTGGGGATGATATCCGCCAGCATGGAGTTCACGCCCACCGGGTAGCAGAGGTCCATCATCCCCCAGAAGAACATCAAGACCGCCATTTCCCATACCCGATCGGCGAACTTCATCCCGACGTAATAAACCGCCCCGCCGGCAAGCGACGCCAGCACCAGCGTCCGCCTTCCGAATCGGTCCGCGATGGAGCCCGCGAAGAAGGAGGCGAGCACGCCGCTGAGCGCGCGCAGCGAAATCAGCAGCGCGGCATACCGCAGCGGAATGTCCAGCCGTTCCTGCAGGTAAATGCTCTGGTACGCGTAAAACATGGAGCCGCCGAGGGTGAAAATCAGCGAGCCGATGATGATTGCCCAAAACTGCTTCGGATATTTATTGAGGTAGCATTTCAATTGTGTCATAGAACTCCTGTCAGCGGATCATAACATTCTGTCTGTAAAGCTCCACGAAGTCATTGATGAGGTCGATCCCCGCGAAGTCTTTGTTATAAACAATGCTCGTCTCCCGAATCATGCTCAGGTTCTCAATCGGAAGGGCCGTGATCTTATTCTTGCGCAGCTCATCCATGCACGCGCTCCGCGGCAGAATGGAGACGCCGAGGTCCTTGCGGATCAGGTCTTTGATCGTGGCGATGTTGTCCACCTCGATTGAGATATCGAAGTTGTCAATGGAGTCGTTGATGGAGGTCAGCGTGGCCTCGAAGAGCTTCCGCGTCTCGGACTCGACCGAGCGCAGGATAATGTGCTCATTCTTCAGCTCATTCAGCGTGACCATCGGCTTCTTTGAAAGCGGATTGTTATTCGAGAGGATGCAGACCAGGTAATCGGTGTCCAGCATCAGGTAATTCATGTTGGTCATCTGCTGGCGGGGTCCTTCAACGATGGCGAAATCCAGCTCGAAGTTTTCCAACATTTCATAAAGTTTTTTTATGTTCTCCGTAATAATCGTTATACTGAGGTTCGATTTTGAGATGCCGAACTTGGCGAGATTTTCCGCGATGTCGTTGCTCTCGGATGTGTGCGTGATGCCGACGCGGAGGCGGTCCTTGCCGGTTTGATATTCCTCAATCTTCTCCTGCATGCGGTTGTAAAGCGCCTTGATGCGCTTGGCATAGCGGATGACGATCTCCCCTTCAGGCGTAACGCGGACGTTCCCTTTGCTGCGGTAGAAGATTTTCACGCCGGTTTCCCGTTCCAGATGCGCGATTTGAGTGCTGACACCGGGCTGGGTCAGGTTCAATATCTCGGCGGCTTTCGTAAAATTCTTTTCTTCTGCTGTTACCAATAG
>CAVIKW010000027.1:16907-19558 GCA_963643375.1 Flexilinea sp. | reverse complement strand
ACCGGCTCAGCCGTCCGTTCCCGAAGAGCCGGAAGAAATCGAAAAACCCGCGGAAGACGAACCAGAGGCCGATGACGAACCGGAGTATGTTCAAAAACCGGTAATGGTGGAGCCCGAACCCGAAGCGGATGAACCGGAAGCGGAATATGAAGAAGAACCCATCGAAGAAGCGCCCGAAACGGTTGAAACCGAAGAAAGCGCTCCCGAAAGTGTCGTGATTGGCCTGAAAGACGCCGAGCCGGAAGCCTCCGGCCGCGGCCTGCAGTTCACGGATTCGCGGCACGATATAAGGAAGATGGACGAGGAAAAGTCCGAACCCGAAGAGACCGAGCCCTCCGAACCGGAAAAGAAGGACATTCCGAATCCGTTGATCGAAGATGAATCCGCGCCGGAATCCGACGACCCGCTGCTGTCCATGATCCGCAAGGCGAATACCGGTTCTGCCGCGTTGAATGAACAGGCTGCCGAGGAAGAAGTTCATCCGTCCGAGCCGAATGTTGATTTCGTCGCGGAGCCGGAAGAAGAGGTTGAAGAGGAAGAAGCACCGAACGACGTCATCATTCATTATCAATCGACCTACCGCATCGGCAATGATATGTTCGATGAGATTTTCTCTATCGACCAAGGCGACAACTTCCGCGGTGAGTGCGGCATCGGCATCGGCGAGACGCTGAATAACACCGAGCCGAAAGCGGTGACGGCCTTTGAGATTTGGCTCTTTGACCGCGACGACATTCATACCTCGACGAATTACCTGCTGAGCGACTTCGCCATGCAGAATGAGAAGATCGCGGACCGCCTCCGCCAGCACGGCAATTGCCAACAGCTCCGCAAGAACGCGGTGTATACGCTCGAGACCCAGACGCTGCGGATGGATCTGCAGATCTTGGAGCTGGAATACGGCAGCGAGATGCAGGAAAAGAACAGCTATTTTACGACGGTTACGTTCGACATCGCTGTTCACAGCAAACCCGCGGTATAAGAATTTCACGAAAATCGAAAATGATAACGGAGCCCGATTGGGCTCCGTTATTTTGTATAAGAACAGCGCAAAATGCAAAATAAAAGGGGCTCAATTGAGCCCCTTTTGCGTTATTGATTATTTCTTGTGCTCGTCGAAGAATTTCGCGATGCGGCGGCCCGCTTCTTCCAGACGGTCGGTCGGGGTCTGGAGGGAGATGCGGATGTACTTGCCGGTCGGATCCATGTAGAGGTCGCCCGGGAAGACGAGGACTTTCTGTTCCTTCAGCAGCTGTTCGCAGAAGTCATAGGAAGACAGGCCGGAGGAGGAGACGTCGGTCCAGAGGTAGAAGCCGGCGCGCGGGGCGATGTAGGTCAGACCGCAGTTGTCCAGAATCTTGGACATGTACTGCAGACGTCCGCGGTAGATATTGCGGTATTCTTCAACGCAGTCCTGAGAGCCGGTGTAAGCCTCGAGGGCGGCCCACTGGGTCGGGGTCGGGGCGCAGATGCAAAGGGTGTGGGCGTATTCGGTCAGCTTTTCGCAGAACGGAGCCGGAGCGCACATGTAGCCGCAGCGCCAGCCGGTCATAGCGAAGGCCTTCGAGAAGCCGTTGAAGGTGATGGTGCGTTCCTTCATGCCATCGATAGACGCGAAGGAGAGCAGCGGAGTGCCGTCGAAGATGATGTGCTCATAGATTTCATCGCTGATGACGATGATGTCGTGCTTCTTAATAACTTCAGCCAGCGCGCGGACCTGATCCGGGTTGTAGAAGCCGACCGGGTTGCCAGGGTTGACGATGACGACAGCCTTGGTCTTCTGGGTAATAGCTGCTTCAAGGGCTTCCGGGGTGATGAGGAAGTTCTCTTCTTCCTTGCAGGGGATGACCTTCACAACGCCGCCGACCATGTTGATGGCATCGTCGTAAGCATTGTAGCGGGGCTCACCGATAAGGACTTCGTCGCCGGGATCGAGGATGGCGTACAGAGCCAGGAACATGGATTCCTGAGCGCCGACGGTGACCATGATTTCGGTCGCGGGATCGTATTCGACGTGATTCTGGGTCTTGTATTTATCGGCAATGGCTTTTCGAAGCTCGGGAATACCGCGGATATCGGTGTAATGCGTTTTGTTCTCATCGATAGCCTTTTTACCGGCTTCCTTGATGCGCAGGGGAGTGTCAAGATCGGGGTCGCCGCGGCCGAGCAGGATGACGTCATCCAACTGGTTCGCAATCGCCATCAGGCGGGAGCGGGAGGTAATAGGATTGGAGGAGCCAATCTTCTTGGACAGTTTTGCTTCAATAAAGTTTTTACCCATGTTGTTCCTTTATCTTTTCAAGTTCGGCCTTGAATTTAAACGAAAAATTCGAAAAACACATTGATTGCTTTTCTAACTGCTCAAAAAATGATGCCAAACTCGGTTTACGATTATTATACTCACAGTTCCCGTTCGGAACTTCTTTTCATTATTCGAATGCCCCGATTGCGTAGATATGGCATGCCGTCCTCCGCGGATATTCATGAATGAAAGTATGACATATGTCTATTGCAAGAAAAGTTAACATTGTGTCAAAATAATTGCCGTTCGCGTTTGAAATTTCAATAATGAGTATAATATTAGGCAAAATGAGGTGGTAATATGATTAAAAAATACATTAAAAACTTTGCAATTTACTCCATCGTCCTCG
>CAVIKW010000027.1:15284-16897 GCA_963643375.1 Flexilinea sp. | reverse complement strand
GTATTGATGACCGTCGTCGCGGTCAGTTTGATTACGCGCCCGCTTACCTCAATGGAAACGATTCTCTGCATCTTCGGCGGTATTCTTGCCGCCAGCGGCGTGGTGAACGTCATTGGCTATTTTGGCAAGCGCGGCGTCGAACGGTTGACGAGCTTTGACCTGCTGGGCGGGTTCGCGACCTTGATTGCGGCGGTCATGATCATCGTGTACCGCGCGCAGCTGATGCATTATATTCCGATTATTATCGGTATCTGGATCATCTTGTGCGGCTTGATCGGCATTCAGGTCTCGATTAACCTGTGCTTCGCGCGTTACAGCCGCTGGCCGGCGATCGCGATTATCTCTGCCCTTGAGCTCGCGATCGGCCTGCTGCTGATCAACAAACCCGACATCATCGCGCTGTCTTCCGTAAAGATCGCGGGTATCTTCCTTCTCGTCAACGAAATCTGCATCGTGATCAAGAGCATTATACTGCTGGTGAACCTGAAGAAGCTGGAAGAAGTCGAGCCGATTGAGGTGGAAGTCATCGGTTAATATTTCCGGACTCACAGGCGCGTACGAAGCCGAAATAAGTCCGTGAACTTAAAAAACAAAGCAGCCGTGATTGAACGCGGCTGTTTTTTATTTCACGTGTGAAGTCTGCGGAACTTATTTCAAATGAGACCGTGCTCGACGCAGTATTGATGAATGCCTTCCTCCGAAACCGGAGCGGTGACAGCATTCGCCGCGGCTTTGACCGCCGGGGAGCCGTTCCCCATGGCGATGCCTGTGCCGACGGTCTGAATCATGTCCACGTCGTTATCCCCGTCGCCGAAAGCAATTGCTTCCTCCGCGGTGAATCCATACGCCCTGAGAAGCGCTTCGACCGCGACGCCCTTCCCGGCACCCTTCGGGATAATGTCGACTGCTCGGTCCCACCAAGAGGTGATTTTCGCGTTTTTCACGCCATTCAGCAGGTGATCGAAATCCGCAGCGCGGCAGCCGAGCATGAGCTGATAAACATTCTCATTCGCGATGATCTCGTCGATATTTCCGATCTGCAGCGGATGATTGGAGAACATGAAGTAATCGTTCAGGTCGGAGTCGAAGCCGGAAGCGAGATAAGAATTGCGTGTAGCGATGGAAACGGGGCGGTTGATGGCGTCCGCGTTGGCGATCAAGGTGTGAAGATCCTCTTTCGACAGCGGGCATTCGAACAGCGGGCCGCTTTTGTCGAAGCAGTACGAGCCGTTGAAGGTGAGGTAGGCATCGAAATCAATGCCGAAATCCGGGATGAATGAAGGCCCCCGTCCGGTCGCGATGCAGATTTTGATGCCGTTCTTCTGCAGCGCGAGGAGGGTGTCCTTCGTTGTCTGGGTCATGACTTTCGTTTCCATGTTGACCAGCGTGCCGTCAATGTCGAAAAATGCGATCTTGATTTGTTTTTCCATTCCTTTGTTCCTGTCGTGTTAAATCCTGCCGGTAATTATACTCAACAATTCACGACAAAATCTCTGGACGACGCTTTGAGGGTACTCTAAAAATTTTCCGGCGCGAAACCTTTCCCGGTCCGGAAAATCTCGGATGACGCGGTGAGGATAAATTGAGAAGCCGCGGTTTGCTTTGTACATAAC
>CAVIKW010000027.1:0-15274 GCA_963643375.1 Flexilinea sp. | reverse complement strand
AAAACGGTGTATAATTCAATCAGCGTAAGGGTACGATAAGTTATCTTATCGGAAGCAATAGAGGAAGGCAGGGGACCATGGCAGATATTGAGGTCAAACAGGCTGTAGAATCTTTTCTGGAGAACGAAAGATTGACGCGCAGCGAGAATACGGAAAAAACGTACCGAAACGCGATGAACGCGTTCATGGAAATGCTCGCGGAAAACGGAATCGCGTCGACCGATATGATTTCCGTTCTGAAGGAAGACCACATCGCGAAATTCGCGCGCTATCTGAAATTGTATTCGCCGGCTACGGAAAGTCTTTATATCAACGTGGCTAAAAACTTCTATGAATTTCTGATCGCGGAAAATTGGATGGACTTCAACATCTACCAAACCAAGCTGCTGATCCGCAACCGCACACGCAAGCCCGGCATCCGTCTGCCGCAGTTTCCGAAAGAGGAGATTCTCAAGGTCCTGGAATACGCCGAGAAGCTTCCGACGCTGCCCTGCGAAACCGAACGCGACCGCCTCGTCAATCTCCGTGACGGCGCCTTCCTGATTACACTTGCGGACACCGGCCTCCGTGTGCATGAAGCCTGCAACCTGCGGGCCGGGAATGTCAATTGGTTCGACAAGCGGGCGGAGGTTATCGGGAAGGGCAATAAACAGGCCGTCGTACGATTTTCCGACCGATCCATTGCCGCTATACGAAATTATATGAACGAACGGGCTGTGATTGACGGCAATACCGGCCGAATGCTGGCCGCGCTGCCGATCTTCTCCCGACATGATAAAGCCGCCGGGAAGGAAGTTCTGCCGATCAGCACGAAGACCGGCCGCGATATTGTCAATACACGGGTCCGTGAATGCCTCGGCGATTACGCGGTCGGCACGATCACGCCGCATTCTTTCCGTCATTATTTCGTCACGAATGTGTTGAATAAGACAGGAAACTTGAAAATCGCGCAGGAATTCGCGCGCCATTCAACGGTAAACGTCACCCAGCGCTACGCGCATCTCACCGACCGCGAGCTGGATGACACCTACGACGACATCTTCAATTAAGCGGTATACTTAGGCTCATGATTCGAAAACTCGCGCCACTTCTCTTTGCGGTAATATTCTTCGTCGGATGCGTTTACTTCTCCTCACCGTACCGGCAGCTCCGTCCGTATTTCGGCGGGAATGATGAACGCGTCCTCGTTACGGATGATGACGGCACGGCCTTCATGATCGACCGCATCCCGGTCAACATCGGCCGTTATAAGGAATGCGTTGACGCGGAATTATGCTACGAACCGCACTACCGAGATACTTACGCGAAGTATTATGGTCGCTTTGTCTACGAAATCTTCCCCGTCACCTTCGTTTCCTGGATGGAAGCCCGCACATTCTGCCAAGCTCAGGGCGGGGATTTGCCTACCGTTTCTCAATGGATGCTCGCCGCGGGCGGGACGGATGAGACGGATTACGCCTGGGGGTATGACGAGCCGAACTTCGCGCGGGCGAATTATGACGGCTATTATCAATCCCTGACTCCGGCGGGATGGCTGCCGAAGGGGCAGAGTCCGCTGGGGCTTCTCGACATGAACGGAAACGTCCGCGAATGGACGCTGGACCTCGCGAAGGACTCCGAGAACGAGATGATCATCAAAGGCGGCGGCGCACAGGACACGTTAGATGATATCCGCAACGAAGCCGCGTTCAACCACGAATGGTATTCGGCCGGTTTCAATCGCGGTTTTCGCTGCGTATACCCGGCAGATCCTTCAGAATCAGCATCAACCCAAGAATAAACAGAATCTCCGAATGGAATATGTAACGTTTCTCCGGCTGGTTCACCGCGGAGAGTAATACGTTCGCGTTATGCAGCACGACGAAGAGGATGCCGAGAATTGATCCGGCGTCTTTGCCGAGCCAGAAAAGCAGCCCCAGCGCGAGCAGGATGAGCGTCGGATAGCCGCAAAGGCCTTCAACTTTCAACCGAGTCTTCGCGATCCCGGTCAGGAAGCTGTCTTTCACCGCGTTCACGAACTCCGAGAAATGCTGCTTGATAACCGGGCGGCTGACCTTCGCGAAAAGCCAACTGCACTCAATGCGGTCATACCCCATCTTTTCCGCGGTATCAACCGCGATGCTCCACACATAATCATTCTGCTCGATGGCGTCATGCTCCGCGGCGAATTTTTCCTTCGCATTCAGAACCGCATACACATATATAGATGTCTCTTCATCATCTACAAATAAAGCTCGATCTCGCTCGTCCATGATGCTGAGGGCGCGTCCCATCTCTGCGTAGCTTGACACCGGCATCCACAGGAATCGACCGTACTCCGCGTAAATCTCTGCCGCGGGTATTGCCGCGATGACGAAATACAGCACAATGCCGAAGACAGCCGTAACGATCCTGCCGCGGATCTCCTTTTTGAGAATCAAAACCACCGCGCCGAACAGTACGAGCGCGAAAAGGATGATATTCGACGGACGGACCAATACCGCTGCGGCGGCGAGGGCACTGCCGAGCAGGTAAGCCCATACCTTCTTATCCTTCGCGAAGACAATGAAGCAAGCCGCGCCGGCAAGCATTACCGCCTGCGACAGGCATTCGCTCATAATGTAGCTGTTGTCCACGCCGAGGAATCCCCCGCAGAGGACCAATTCCGCGAAGAACAGGCACGGCGCCCAGCCCGCGGCGTACATCAGTGACACGCATACGATCAAAAAGGCAGCGGCGAGGACGATTTTCTGCGCGCGGACCGTCTTCAGCAGACCGTGACTTTCAATTTCGGCACCGTTCACAAGCCGCTCGGGATATTCGGCGTAAAGCTCCGTGCCGAATTCGCCGCGCATGGCGTCTAAATCCTCCTCATCGTTGCCCGCCTCAATGAAGGCGGGATATCCGATCGTGCGAATCGAGGATGCGGAATGCTCCTCAATATAAGAGAACGAATCCGTACGCAGACCGAAGTAATTCCATTCGGGAATGAAGTAATAAACCAAATTGACCGCAATCAGCACCGCGGCGAGGACATTCACCCACTTTTCGCCTTTGCGCAAAGCAAGCAGCGCGGCAGCCGCGGCGGCAATCATTACAAAAGCAATCACATTCCGCTGAAAGACCGGCATGAAGCGGATCCCAACGATGTTCAACGGGACCGCGAGCGCGTTCCATGGGAGCAGCAGCAGCGCCAAAACCATCACCGCGGGATAAACCGACAGCCGTCCGAGCGCTTTCAAATTCTTCCGCTCAAGCCAAACCAGCGTTCCGTCCAAACCTGCCGTGATGAAGAGGAGCACCAGCAGGTATCGCATCCGAATGATCTCGGGGACCAGAACCGAATACTCATGATTTTCGGGAGTGTTATCCGAGGCGGAGAAATACAGGTCGTTGTTCGAGTTCACCATATATGAACCGCTGCCGTTGATTTTGATCTCGGCGGTTCTGTCCTCATTGACCGAAAGCGGCGGATTCTGAAGCACCTCGCCGTCTTCCACAAGGAAAATGGGCAGATTGAGCTTGCTGACATTCTCATCCGGGATGAAAGCATAGTATCCGTGTCCGGAATCATGCGTGATGTCTCCGATGGGAAGCTCTTTCCAGATCAGGTTCAGGCTTCCGGTACGGTTCAGTACGCAGAGGAGGGTAACGCAGAAAAGAACGACAAAAAGGACGCGGGCGATGTTGCGGAAATTTTTATTCATGCTTGAATTATACAATCAAAAAACGGCAGAGCTTTGAATTCTCTGCCGTTCATGTATTTCAATTGAAGATCAGTCTTCTTTGGTTTCCTGATTTTCCTGAGCTTCGGAAGCTTCGGGGGCTGCGGCCTTCTGCTGCTTTTCCTTGCGGACTCTGTTGAAGAAGAAGATCGCGAATCCCACGACACAGACCACAATGATGACGACCTTGAACTTATCAATGAAGTCCACGATAATCGTGTAATTGTCGCCGAGGATGCGGCCGGCAAAGGCCAGGAAGGTGTTCCACAGGGTCGTGCCGATGAGGGTGAAGATGGAGAACTTCAGCCAATGCATTTTGGCAAGACCGGCCGGGACGGAGATCAGCGTGCGGATGATCGGGATCATTCTGCCGAAGAATACGCACCATTCGCCGTACTTCTCAAACCAGCGCTTGGAGGTGTCGAGGTCATTTTCGGTAATGCGGATGTACTTGCCGACTTTGCGCAGCAGCTTGCGGACGTTGTTCTCACCGATCAGGTAGCCGACCCAATACCAGAGCCAGGCGCCGGCGAAGGTGCCGACCGTACCCCAGATGATGACGGAGACGATGTTGAACTTCGGCGCGATATTGGGATCCGCGGAAACAGTCAGCGTGCCGGCAACGGGCAGAACAATTTCGGACGGAATCGGCGGGAATACATTTTCAAGGAACATGACCAATGCCAGACCGGGATAGCCCATGATCTGCATGGCATTCTGACAGAAGGAATAAATCGCATTGATAATGCCGGTTAAACTCATGATATTTTTCCTTTATCCTTTTATTTGCACAAAATTTTTTTCATTATAGCAGATTAAGCAAGCGGAAAATGAAATTTCTTACAAAATAGGATATAGAAACCTACCCGAAGCCTATCCGATTTATTCTTTCTCGGAGAAATCAATGGAGCTCTGCTTGCCGTCGCTTTCCAACGGCAGGGTAAAGGAAAACACAGCGCCGTGTTCCCCATCGTTTCGGTTCCCCGCGCGGATCTTGCCGCCGTGGGCCTCAATAATGGCTTTACAGAGGAACAGGCCGAGACCGGTTCCTTTCACCTGGTTGAATGTCTCCTTCGCGCGGTAGAAACGGTCAAAGGCATGCTTCGCCGTCTCCGCGGAAAGGCCGGGCCCGCCGTCAATGACAGACACCTCAGCAAACCGTTCGACGACCTCGCCTTTGATCAGAATATCCGAGCCGGCGGCGTATTTGATGGCGTTTGAGATGAGGTTCGTCAACACCTGGCGGATGCGGTCTTCGTCCGCGTTGATCACCGGGAATTCGTCCGGGAAGTCCAACAGAATCTTGTTCCCGCCGCACTGCGGCTGCATGTGCTTGCGGACGGACTCCGCCAGCTCCGGAATGAGGAAGTCGATCCGATGCAGTTTCAGCGTCCCGGCGTAGAAGCGGGAAGCATCGAGGAGGTCGTTGATCATCCCGGTCAGGCGGTCGGCCTCTTCCTCGATGACGTTCAGGGATTCGCGGATCGTCTCTTGGTCCCAATCCGCGTCCTGCAGGTTCAGCGTCGAGGCGTAGCCCTTGATGATCGCGACCGGGGTCTTCAGTTCGTGGCTGATGGTTGAGATGAAGGTGTTCTTGAGATCGTCGGCCTCTTTGAACTTCGAGATGTCGCGTACCAGCGCGATGATGTTCAGAATCTGGCGGTTGTTGGAGGACATAATCGGGGTGTAGGTGATATTCACCGGGACGGTCTTCTCGGAGCCGTATTGGTAAATCGCGCCCTGAATTGTATGACGCGATTCGGGACTGAGCGGCCAGCCCCCGGCTTCAGCCTCGTCCAGCTCAATGCCGGAGTCGATCGTCTTGAAGCGGATGAGGTCGTCGTGATAGCAGTTCGCGATATTGACCGATTCCAGGTTCAGCATCCGCCGCAGCGAGGGATTCACGAGCGTCACCTTATGCGAAACGTTCATCACCATCAGGCCGTCGGCGACAGCCTTGATGATCGCGTCCAGGCGTTTCTTCTCTTCAAGGTTCTCGGAATACAGCGTCGCGTTGTTGATCGCGATGGCGGCCTGGTCCGTGAAGGCCTTCATGATGACTTTTTCGTTGGCGGAGAAACTGACCTTATAGGAGCGGAATACAACAATCGCGCCAATCAATTTGTTTTGCAGCATCAGCGGGAAGCCGATGCCGTCCGCGATGTCGGGATCGTTCAGGCTGCGCATCCGCTTGATGAGCATGTTAATCGCCATGATGTCCGTGAAGTCATCCGCCTCGGAGAAGACGTCCGTCATGCCGGAGAGGTAGGTTTCGATATAGGCGAGGTTCGTGTCGGAAATGTTCAACTGGGTTTGAATCTGCCAGCCCTTGCGGACATTGTATAAAGCAATGAAGCCTGATTCACCGCCGACGAGGTCCACGGCCATCTGCAGCACCTGCCATAACAGCGGCTCGATCTCAAGTTCCTGAGTCAGAATCTGCGCGATTTTAATCAAATAGTCTCTCTGACGGATTCGAATGTCCTGAAGCATTTGCCTACCTCTTAATCGTGAATCGTTTCATCATTCCACACAAAATCATTGTTTCCAATTATAATATTGTTGTCAAAATAGAGAAATGATAAGGAGTTCCTTTCAAATCTAAATGAAGGCCTTAGTTCTTACCGAATATAAGAAAATCCAATACACCGAAGTCGAAAAGCCCGTACCCGCCGCGAATGAAGTCCTCGTCCGCGTTAAGGCCTGCGGTATCTGCGGCTCGGATGTAATGGGATATGACGGCTCGACCGGCCGACGGCAGCCGCCCGTTGTGATGGGGCATGAAGCCGGCGGCGTTATTGAAGAAGTCGGCGCGGATGTGACCGAATGGAAAGTCGGCGACCGCGTCACCTTTGACTCCACGATCTACTGCAACGAATGCGAAAACTGCCGGCATGGTGACATCAACCTCTGCGGAAACCGCCGCGTCATCGGCGTCTCCTGTGATGAATACCGCCGTGACGGCGCGTTCGCTGAATACATCGCGCTGCCGCAGCACATTCTTTACCACATCCCGGACAATGTGACCTTTGACCAGGCCGCGATGATTGAGCCGATGTCGATTGCCTTCCATGCCGCGAACCTCATCCCGCATAAACTCGGCGCGACTGCCGCGGTTGTCGGCTGCGGGAAGATCGGGATGCTGCTGATCCAAACCCTCCGCGCGTACGGTTACGGAACGATTATCGCCGTGAAGCATTCCGAATCGGGTACCGAGCTGATCAAAGAGCTCGGCGCGGATTACTGCCTGACCGGGAAAGACAACGCCCGCGAACGCATCTCCGAAATCACGAACGGCAAGGGCGTCGATGTTGTGTTCGAGGCCGCGGGCAACGAGAAGACCATCAATCTCTGCATTGATATCTGCCGCCGCAACGGCGACATCGTCCTGATCGGCAACACCACCCCGAAGATCACCGTTCCGCTGCAGGCAATTGTGACCCGCCAGCTGAAAATTCACGGCTCCTGCGCGTCCGCCGGAGAATACCCCGCCTGCCTCGATTTGATCGCGCGCGGCGCTGTCAACGTTGATAAACTTATCGGGCATCGCGTACCGCTTTCCGAAGGCGCTTACTGGTTCGAAAAGCTCTATTCGAATCCCGATGACAACCTCAAAGTAATTCTGAATCCGTAGAAAGGAAGAATAATTATGCGAAAGATTGTTGTGGCATTTGATCATGCCGGAGTTGATCTGCGCGACGTTGTCATTGATACGATTCGACAATGCGGCTGCGAGGTTATTGATGTAGGTACTGACACCCACGCGAGTGTCGATTTTCCGGATCATGCTTATGCCGGCTGCAAAAAGATTCTGAACGGCGAAGCGGACAAAGGCATCTTCGTCTGCGGTTCAGGTGTCGGGATGTGCCTGGCAGCGAACAAGGTCAAGGGCATTTATGCCGCCGTCTGCCATGATGTTTATTCCGCGCATCAGGCTGTTGAACACGATGATTTGAACGTCCTCTGCCTCGGCTCCCGCGTGGTCGGTTCCGAACTCGCGAAGGAACTCGTCAAGGCTTACCTTGGCGCGGAATTCAACAACAAGGAAAATCAGATTCGCCGCATGGGCAAGGTGCACGAGATTGAGGACGGCACTTATCAGCCGCCGAAATCTTCCGTGAAGCTCTTTGAGAAAGGCGTCTCCGTTTGGCTTGATAACATCCGCCGCGGGGATCTTCAGAACGGCAAGATCGCCGGGATGATTTCCGATTCCACCATCCGCGGTATGACAACTAACCCGAGCATCTTCAAGAAGTCGATCATGGACTCCAATGATTATGAGAACGCGCTGCTGCCGATGGCGCTTTCCGACAAGAGCGCGGAGGAGATTTACTCCACTCTCACTATTGAGGACATTCGCGACGCCGCGGATCTCTTCCGCGATCTGTATATCAGTTCCGAGGGAAATGACGGCTTCGTCTCCATTGAAGTCAATCCGAATTTGGCTCGCGACTGCGAAAAGACCGTCAGCGAGGGCAAAGCGCTTTGGAAGGCGGTCAACCGTCCGAACCTGATGATCAAGGTCCCGGCGACGGAAGAAGGCCTCCCCGCGATTACAGAGCTCATTGCCTCCGGCATCAATGTCAACGTGACGTTGATCTTCTCACCGGAACGCTACATTGACGTGGCGGAAGCTTACCTTACCGGCTTGCAGCAGCGGATTGACAAGGGCGAGTCCATTCAGAATATTCACTCGGTCGCGTCCGTATTCGTTTCCCGCCTTGACACTAAGGTAGACCGCATTCTGAAAGAAAAGGAATGCGAAGACGAATCGCTTTACCGGATGACCGGCGTGCGCAACGCGCAGAAAATTTATAACATCTACCTCTCAATGTTCGAAGGCGAACAATTCGACGGCTTCAAGAAGCTCGGCGGCAGCGCGCAGCGTGTGCTGTGGGCTTCGACCGGTGTGAAAGATCCGCAGCTGGCCGAGACCTTCTATGTTGAGTCATTGGTAGGCGGAAACACAGTCAATACGGTTCCCGAAAAGACTTTGAACGCCCTTTCGGAGCCGGTTTATATCAAGCAGACACTCCCCGTGTCTGACGAAGCAGTATCAGCTTTCTTTGCGAAGCTGAGTGAAGTTGGAGTAGAAATGAATTCTGTATATACCGAACTTGAAAATGAAGGCATTCAGGCCTTTGTGAAAGACTACACCGCTGGCATTGATGAAATTGCCAACCGCAGCAGCGCGATCCGTTCCGACGCGCAGGGTATCGCCGACGACGTCGCGAAATGCGCCGAGGAGTTCGAAAAGAACTCGATCATGCCGCGTATTTTTGCCAAGGACCCGACAGTCTGGACTTACAACACCCAGGGCTTCGCGGAAATCCGCAACCGCCTCGGCTGGCTGGACACTTTCAACAACACCTTGAACAATGTCGCGGATTACGCCGCGCTGCATGACGAACTGAAGGCGGAAGGCATTGAACGCATTCTGCTGCTCGGCATGGGCGGCTCTTCCCTCGCTCCCGAAGTGATTTCTACCGTCTTCGGCGCGAACACCGATCCGTTGATCGGCGTCGGCGACCCGAAGAATCCCTGCGCGAATCGTTTCTCCGACCTGACCGACCTGAAACTCCAGATTCTGGACTCCACTGATCCGGTCCAGGTTCGCGAGAGCCGCGAAGTCAATGACCCGCGCAAGACGGTCTATATTGTCTCCAGTAAATCCGGCGGCACGGCCGAAGTCAAGGCCTTCCTTGATTACTATTACGGCCAGGCGCAGGAGCTCCTCGGCGCGAACGCCGGCAGCCACTTCATCGCCATCACCGATCCGGGTACCGGCCTTGAAAAGACCGCCAAGGAACTGAACTTCCGCAAGGTCTTCCTTGCCGATCCGTCCGTCGGCGGGCGCTTCTCCGCGCTGACCGCTTTCGGTATGGTTCCCGCCATTCTGATGGGCCTTGACGCGAAGAAAATCGCCGCGAAAGTCGGCCGCATTATGAAGATCTGCTCCGCTTCCACCCCGATTGCCCGCAATGAAGGCGCCGGCTTAGGTATCTTCATCGGCACCGCCGCGAAGGCCGGCCGTGATAAGCTCACCATCTTCACCGATCCCGAATTCGCGACCCTCGGCTCCTGGCTTGAGCAGCTGATCGCCGAATCCTCCGGTAAGGAAGGCAAAGGCATCGTCCCGATTGACCTTGAACCTGTCAGCCTGATGAAAGACATCGAATACGGTTCCGACCGCTGCTTCGTTTATGTCAACAGCAACGGCAGCCGTGCCGAACAGCTCGAAAAGATCCGCAAGCAGGGCCACCCGGTTTATGAGATCTCCATCAACGACCAGTATGACCTCTTCGCTGAGTTCTACCGCTGGGAAATCGCTGTCGCCGCGGCCTGCTCCATTCTGGGCGTCAACGCCTTCGATCAGCCGAACGTACAGGACAGCAAGACTCGCACGGTCGCGAAGATCAATGAATATCACGAAAAGGGCAATCTTGCCGACCTCGATCCTGTTTGGACCGCTGCCGGTGTTGAAGTTTACAGCGTCAATACGGACGCCGACTTCAGTAAGTGCGAGACCCTCGCCGAAGTTCTGAACACCTTCGCGCAGACCGCCAAGAAGGGCGAAGATTACATCGCGATCAACGCTTATCTGCCGCGCGATGCGGCGGGTGTGAACTCCCTGCAGAAACTGCGCGCGGGTATCGCGACCGCCAGCGGCTGCGCCACGACCCTCGGCTTCGGCCCGCGCTTCCAGCACTCGACCGGTCAGCTCCATAAGGGCGGCACGAACAACGGCCTCTTCATTCAGATCGTTTCCGACAGCAATGAGGATTACGTCATCCCGAATGAAAACATGACCTTCGGCATCTTGGAACGCGCTCAGTCCCTCGGCGATCTGGAATCCCTGACCGTCAACGGACGCCGCGCCATCCGCATCAAGTATACGAAAGTCCGCTGATTGCTGTGGACCGCGAGAGTCTTCACGAAATATTGATTTGCACAAACCCGGACTGCGCGATCCGCTTCCCCTTGAGTCCAACGGAGAAACGGATCTCGCGGTGCCCGCGATGCGGCGCTCCGCTTGAACTGGCGGAAGCGCCGTATCATTCCTTTGCCGTGCCGGTGAAGGAATCCGGGGGAAAGACGCGGGCATTCGCCGCGGTGTTGGATAACATCCGCAGCACCTACAATGTCGGCGCAATGTTCCGAACATCGGACGGCGCCGGGATTGATAAACTTTACCTTTGCGGGATTACCACAACGCCCGATAATCCGAAAGTGAAAAAGACCTCCCTCGGGGCCGAAGCCGCTGTTCCGTGGGAACATTCATGGAGCGTGGTCGAGGTCGTTGCAGGATTGAAAGCTGCCGGGTACATGATCGTCGCGCTTGAAGGCGGGGAGTCCGCGGTAAACATCTTCGAGGAGCTTCCCCGACTGCGTACGGATAAACGGCCGTTGGCGCTGATTGTCGGCAATGAAGTCAGCGGCGTCGACCCGGAAGTGATCGCGTTGAGCGATCAATGTGTTTTTATCCCAATGGAAGGCGTCAAGGAATCATTGAACGTCGCGGTCGCTTTCGGGATTGCCGCGTATTTGATTCGATATCAGGGACTATAAAAATGGAAGATAATGTTACACCGAGCCGGCGGCAATATCTGGAAATAAAAAAACAGCATCCCGACGAGATTCTGTTCTTCAGAACAGGCGATTTTTACGAGACCTTTGACGAGGACGCGCAAATCGCTTCCCGGGAGCTTGACTTAGTCCTGACTTCGAAAAGCGTCGGCAAAGATGAAGGACGCATTCCGATGGCGGGGATTCCTTACCATGCCGTGGACAATTACCTCTCCCGTTTGGTTGAGAAGGGTTACCACGTCGCGGTCTGCGAACAGCTGTCGACGACCCCTGTCAACGGCCTCTGTCCGCGAAAGGTTACGCGCGTTGTAACGCCTGGTACGCTGATTGAACCGGGACTGCTGAAGAAGGAATCCAACAACTTCCTGCTCTCCGCGGTGATTCTGAAAGACAACACCCTCGGCATCTCATACGCGGATATTTCCACCGGCGAATTCTATGCCACCGAAGTGAAATCCGACCAAGCCGAGAACGATCTCTTGGCTGAATTGACGCGTCTCAACCCGGCGGAAGTCCTGCTGGCGGAGAGTTTCGACGCGGAGGAGATCCCCGAACGCTTCCATATCACCCGCGTGCCGGATGTCTTCTATGATCCGACACGGGCGACCGAAATCCTTCTCGAACAGCTCGGCGTGGCTACGCTCAGCGGCTTCGGCTTGAACGGCAACACCGCCGCGGTATCCGCTGCCGGCAGCATCATCTCCTACCTGCGCAAGCATCAGCCCAGCTGTCTGCCGCTGCTGATGACCGTCAGCGTCTACTCCATGAACGAGTTCATGCTCCTGGATGCCTCCACGCGGCGCAACCTGGAACTGACGGAGACCCTTCGCGGAAACAGCGTGAACGGCTCCCTTCTCGGTGTTCTGGATAAAACCGTCACCGCCTGCGGGAAGCGCTTGATCCGTCAATGGGTCAACAAGCCGCTCATCAATTTGGACATGATTCACATTCGGCAGAACGCGATCCGCTGTCTGAGCAAGAACGGCATGGTCCGCGCGGAACTGCGGGCCGCGATGAAAGACATTTCCGACATGGAGCGCATCATCAACCGCGTCAGCACCGGGAACTGCATCCCCCGCGACCTGGTCGCGCTGCGTTCCTCCCTCGCGCTGCTTCCGCAGATTATCGAGATCGCCGCGCCGTTCGCTTCCGAACTGCGTCCCGCCATTCACGATATCATGCCCATGAATGAGGTCTACGACCTGCTGCAGCGGTCCATCTCCGATGAACCGCCCGCTACGCTCAGCAACACCGGAATCATCCGCCGCGGCTATTCCGACGATCTGGACAGCATCATCACTCATTCGCAGGAAGCCCGCGACTGGATGGCTTCGCTGGAATCCAAAGAACGCGAACGCACCGGCATCAAGACGCTGAAGGTCAGTTACAACAAGGTCTTCGGTTACTATATTGAGATTTCCCGTGCCGCCTCCGCGGACGCGCCCGAGGATTATATACGCAAACAGACGCTGGTCAACGCCGAACGTTTCATTACGCCCGAAATGAAGGAGTATGAAACGCTCATCCTCAACTCCGAGGAGAATATTCACCAGATGGAGCTGCGCCTGTTCGAAAGCCTCTGCCGCGAAATTGGACAGTACAGTCAGCAGATTCTCGCCAACGCTCGCAACCTCGCCGCGCTGGACGTTCTCGTGTCCCTCGCGGATGCCGCCGCGGAAAACAATTACGTCTGCCCGATCGTAGATGACAGCCGCACGCTGAACATCAAAGGCGGACGGCATCCCGTGGTTGAGCATACCTTGGGCAAGGGCAATCAGTTCATCCCGAATGATGTCGCCTTCGAGGATGGGGAGATCGTGCGCGTCATAACCGGCCCGAACATGAGCGGTAAATCTACATTCCTGCGGCAAACCGCGATTATCATTCTCATGGCGCAGATGGGTTCCTTCGTCCCCGCGGAGAGCGCGGAGATTGGGCTCGTGGACCGCATCTTCACCCGCATCGGGGCCCAGGATGAGATTCACGCCGGGCTGTCGACGTTCATGGTCGAGATGGTTGAGACGGCCAATATTCTCAATAACGCCACGGAAAGATCACTCCTGATCCTGGATGAAATCGGACGCGGCACCTCAACATACGACGGCGTTTCCATTGCCTGGGCGATTGTGGAGTACATTCACAACGCGCCGAAGCTTCGCGCGCGCACGCTCTTCGCCACCCATTATCATGAGCTGACGAAGTTAGCGGATACGCTCCCCGGTGTCCGCAATTTCAATGTCGCGGTCACCGAATCCAACGGCGAGGTGATTTTCCTGCATAAGATCATCGCCGGCGCCGCGGACCGCTCTTACGGTATCCACGTGGCGCAGATTGCCGGTCTGCCGAAGGCGGTCATCAACCGGGCGAATGAAATTCTCGCCCAGCTTGAGACCGGCTCGAAGAAGCAGTTCATCAATGAAGAACCGGCCCCGGTCGAACAGCTGGTTCTGTTCCCGGAGACGAATCCGATCCTCGACGCGTTGAAGAAACTCGACGTCGACAATCTCTCCCCAATCGAGGCGATCAACACCTTGTATACTTGGAAGAAGAATTTCAGCGAGAAATAAAAGCAGCCGGGCGATTTGCCCGGCTGTTCAATTTTGTGCTTAGATGGTTTCGAGATAACGGTTGATTTCCCAGTCGGAAACGGCAACCTTGAAGTTGTCCCATTCGTTCCACTTTCCGCGGATGTAGGACTCGAACAGGTTCTCACCGATGGAATTGCGAATCAGCTCGTCTTCCTCAAGCGCGATCAACGCTTCCTTGAGGGAGCCGGGGAGCTCGACGATGCCCATCTCCTTGCGCTCATGGCGGGTCAGTTCGAAGACGTTCAGGTTCTTCCACGCCGGCATCGGCTCGATGTGGTTGTCGATACCGTCAAGACCCGCGGCAAGCATCGCGGTCAGCGCGAGATACGGGTTGCAGGACGGATCCGGGCAGCGGAATTCAGCGCGAACGGAGGACGGACCGGTGTCGCTGCGCGGGATGCGGATCATCGCGGAACGGTTCGTCTGCGCCCAGCCGATGTAAGTCGGGGCTTCATAGCCGGGGACCAGACGCTTATAGCTGTTGACCGTCGGGGCGACGATACCCGCCAAACCACGGGCGTGTTTCAGCTGGCCGCCGATGAACCAGCGGGCCGTATCGGACAGGTTGAACTCTTTGCTCGAATCGGCGAAGAGATTGGTCTTGCCGTCCAATGTCCAAAGGGATTGATGGCAGTGCATACCCGAACCCGGTTCACCGGTGGTCGGTTTCGGCATGAAAGAGGCGATGATGCCTTCCTGGTTCGCGATGGCCTTGACCGTGAACTTCATGGCGAGGATGTTATCGGCAGTCTGAACGGCTTTGTCGTATTTGAAATCAATTTCATGCTGTCCGAGGCCGCATTCGTGATGCCCGACTTCGACATCGAGGCCCATTTCCTGCAGGGCAATGATCAGCTTCGAGCGGATGCGCACGGCGGCGTCGTCCGCGGAGAAATCGAAATAATGACCGGTGTCAAAAGGAACCGGCTGGACCTTGCCGCCGTTCTGCTGACGGAAGAGGAAGAATTCCGGCTCAGGACCGACAAAGTAATCCATACCGCGGTCATTCAGCTTCTTGACGGCACGCTTCAGTACACCGCGCGGGTCGCAGTCGAACGCCCTCCCGGAAGGATCCTCGACGTCGCAGATGATACGCGCGCGCTTCATGTCGGACGGGGTCCACGGCAGAATTCGATAGGTGTCCCATTCAGGACGCAGGTGCATATCGCTTTCCTGGATGCGGGTGAAACCTTCAACGGAAGAGCCGTCAAACCAAATTCCATTGCTGTCGACGATACGTTCCAACTGGGAAGTCGGCATATCAACGCTTTTAACGCTGCCGAATACATCCGTAAATTGCAGCGAAATGAATTTGACATCGTCATTCTTGACTTTTTGCAAAAGCACTTCTTTGTCCATGTAAACACCTCGGAGCTTTCTAAAATATGAACAAAT
>CAVIKW010000026.1:0-20752 GCA_963643375.1 Flexilinea sp. | reverse complement strand
GCTTAAGCCTTCCCCTTGAGGGGAAGGGGGACCGCGTCAGCGGTGGATGAGGTGAACAGCAGCCTCGCTCCCCTTCGCGGAGCGTTTTGAGATGATGTGGCAAATAGCCGGCCATTATATGTGCCGCGCCCGACATTCGCAGTCTCGCCTCATCTTGAACCGCGCTAAGGCCTTCCCCTCGTAGGGGAAGGGGGACCGCGTTAGCGGTGGATGAGGTGATCCCGCCCAATGTCAATCGCTTTTGACAGTGACCTCACCGCAAAATCAAGCCCGGCGCTTCGCGCGGCGCGGGTGAATGCACGCTGTCCGTCGGAAGCCGCTGTCCGCGCCTTGAATCTGTGCGGAGGGGTACCCCCCCTCCAACCCACCCCACCGCCGCAAAGCGGCGGGCATCCGCATCCTGACCGGCAACGCTTCGCTCGCCGGCACAGAAAGCCCCGCTCCAATTACGTTATCTGGTCTCTGGTCTCCGGTCTCTTACCCCCTCACTATCCCTCAAATGCGTTAATATTTCATTTGAACCCAATGACGCACGCCATCCTCGGCTCGATTTAGTGTATAATTTAACATGAGGTTTCAGTGACGGAACCCCGATTTTGAATTAAAGAAGGAATTCAATATGGCTCAGACTACCACCCCCTGCCCGCGCTGCGGCGGACAGATGATCGCGGATGTTCAACAGATTTTCGACGTCGGTCAGGACCCGATGGATAAAGAACGCCTGCTGCGCGGCGCGGCGAATGTCGCCATGTGCCCGTCCTGCGGCTATCAATCCGGCATCGCCATGCCGATGGTCTACCACGACCCGGATAAAGAACTGCTGCTGACCTACTTCCCCGCCGAGATGAACATGAACATCGACGAGCAGGAAAAAATCATGGGACCCCTGATCAAGAAAGTCGTCGACAGCCTTCCGCCGGAAAAGAAAAAGGGCTACCTCTTCCAGCCGCGCAAAATGCTGAAGTATGAGACCCTCATCAACACCATCCTCGAGGCGGACGGGATCACGAAAGAAATGCTCGACGAACAGCGTTACAAGGGCGAATTGCTCCGCCGTCTGCTGCAGACCTCCCCGGATGCCCTCGTGGAAGTCATTCACCAGGAAGAGAGCCACATGGATCAGACGTTCTTCATGATGCTTTCCAGCGCCATGCAGGGCGCGCTCCAGATGCGCGATCAGAAGACCATGGAAGCCCTCCAGGCGCTGCAGAAGGTCCTCTTCGCAGAGACCGAATACGGCCGTCAGCTGAAGGTCCGCGCCGAGTCCACCAATCAGGCCATCAAGGACCTGCAGGAGCTGGGGGATAAGCTTGACCGCGATACCTTGCTGAACCTGGTGCTGAATGCCAAGGACGACGCCTATCTGCAGACCATCGCGAGCCTGGCCCGCGGCGGCATGGATTATGAATTCTTCACGAAGCTGAGCTCCGCCATCGACGCTGCCGAAGGCGAGGAAAAGGAAAAGTACACGAAGACCCGCGAAAGCCTTCTCGCCCTCGTGCAGGAGATTGACAAGGCCGTCGCCGAGGAGAAGGAAGCCCGCAAGCAGCTCCTCGAGGCCATTCTCAAGCAGGATGACATGGAATCCGCCGTCTATCAAGCCGTCCGCGGCATTGACGAGACCTTCACCGAAATCGCCAAAGAAGAGCTCGAAGCCGCCCGCAAGTCCGGCGACTTCATGCGCTCCGGCAAGATCCAGCAGCTCCTGGACCTGATCAAGAAGCTCTACACCGCCCCGGAAGAAGTCCAGCTCCTCGAGAAGATGCTCTCCGCCGAGACCGACGAGGAACTCAACGCCGTAATTGAGGAAGAGCCGAAGATGAAATCCGACGACATGCGGGCGTTGGTGACGTCCCTGATTGAAGAAGGCACCGCGCAGAATTCCCTCCGCCCGGAGATGCTTGAGAAGCTGAATCGTATTCAGAAGGCAATCGCGTAAAGACAGTTAGGAGTGAGGAGTTAGGAGTGAGGAGTTGATAAGCCTCCGATACTTGAAAACTCGCCCACTTTCCTACACAATTATAAAAGGTGTCCCACAATGGGGCACCTTTTTTCAACTTTAGATCGCGCATTGTCCTTCCCCTCGAGGGGAAGGGGGACCGCTTGCGGTGGATGAGGTGACCTGCAGACACCTCCACTGTCGCGGAGCGTCAACTCCTCACTCCTCACTCCTAACTCCTCACTGCCGCGGAGCGGCTCTGCCCTACCCCAACACCTTCTTCTTCACCCGCACAATGAATCTCCCGAACGCGGATTTCTTCAGCCAATGGACGAATCGGTTCCGCCGGTAGCTGTTCTTCTCTTGAAGCGTCAGCCACGACATGGCGTAGTGGTGGATGCTGCGCGTGTTCGGGGTGATGTGCGTCTCGCCGGTGAAGGTATTCTTCGGGCAGAGGTATTCACTCGGGAGAACGCGGATGCCGAGGATGGTCTGCTCGGTGTTGTCCGTGCGCAGGCCGAGGGTTTTGAGGAACTCCGTGTTCCGCTGTGTGCAGGCCGTGACGTCGAAGGTTCCGTCTTCCTTCAGGAAGTGTACGCCGTCGTAGTCGGCCAGCAGCATCTTGATCAACGGCTGGTCGGGAACAGCGGCGCAGCCGAGACCGGTCGCGACAAGAACATCGCCGTGGCGGGCGGGTTCGAAGCCCATGAAGCCTTCCCCCGTCATCAGATCGTCCAACGGGCGGATCAGCTCGACGTCGGTATCCATGTAGATGCCGCCGTATTTCAGCAAGGCCTGCAGGCGGACGATATCCGTCGCGAAGGCGTACTTGCCGGCTTCCAGCGCTTCTTTCAAATACGGATGGCTGTCAATGTCAACATTCGTCTCATCCCAGCGGCGAATTTCCCAGCCGGGGAGGTACTTTTTCCAACTGCGGATGCATTTCCGCGCCGTCCGCGGCAGCTTTTTCCCGCCGAACCAACAGTAATGAATGATGTGGGGAATCATACGTCTTATTCCTCCGCGTCACCTTTCGGATTTTTGGTAATGTGGGTATACCAATTATCTTCCGCGGCAATCGCGCTGTCGAATTTATACGTCAGCTTGTGGATGTTCGTCAGCGAGCAGAGCCAGCGGAAGGCCTTCTCATCGTAGGGATCCGCGACGCGGCGGACCATGCGCTCGGAGTAGTCGGTGTTCATGTAAGGGATCTTGTCTTCCGCCCCGCTGTTATGAATGACCTCCGTCAGAATCAGATTCGGCAGCAGGTATTCAATGACGTGGCTGTTGCGCTTCCAGTAGGCGAAGGCAATGTTCCGCGTCCGGCGGATGATGTCATTCCCCGGCTTCGCGCGCAGGAACCAGGCGGGATAGAGCACCGGGTTGTCGATCAGGCAGAGTGAATTTTGCAGGGCGAAGAAGTCCGCCGACATGATCTCTTCCTGCAGCGGGCCCGTCAGCAGGACCGTGGAGTCAATCCACAGGCCGCCGTAATGCTCCAGCAGGGAGAAGCGCATCAGGTCGGAATAGGCGGCGATGGAGATATTGCCTTGCTCAATCTTCTCCTTGATCTCGGAAGGCAGGACGAGATACTCCCCGATATTCTCCTCGCTCAGGCGGATGACCGGACGCCCGGCGTACTGCTCAATCGAGCGCAGGCAGGCGCGGACAATGTCCGGCGCGGAGTCGAAGCCGGTGTTCCAGTAAACCCAGACGGGATCTTCGGGGACGTTTTCCGCCGGGAAGGAGAGGCCTTCCGGGGTCTCGTCCGCGTATTTCACGTACTTGCGGATCGTGCCGAGGGCCTGCTTCTGCCACAGCAGTTTGCGGACCTCGTAGTCCTTCACGACATGGATCGGGCAGCCGTTGAACAGGCCGCGTTTCAGGCCGTTGATCACGCCGTAACGCTTGAAGAAGCCCTTCATCCCGACATTTTGGTAGTGGTCATTGATCATGCGTCCCGTCCTTTGGTGTAAATTTCCATCAGCTTGATGTAATACGTCTCGGAAGTCTCGAACGCCACCGCGGCGCAGTTCGCGGTATAAGCCGCGAGCGTCTCCGGCGTTGCGATGATCTTGCGAATGGCGGACATCAGGTCCTCAACATTCCCCGCCTCGAAGAGCTCACCCGTCTTGCCGGGGTCGACCAGTTCGGGGATGCCGCCCATCGCCGAGCCGACGACCGGCGTGCCGAGGGAGATGGACTCGATGACGGAGAACGGGCAGTTCTCGTACCACTCGGAGGGGCAGACGCTCAGCGCCGCTTCCGCGATCAGGCGGTAAAGTTCATCGCCGGACTTGAAGCCGACGTATTCGACATTCGGGATGCCCTTCATCAGCTCGCTGCTCGGCCCGTAGCCCGCGAAGACGAACTTCCGCTCCGGCATGCGCTTGGCGGCCTCGATCAAGGTGTCCGTGCCTTTGTCCGGGCAGAGCTTGCCGAACTCGAGGATGTAGTCTTTCTTCTCAACATTCTCAACCGTCACCTTGTCCTTGAAGTTGAGGACGGCGATCGTCTTCCCGCGGAACTGCGGCCGGGTGTCGAGCTTCGTTTTCAGGAAGCCGCTGCAGCAGATGATTTTATCCACGTAGGAATACGCCTTGCTGTGCTTCCAGTAGTAGCCGTCGATGGTCCCGAGCAGGGATTTCA
The DNA here is from genome assembly GCA_963643375.1 of Flexilinea sp. Lineage (GTDB taxonomy): Bacteria > Chloroflexota > Anaerolineae > Anaerolineales > Anaerolineaceae > Flexilinea. The sequence continues at coordinate 16,164 of CAVIKW010000026.1, read as the reverse complement.
TCGTCGAGTTCTTCAGGCATTTGGTCTGCAGGCAGTGAATATAGCGGCCGTCCAGGCAGAGCTCGCAGGGCTTGATGTTGCGGTCAAACAGGCCGTGGCTCGGGCAGACGAGTTGATAATCGTGCGCGGTGTAGATGATCTTGCAATCGCGCTTTTCCTGCTCGCGCCAGGCATTCGTTTCGAGGATGATGGAGGGCGTCAGGTGATATTGAATATTGTTCAGGTGGACGATATCCGGCTGAAAGTCATCCAGCACCTTGCGGATCTCGCGCCGCGCTTGGGCGTTGTAGATGATGCGGAAAGGCGCGTTGAGGTTCTTCAGCGTGCCTTGAGAGAAGTCCATGTCGTCCACCAGCGCGTCAACGCGGTTGCCGACCGTGTTTTTCTCATTGCGCAGGCCGAAGTACTGCACTTCGTGCCCGTGTTCCTGCAGCACACGCCCGAGGTTCAGGGCGTAGGTCTCCGCCCCGCCTTTGGGATAGAGGAATTTGTTCACCATCAATATTTTCATGTCTGCCGCCTGTTTCTCTTTCTGTTTGATCCGTCAATTCTTTTTGAACAGCTTCTTCAAGCCGCGTTTCATGTCGGCGAATTTCACTTTGCGAACGATGCCGCCGTACATATCGTTTTCGTACCGACGCATCCAAAAACGCTCCTTCAATGGCGCCGCCGGGCGCAGCTGCTTGGCCAAAGGCCCCGCCAACGTCTGAATGTACGCGATCCGTTCCGCGTACTCGCCCGCGTTCTCGAAGCGGTTCGCCGTGTAGAACTTCTCGTAAATATACGCCGCGTCAAGGAAGGTCGCGAGCGCGGGATTCGTAAAGTCCGGCATTTTCAAATAATCGGCGCAGCGCAGCATCAAGGCTTCGATGCCGTCGAAGCGCGTCACCTTCCATTTGGTGGTCATGATGCTTCCCGCGCGTCTGCGGTAGATATACAGACAGTCGGGAAGGCAGACGACGCGGTCGCATTGGCGCATGACCTTATGGAAGACGAATTCGTCCTCGTGGAGTTTGCGCTCCGGGAAGCGAAGTTCATCGAAGATTGAGCGGTGATAGAGCTTATTCATCACCATGCACCAGGTAATTTCGTTCGTGCGCGCGGCCTTTTCCCGCATGATGTCGGTGCCGGAGACGGATTTCTCTTCCGTGATTACGGTCCGCGGCGTAAGCTCGCCGCTCGCGTCGTCCAGTTCGTTGAGGTTGCAGATGGCAAGCTTCGCCCCGGCGCGGAGGACGGCTTCGTGCAGCTTCTCCACCGTGTTCGGCTCTAATTTGTCATCGCTGTCAACGAAGAGGAAATATTCACCCTTGGCCCGGTCAATGCCCGCGTTGCGCGCGCCCGACAGACCTCGGTTCTCCTGGTCGATCACCGTAATTCGTGAATCGGACGCCGCGGCTCGGTTCAGGATCGCGAGCGAGCCGTCCTTGGAGCCGTCATTGACCAAGAGGATCTCAAGGTTTTGGTAAGTCTGCCCGACGATGCTCTCAATGCACTCGCCGACGTAGGCCTCGACATTATATACCGGGACGATGACACTGATCAAGTCGTTCATTTCGCGGCCGTCTCCTTTCCGGCGTTTTTCTTCTTCTTGAGGAGGCGTATCTCTTGATACACGAAGTACAGCACCCGGCCGCCCTTACGCAGCAGCCGCAGGTACGTACCGCCCGATTCCGGCAGGGAGCGAAGGTAAGCGATGCCTTCTTTGTTCCTCATCGCCGCGCTGACCGCGTCCCAGCGCTCCCCGATTGTGGGGAGGCCTTCCGCGACGTCGAGCTCCGTCTCAAGCTTGCGGGCGTACCACCAATCATACAGGGATTTGCGCTCCCCGTCCGAAAGGTCGACGCGCTGCCCGAAGCGGATCAATTGGTCGCGCAGGAGCTGCAGATGGGTTGTTTTCTTCTTGTTCGAAAGGCGCAGCCCGCCTTCGGAGATTTTGTAATAATAAAGCTTCATGTTCCCGAGGACGGCAAGCCCTTCGGGGTCGCAGTTGAGCAGATAATCCATGGCGAAGAGCGTATCTTCGGCGTAGGAAATGGCGTAGCGGAAGCGGACATTGGCGGTCATCAGGATGTCGCGGCGGAAGAACTTCCCGCCGATGTAGCCCTGCCAGCCGTTGCGGATGGGCGCCGCGAATTGAGAAATCTTCCGCGTCACCTTCTCACCGGAGTCAAGCACCGGCGTCTCCGCGTCAACGGCGCTCACCGGCCAGAGGATGGTATAGATGACCCGGTCGTCGGTGATCGTTTCCATGAAGCGTTCGGCGCAGTGTTCATCAAGTGTGTCGTCGCTGTCGAGGAAGGCAATCCATTCACCCGAGGCGTGCTCGATCCCGTAGTTTCGGGCGGAGGACACGCCGCCGTGCGGGGCGGGATAGAAGCGGACCCGTTCGTCCTGCTCGGCCATTTCCATCACAATCTCCCGCGAGCGGTCCGGCGAGCCGTCATCCACGACCACCGCTTCCACGTCGCGAAACGTCTGGTTCAGGATCGACTCAACGCACGCGCGGATCGTCTTCTCGCTTTTATAGACGGGTACGATTATACTCAATTTCGGGTTTTTCATGCTCTGCTTCTTTCTTTCCGGCCTCGGGTTTTTCTTCTTCGGCTTTCTCGGACTCATTCACCTTTTCCGGATCGGGGAAGATGATGAGGCGGTCTTTCTTGCTGAACGCCAAGCGCATCAGCTCTCTGATTTCATAAACCCCATCCGCGGTGGAATTCGCGTAATTGCAGGTGTACTCGATCTCATAACCGGGTTCCGCCGCGTTGTATTCGGCGACGTTCTTCTCAAGCGCCTTCAGGATGTAACCCAGCTTGGTGACGTTGCAATCCTCGAAGAAGCCGAAGAACTGCCCGCCGCCGTTGTAGCCAACGAAGCCGTAGTTCGTGCCGAATTCCTTGAGGATCTTCGAGAAGTCGAGCAGCACTCTGTCGCCCGCGGCGCGTCCGTATTTCTCCGTCAGCTTGCGCAGGGCGGTGAAGCTGACCGTCAGGAAGGTGTAATCCTCCGGCAGCAGCGACTCCGCGAGGTCCGCGATCTGGCGGTCGCAGCGCGCCTTGTTCGGGAGGTTGACCTGCTTATCGACATACAGCAGGTAATCAATGAAGTCGATCAGTCTGCCGAGGACGATGGAGCCGAACACGCCGACAATCAGGAAGAAGACCAGCGCCAGCATGACGTAGAGCTTGATGTTGATGCTCGAGCTGACATTGATGGTCGAGACCGTCTTCAGGTTTTGCGCGCTGAGGTACTCGTTGAGCTCCGAGGCGGATTCCTTCACGAGGTTGAAGTATTTCTTCATCGCCTCGACGTAGTTCGTCACCAATGTGTCCGTGGCTTCGAAATCGCCCTGAACGCCGTCATAGGCGCTGAAGGTCTGCAGGAGATAACGGTCGTGGTTCTGCTCAATCTTGAGGAGCTCAACCTGCAGGCGGATATCCGTATATTCTTTCAGCAGGGAGTCGTACGTCGTCTCGACGTCCCCGCCCGCGCGGTTGTCTTCCACGTTCTTGATGATGTAGTCGGTCCCGTACTCGTCGTTATCCCGCATGTAGTGATAGTCGATCACGGCCTTATTGCGCTCGGAGTAGTTATCAATCAGGCTCTTCAGCTTATCCAGCTGTTCGTTCAGATTGCCGAGCTTGACGTCCGCGGTCTCAATATCGTTATTCAAACGGTCGACCAGGACCTTCTTATCCTTCGTTTCCGAGAAGGTCAGGATCCGCGCGTAGATACGCGGGATCTCGTAGTCGTACATATGCTGATAGATGTTGAAGAAGTCCTCGAAGGTGTAGCCGGTGCGGGACGACTTCGTGTCGGGGTAGCTTTCCGCCTTCTCGCTGAGGTAGCCGATCATTCGCGTGGTAGCGGCTTCAAGGATCTCAACCGTCTCGAGGCTGTCGTAATCCTTGCCCTCAATCTCAAGCATGGCATTCGGCAGGACGCTCTGCTCGACGTATTTCTCGGAGTAAAACGCCATGTAGTTCTGCAGCACGGCGTCCATCAGGTCGCGGGCGTAATCCTCGCTCTTGGTGCCGTCCGCCACGAAAGTAACTTTGTACTCGGTGGCGTGGTAATCCGGCGTTTCACCCTTCTCAATCAACGCGTCGTTGATGCGCTGCTGTTCGTCGGGGATGATCTCCTGGACATTGAAGCGCGAGCGGATGTAGTCCACCGTTCCGCCGAGGTGGAGGTCTTCCATGGCCTCGGTGATGACGGTTGAGCTGAAGATCTCCTCGACGTTGATCTCCTGGCCGTTCGGGGTCAGACCGGAGCTCGCCTCACTGTTGGTGTATTGAATCACCGCGGTGGCCGTAAAGGACTGGTTGTTCTTGCCGTAGTTGTAGATCACGTACGCGCCGGCAAGCGCGAAGAGCAGGATCAACGCGGAGAATTTTTTGATGTAGCGTAAAATTTCAAACTTTTTCATACGATCCCACGCTTCTCCTTACGTTTTCCCTTTTTTGTCACGAACAGGAACGTCCGCGCGAGGATGACGAGGACCACAGCGGCGGCGCCCTTGATCACGGAATCCGACGGATGGATGCGGTCCTTGAAGGAAAGCCGGCCGCCCTCGACGGACATATAATCCTTCGTGCGGTAATGCAGATACTGTGTATCCAATTTCTCCAGCGTCTCGGCCGTCTCGTTCAGCTTGTCGCAGAGCGCGGCAATCATCTCGTCGACCTTATCGAAGTTCTCCGCCGTGGGTTGGACGGTGCTGAGCTTCTGAATCATGTATTTGTTATTGCGGATGGTGTTGTCAACGGCAGTGGCCTCCACCAGCTGTTCATCCGCGAGGCGGGCGAGCTCGTCCATGGCGGTCTTCGTGCGGGACATGTAATATTCGCTCGTCGTGTCAATGGTCGGGATCATGACGATGGCGCTCATCGCCTCGTCGTACATGCGGACGCCTTCGTTCCGCACGGTGTAGCCGGCCAGGAATTCATCGTACTTGAGCTGATCCTGCTGCTGCTTGTACTTGAGGATGGCGAGCATATTCGCCTTGTCCGCGGCAACGCCGTTCTCAAGCACGTACGCCTTCAGGTTCTCAATGTCGTAGGCAATGATGTTGTCAATATCCTGCTTGATGGAGGAGAAGCTGACGCCGGTCTCCGTATCGGTGTAATTTTTGACCTGCTTCAGGCGGTTGCGGACGTATTTGCTCAGCTGTTCGGCGCGGATGCGGAGCTGGTCCACCTCAATCAGGTATTCCTCGCCGCCCGGGTCGGGGACGCGGATCTTCAAAATGCTCTGGTTCTCGGCGCAGTTGGTCATGAACCAGTCCTTGTACGCCTTGCAGATCAATTGCAGCATGTCGTCAACGGAGACGCCCGTCATGCCGATTCGGTTGGTGAAGGTGATTGAATAGGACGTCGTCACGTATTCGGAGGACTTGCCGGAACGGTTCGTCGGGCGGATAGAGACGCACGTCGCCAATTGCTCGGGGGTGTAAACATCCTGTAAACCGGCGTATTTCAAGGCGTTGGACATGACCTCCGACTGCCGCATTTCCGAGATATTGAAACGCGTCTCATTCGGGTTCTGGCCCTTCGCTGCCTGTTCGTAGTTCAGGGACATCGTGACCCGCGTGCTGAGCATGGAGTCGGTGTAGCTCATCCAGCAGAAAACAGCCGTGAACAGGACGAAAAGCCCGGCCAAAAAGGCCTTCCTCCGCCATGCCCACTCAATTGCCGCCCGGACATAGCGTTTGATCCAGTCGGTCAATACTTTGGCTTTGAGTTTTCCAAAAATTTGAATCACAGAATATCGCCCCCAAACTTAGTACCAGTTGATATCGATCACGGACAACTCCGGATGGTTGTTGAAGCGGATCGGATATTTGAACGAATCGCCCAGCCCGGCGCTGACGATCAGCTCCGCGCCGTTCTCAAGGTAATACTTGCCCTTCGTGTACGTCGGCAGCAGCCCTTCATCGAAGCTGTAGAGCCCGCCCAATTTCGGCAGGCGGATGATCCCGCCGTGAACGTGCCCGGCGAGGCCCAGGTCAAAGTCATAAGCGGCGAGGTTCTTCTCGAAGGCATAGGGGACGTGGTCGATGACGATCCGCAGTCCGTCGAAATGCTCCTCGAGCGAGTCCATCTCTTCCTTCCCGCCGTACTTGTCGAAGCTGTCCGTCCCGCCGTTCACGCCGACGAGCTGGATTTTATTGCTCCCGATCTCAAGCGTGACGTCGGCGTTATCCAGGAAGACCATCCCGGTCTCGGAGAACTTCTCGATCAAATCTCTGTCCCCCGCGAGGTACATCAACTCGTTCTCGTGGTTGCCGGTGACGCTGTAAACCGGCGCGATGGTCATCAGCTTGCGGCAGAACTCGATCATGTTATCGTAGTTCGTGTCGGGATAGGTGACAAGGTCGCCGCCGATGATGATCAGGTCCGGGTCGAGGATCTTGACCTTCGACAGCAGTTCGCTGTTCCCTTCGCCGTATTCGCGCATATGCAGGTCGGTGATGAAGATGATCCGCAGGTTCTCACTGACCTGGGAAGAGCCGACCTGATAGAAGACGGTGTCGAAATGGCGGGCGTTGTGTTCAATATAGACGTAGAATAACCCCGCGGCAATCACCAGCGCGAGCAGGAGGTATAAAAGGATCAGCCAGAACTTCCCCTTGGATTTCTTTTTCGCTTTTTCGCTCACGATGCTTTCCCTCCCAATTTGGAAGAAATCAGTCGGATCACTTTCCGCGGTTTCTCCATGAGCATGGATATCTCCGCCTCCGTGAAGCTTCCGTTCAAAAGCGCGGACGCGTACGAACGGTTCTCTTTGATCGAATCGAGACCGTCGGGCGCGTGTTCACGCGTGAATCTGCTTTGAATCTCGAACAGCCGTTTCCGCAGCGGCTTCTCCAGCTGCTTCAAACGCAGCTGATTGACATAAAACTGGTCCGCCAATAACTGCGCGTCGGTGACTTCATCCACGCAGCCGAGGATCTTATCGGTCATGTAGACCGTGTCCAGGGCGGTGAGCTGCCGCTTGGTGGTCTGCGTGATGCCGGCGCTGTTGCTGAGGTAGTCGTAACGGCAGCCGTCGGTGGTGACGACGCGCTCCGCTTTGGGGAAGATCAGCCAGGCGAAGATCGTATCTTCGTAATGGATGCCCTCCGGCCACAGGATATGCGCGAAGAGCTCACGGGCGAAGAGCTTCGCCCAGGGCGTGCCGATGAGGATCGAACGGTCCTCCGTGCCCGACGGACGGACTTCCTTGAGGACGGTGCCGTTCGGGGTGACGGTACGGTAGCCGCAAGCGGCCAAATCCGCGTGGGATTCCTCCGCGGCCTTGAAGAGCGTCTCGACGTAATTCGCGCCGACGCTGTCATCCGTATCCACGAAGAGCAGATAACGCCCCTTCGCCTCGCGGGTGCCCGCGTTCCGCGCGTTCCCGGGGCCGCCGTTCGGCTGCGAGATCACGCGCAGGAAGGGATGCTCCGCCGCGTATTCATTCAGAATGTCAAGCGTGCCGTCGGTTGAGCCGTCATTGACGGCAATGATCTCATAACGGCAGGCGGTTTCCTGACCGCACAGGGAGTCCATGCATACACGCAGCCAGCCCGCCGCGTTATAGCACGGCACGACGATTGAGACGTCCAATGTCGGCTCGGCGTGAACATACACCGGCGCCTCGGAGAAGATCTTCGTCTCCGGGATCGGGCGGTACTGCTCAAAAAATGCTCTGTCCTGTTCGGTCAAAAAGTTCATATCGTTATCTCTTCCGTTCTCATTTCTTCAGGGCGAGAATCGCGTCATAGGTTCGTTGGCAATTGTTCGCGTCATGCAGCGGGAAACAGTCGGTCTCCTTTTGCAGATACTCCTCGTCAATCTTGAAGCCGCGGTCCGCGAGCTTCAGCAGCTCGCTCATCAGGCTTTCCTCATCCCGGCAGACGGGACCGAATCCATCGCGGTCGTAGACGAAATACCCCTGACTGTAATGGATCTTGCGGAACTCCTCCTCGTCGAACTGATAGTACAGCACCGGTTTGCGCAGGAAGCCGACGTCGAAATACACACTGGAGTAGTCGGTGATCAGCATTTCGCAGTCCATCAGCAGCTGCTGCACGTCGTAATGGGCACTGTCGGCGAGGATGATCCGTTCGTCTTCGCTCTTGAAGGCGCCGAGCTCGGATTGCAGCTCGATGTGCGGGTAGAAGATCAGCCGGTAATCCAGCTCCTTCAGCATCGCGAGCAGCCGCGGGTCGCTGAGGAAGCTTTGGAAGTATTTGTAAAAGTCCGTCCCGAGGAACTCATTGCCCTTGGGATAGTAATACCCGCGCCAGGTCGGCATGACGAGGATCTGCTTCTTCGGCGCGGAGGCCGTCAGCAGATGATCGAAGCGGCAGAGGCCGAGGTATTGGGCGACGCCCTTCGGGTGGCCGTAGACGGAGTCGATATACTCGAATTCCTTCTTCGCGCCGCAGACGAAAATGTCGACGCGGAGCTTCGGGTAATGCATCCACTCCATGTTGTCCTTGATCACGCCGTGCTGCAGGAAAATCTGCTTCCCGTGCGCGAGGATGCCTTTGCCGCCGAGGCGGTAGAAGATCATGGAGTCCGGCGCGGCGGGCTGTACATGCGTGCCGACAAGCTGATCGGCAAGGTTATAAAGGTAGTAGTGCTTCAGACTGCCCATGCGAACCGTCTCGCCGAGGCCGCTGACCTTGCCGTAATCCGCGGCGTCGGAGTCAATCACGTAATAGGCGCGGAGTTCGGGATGCTCCTCCCGCAGCCAACGGAAGAACCAATAGCCGTTGTCCCGCGCGTCGTTCCCGCGTTCGGAGACGAGCCAGACGTTGCGGTTCTTGGCGGAGAGCTTCCGCGCGAAGAAGGCGACAGGCTTCGTGAGGTAATACAAAACCAGCGCCCGCGTGTAGTCCAGCACCCGCTTGACTTTGTGGACGATTTTGCCCAACGGCCGATTGTGATTGAAGATGTCAGTTTTCATAAGCTTTTCGCGCTCTCAAGTTCGACAAGTCTCATATCCTCCGCGATGCTCTGCGCGGTAGGCGGAACCCAACGGTGTTTCTCTTCCTCTTTCCTCACCACGCCCATGGAAAACGCCATCGGCAGCAGACGCAGCGCGGTTGACGACCAGAAATAAAACGCGGTGTTATCGGTCATGTACGTGACCGCCATAAACATAAAGATCGATATGTAAAGCAGCGCCGTCTCGGAGCCGAAGCGCCGGTTCCAGTAGATCGGGTAGCCGATTGCCTGAATCCCGAGCCAAATGGCGAAGCCGCCGAAGCCGAGTTCCACGAATACCTTGAGGTAGTCGTTATGGAAGGGGAGGCGCTTCCCGAGCAGGCCGAGGTTGACCATATCCGTAATAATGCCGTCAACCGCCTCGAAGCCCCTTCCCATGAACAGCGGCGAGAGTTCGTAGTAACGTTCCGTCGCCTTCCACAGGTCATCGCGTCCCAGCATATCCACGCCGAGGAAATCCATCAGCGCGACGAAGGCGCCGCTGCGGATCGACCAAATATACACAAAGCCGAACAAGAACACGCCGATGCCGCAGAAGATGATCCAGCCCATCCGCCGCTTCGGCTTCTGCTTCCGCACGAACCAGATAATGATCGTCACCATCCCGATGGCGGGGAAGGTGGAGCGCTTCAGCCCTGTCAGCATGAAGAACAAACAGAAGCCGAGCGAGATCCAGCGTTTCTTCCGCTGCGCTTTGGTTGCCCGCGGCGCGAAGTGCAGGAAGTAGATCATGCACTGCCCGAAGGTGAAGGTGATGTCGTGCAGCTCGAGCTCCTTGATGAAGCCGTTCGCGATGTTGCCGAAAGTAATCAGGCAGGTCACCAGCGACGAGATACTGGAGCCGATGCCGAAGGCCTTCACTTCGTAAAGCATAATCGAGCCGTTGGCGAGCACCATCGCGGTGAAGAGCCCGTCAACCGCGTCCTCCCCCAGCAGGTAACAGGCGCCGAGGACATTCGACATGGCGATGATCTGGAAAAGCATCTTCGACAGACCGCGCTTCACGGATGAGAACTCCGTGAAGTCCATCACCCAGACGATCATCGTCCACATCAAAATCGCGAACACCAGCGAGTAGAGCAGCGGGACGTAGCTGAAGGCCCGCTGCAGGCGTTTGAAGTCCGCGGTGATGAAGAAGTGCAGCAGCATGATCCCGACCACACCGAGCGAGACGATTTTCGGAGCCCCGCCGACTTTGCGGTTCAGGTCCGGGAGGTCGCCCATCATCGCGATATAGAAGCAGAGGACGACGCCGACCTTCAGGAGTTTCTTCTCAAACGCCTGACTGTCCGCCTGCTCTTGAACCCGAGCTGCTGCTGTCTGCATTCTTCCGCCTCATCCGTCATTGGACATAGTCCAAGCGCATGTCTTCATACAGGTTGAAGATCAGCGACTTATCCTCCGAGAGGATCACACTGCCGCGGACCCATTTGCCGCCCTCGGCATCCGTCTCAATATAGACAATGGTCTCACCGCCGGGAACAAGCCCGACCCATTCTTTATCAAAATCAATCGGGGCGCAGTTCACATAAACGGTGCCTATCGCGTCCGAATCGATCGTCAGCTCATTTGTGTTGAATGCGTCCTCCTTCGGCAGCGCGTATGAGCTCCCGCCGATACATGCGTCCGGATAGAGCTTACCGATGAACGCGCCCAGATGGCCGCCGGACTCCAGCGCGGCGTAATACAGCACACCGTCGCGGATGACGAGGGTCTCCGGCTCGACCTTGCAGTTGTAGTATTTATTCGTCTCACTCGTATGCGCGACGACGTACTCCCGTTCAATGGAATACGTATCGTTCACGTCATCCACAGCGATCTTCTGAATCGCCAGGCGCGAATGTCCGTGGCTCATGTAGATGTATTCACCGTCGCAGCACATTCCCTGCGAAACGCCGATGGGCGAGCCGGTGTATTCCTTCACCACGCGGAAGGTACCGTTGTAATCGCCCTCGTCCGCTTCCGCGAAGGTCCCCGCGCCGTTCTCCGCAACGGAGAGGTCCTCCGCGCCGGTGCCGAGCTCGATGAGCTGCAGCTGCGCACCGTACCGGCAGGTCAGGGTGAAATACAGATGCGTGGCGTCCTTGAAGACGGCGTTGATATTGCTGTCGGTTCCGTCCGCGGAGCTGAAGTTGATCATCGTCGCGTCTTCATTGACGAGCAGCAGCTTGTCGGCCTTGGAAACATTGCTGTAAAGGATCAGGGCGAAGTCGCCGTTGCCGAGGTTCTCAATCGTCACCAGGGTGTCGTTCTCTTCAAGGTAGTCCACCGTGTTGCAATGGCCGAGGTCATGCGCGCCGGCGTCGTACTCCTCGCCGGTCTTCGGGTTGACTTTGTAAATGATCTGTTCGTTCCCGCCCAGGGTGGAAGAAACAAACATCCACAGCTCATCGCCGACGAGGATGCCGTCCTGGATGCCTGTGGGGTAAAACATGAAGGTGTTATTGATGAGCTTCGTGGACTCATACGTCGAGGGATACTGCTCCGCGGATTTGTAATTCTTGCGCGCGAAGCTGTTCAGCGACTTGAACGTCTCCTCGGAGAGCGCCTCCGTCCCGGTGAGCTGGACGCGGTAATACGTGTCCTCCGCGGCGGAATAAGACGGCTGCGTCCATTCGCTTTGGGAGAGGAACAGCCCGTCTTTGTCGTAAAAGGTCAGCGTGATCTTGTAGCTGCCCTCGGGAAATTCAATCGTCGTCCCCTTCGCGGCATAGAGCAGCATCGGCGTGGATGCCACACTCGTGCCGAATCCCGAATCCTGGTTATAGCTGACCACGCCGGTGGCCCAGATTTCGCAGCTGGAGAAGGCCGGGCTCGGGACATCCGCGCGCACGGACACAGCCGTTATCAGCAGCGCCATGAGTACAGATAAAAGGATCAAACGTTTCTTCATAAGCAATCTTCCTCTGCGAAGCGGGCACGCCGCTCCGGGCATCAGATCTTGAGCTTGGCGCGGACCATGCTCAGGACGGTGCTGCGTTCATTCTTGCGGAACAGGATGAAGTAGTTCAGCACCACCGCGACGATTCCCATGACCGCGCAGGTCACCACCAGCTGCAGCCAGGTACCCGCGGGCATGAAGCGGCGGATCAGGCAGCAGACGGCGGTAAGAATAGCCGCGCAGATGATATTGGCGAGCATTTCTTTGAAAAAGAACTGCTTTTCGAAGCCAAGCGCTTTCGCCGCGTAGGGCAGGGTGAAGATGATCTCACGCAGGATGCCCATAATCGAGCTGACGCAGGCGACAGCGTAAATGCCGTAATTCGTGAATTTGGCAATCGCCACCGTGACGCAGATGGAGACCACGCCGGTGATGATGCGGGCGATGGAGTTCGCCTTGACCGTGTTGGTGACGGTGAAGACATTCGTCAGCAGGTAGCTGCTGCCGGTGAAAGCGAAGGTGATGGAGGCCAGGACCGAGAGGATGTAAAGCAGCTGCGGATCCTGGGACGGCATCCACAGTTTATAGAAGTCCGTGCCGACCGCGATGATGATCGCGAGCGGGATGGTCACGATGAAGCAGAGGACGCGCATGGAGATGTGCATGTCCTTCTTCGTCTTTTCATGGTCTCCGGAGGCGTAATTCAAGGTCAGCTGCGGCAGGAACGCCCAGCGGATGCTGTTCGCGAACTGGGTGATGCAGCTGGGCAGGGTCTTGGAGACGGCGACGATGCCCATCGGGGTCGCGCCTAACAGGAGGTTGCAGACGAGCAGGTCAACACCGTCGATGAGGATGTTGCCGATGCTGGAAATGGAGTTCCAGATGCCCGCGCTGACGAGCTCGGTGAGCGCGGCTTTCGAGCAGAGGATGCCGTTCTTCCCGAAGGAGACGCGCATTTCCGGCACGAAGGTGCGCATGTTCCAGTGGGCGACGATCAGCTGCATCACGCACACCAGAACGCCCGCGACGCCGATGTAGTAAACATGCGGCTTCAGCAGGGTGTAAACCAGCACCAGAAAGGCGCAGCGCACAATCTGGATGATGATATTCGGGATGTTGTCACGGTCGAGGCGGTTCGCGACGTAGGTGCCGCAGTCCCAGTTCGGGAAACCCGTTTTGAGGAAGAAGGCGATGAACACCATCGCGAAAAGGATCCGCACATCGTTCAGCAGGTTGGGCGGGACGGTGATGAACTTATCCGGCCAGAAGCAGAGGATCGACGCGGGGAGCAGCAGCACCGCCACGATGATCAGGTTGCCCCAGAAGACCGAGTTGTAATAGAGGTTGGCTTTCTTGACATCCTTCTGGGCGTACGCGATGGTGATGAAGCGCGACGCCATGCTGTTCAATGCCGTAACGATCAGGCTCGCGTAGGTGACGAAGTTATTCGCCAGTGAGACGAAACCGTTCGCCTCAATACCGATATGCGAGACAAGATACGGCGACAGCCAGAAATTGATCAAAAGCTGACAGGCCAGGCTTACGACCGCGGTTACGACATTTAATACCATATCTCTCAGCCCCCTTTAGCTTCCCGTTCTCAACAGAATCGACGGAATGGTTTTCAAAATGATCATGATGTCATTGCCGAGCGAACGCGTGGCGATGTAGGTGACGTCCATATCCATCCAGGTGTCGAAGCCGATGGAGTCGCGCTTCGGCTGAATCTGCCAGGTGCAGGTGATGCCCGGCGTGACGGAGAGGCGGATCTCATCGTAGCGGGAGTATTGCGCGACTTCGTTCGGGAGCGGCGGGCGCGGGCCGACGATGGACATATCGCCCTTCAGCACGTTGAAGAACTGCGGCAGCTCATCCAAACCGGTTTTGCGCAGTATATGGCCGACGCGGGTGATCCGCGGGTCTTTCGCGATCTTGAAGACCGGGCCGTCCTTCTCGTTCATCTTCATCAGCTCCGCCTGCATCTTGTCGGCATCCTTGATCATCGTGCGGAATTTATACATCCCGAACGGCTTCCGGTGCCGTCCCAAACGCGTCTGCTGATAGAAAGGTCCGCCCTTGGGATCGTCAATGACAATCGCCAGCGCGATCAGCAGGTAAAGCGGGGAGAGCAGAATCAGCACCGCCAGCGAGAACACGATGTCGAAGGCGCGCTTGACTTTCCAATAGAAGGAGCGGTGGGTGATATCCAGCTTCTGCAGGATACCGAGGCGCTTCATGTTGTTCTTCACGCACAGCGCGTCGGAAAGGTCGCCGGAGGCGGCTTTCAGGCATTCGACCAGCACCGGGTTGAAGGTGCCGCATTTGCCGTCGAGGATCTCCTGAATGGCCTCGTCGTGCGTCATGGCGGCGTTATAGTTCTCTTCCGTCAGGGCGGAATAGACTTCACCGACGGAGACAATCTGCGCCGGGAAGGGGATTTCGTCGCCCTTGAGTCCCTTGGGGTAGCCGGTGCCGTCGTAGCGTTCGTGATGGTACATGCAGATGTCTTCCATCAGCTTGCCGCCATCGCCGAGTTTGTAAATGTCGGTGAGGCTCTTGATAATGCCCGCGCCGTTGACGGTGTGCTGCTTGACTTTCTCGTATTCGTCCGTATTCAGCTTGTCTTTGCGGGTCAGAATTTCATCGGCGATGGAGATTTTCCCGATGTCGTGAAGCTCCGCGCCGAGCAGGATGTAATCGAATTCATCCCGGCCGATCGCCTTCTCGGGATACAGACGGTTGTAGTAGGTGATGAGAATCTTGGTGTAGGTCTTCACCTGCTCGAAGTGCTGCACAGAGTCATCCGTGTGGTATGACAGCAGGACCTGCGAGAAGTCCACCACGCGATTCAGATTGTCGTAGGTGCTCTTGTTCATTAAATTAGTCTCTTCCATTATGTCTCCGTCCGTCCGATATTCTCTGTTTCAACCAATGCCCCATTTCGTTCATACTGCTTCGACGGGCGAATTTAGATATGTCTTGCCGATACATATTCCTGGAGCGTCTTGCGCGCGATTTCATCCCAGTCATAGTTTTTCAGCATTTGTGCCACTTCCTCTTCGGAGAAACGCTTCACCGGTGCCGAAAGGATCTTATTCAGCTTTTCCTTCAGGTCGTAGGTGTCGGAGCTGTTGAACAGCGAGGCGTAGTCCGGGACGATGTCCTTATTCTCCGGAATGTCGCTCACCAGGCAGGGCGCACGGAAGCTCATCGCCTCCAGCAGGCTCATCGGCATGCCCTCGACCTCACTGGGGAGGACGTACAGCCGGCAGTTGGAATAAAGCTCCTCAAGCATCTCGCCCTGGACGAATCCGATCAGCTTCACGCGGGAATCCGCCTCGGCCATCTGCTTGATCTTCGTGATATACTCGGTCTCCGGCTCCAACGCGCCCGCGACCACCAGCGGAAGGTCCGTCATCACCTGAGCGTAGGCATCCAGCAGATAGTGGAGGCCTTTCTCCGGCGTGATCCGCGCGAGGAAGAGGACGTAGCCGTCCTTCTCCAGGCCGAATTCTTTTTTGATCAGGTTCGCCTCGCGGGGAGCGTGCTTCTCAACCCCGTTCGGGATGAATGTCGTCTTTCGGCCGTAGGTATTCATAAAATACTGCTGCACCCCGCGGGAAAGGACAATGACGCGGTCGGCGTACTTCGCCGCCATTTTTTCACCGAATTTGATGTACCACGATGCGAACGCGCCCCACTTCGCCCGCTGCCAGTCCAGACCGTGAATGGTCGCCACGCAAGTCTTATGGCGCATCTTCGCGAGCGGTATCATCGCGCAGGGACCTTCGGCGTGGAAGTGGAAGACGTCGTAATTCTGTCGAATCGCGCGCAGCGTCGCCCGCAGCGAATACACCATCGCGCTCCACTTTTTCTTCTGAGACGGCGTTGGGACTTCGCTGATATCGCAGCCTTCCCATTCCGTGAGCTTCTCCCCGCCGTAATATCGATTATAGATCATCACGGAGTGATTCCACGCCGCCATACGTTTAGACAGCTCGGATACGACAACTTCAATACCCCCGATTCTGGAAGGAACTCTTTTATGTCCGATCATCGCGATTCGCATAATGTTCACCTATCGATATTGCCCGATTAAATGCCAACAGAGCAGAATTTTTCTACTCAATACCATACATATATTATATTTGCAAATATTATTTTTGCAACAACCGTGCCAAGGGGGAAATGAATTAGGAGTGAGGAGGGAGGAGTTAGGAGTTGAGTGAAAAGAGACCGGAGACCGGTGAAGAGAGACCGGAGACCAGAGACCAGATAACA